>CAYUZF010000113.1:376-16034 GCA_964449615.1 uncultured Aureispira sp.
TTTAATTGGCGACCGTTTAAGGAAATAGAAGCGCTGTTGTAAATCAACGTTCCGTTGGGCAGGCTGTCTTTCTGTGCAATTCTAAATTTCACAAAAGCCCAATCCGAAGGCGCCACTTGCCCCGTTAAGTTGACGGTCAAAATACCCGTTCCCGACAAGCTCCAAGTATAGGGGTGGCTGCTGGCTCCCATTACTAAACTGCTGATGTTCAACTCATCGGACAACGTATCTATAAAGGTTATTTGGTAAAGAGAAAAACTATCCTTGTTTTGAACGCGCAGTTGGTATTCCAAATCTACTCCAGGCTCAATAAAATGAGGTGTAGAGTACCCTATGGGCGAAGCTTGCTTGTTGTTGTTGTTGTTTTGGGCAGGTTGGCAATCAATAGAACGACTGGGCGAAGCATCGTCCTCTGGGTAGAGTGCAATCCCAGAATTGCTGCTGAGCCCCGTGGGGATCAAACAGTTTACCAATCCTGCCGCCGTAGCTTGACGGTAAGGGTGTTGTGGATGTTGCTGGGCTTGTATTCTGTAAATGGTAGCTGTGTTGCTGGTCGGAACCACTATTCTTAGGCTATCGCCTGCTGGTAGTTGAAAATTACCAGTGCGCAACATGATGTGATCTTCTGTTATAAAATAATTGCGGCTGCTGCTCATTGCTCCCTGCCCACGGTTGCGCAACCAGTAAACAATAGAGTCCCCTGTACACACGCCTTCTACTTCTATATTAGAGCCATCCCAAGCCAAAAATGTACCTCCACAAAGCGTATCGGGTTCAATATCTACTTGTGCGCAAAACCAATTGGCGTTAGACGCCAGGCAACTTAGTGCTACCTCTATTGTAAAGTAGTGGCAGCTGTTGGGCGCTAGATCTTGGGGACGAAATTCGTACATCCCTGCTGTGGGCAATACCGTATAAGGAACCTGCCCGCCCAGCAACGTCATCAATGTATCCAACTTCAACGTAATAATAGGCGCAATTGCCGAATCGCTGCCGTTGTTGCAATAGTGAATGGTATACGTCATGGTATCGCAGGGCGCCAGTGTAGGCGTAGAAACATCTACCGTAAGCAATGGACAACTGTAGTTGGTGGTAAAACCTATGTCCAAACGGCTGTAACTGTTGGCCGTAGCCGTCAAAGCGATGTTGTTGGTACAAGCCGTCCATACCGAGTTGGGTGCAATGGCCTCTACTATGTATTGTCCTACGGGCAAGGTCAATTGGTAATTCCCCCAATAATCCGTCGTAGCATAATAGACTTGCTGGGTGGAGGCGGCGGTTACTTTAACCATCCAATTTTTTAGCAACAACTCTTGCTGTTCATACGTACAATTGGCATTGCCATCTACATAAAGTTGGCCGTTGAGTTGGTGGCTTGCTCCCACTTGTCCGAACTTAGCTAAATAGGCTGTGCTATTGTTCAAATCTCCAACGGCTAGATATTGCCCGTTGTCCAGCGCCCGCACGCGGCTGATTCTGGTGTTTGGGTGTTGCCCCAGCTGCACCAAAAAATAACTGGCCAAGCTACCATCTGCTTTTATTTTTGCAACAGCGCCCTTATTAACAGTAGCAGAAGTACCAACGCGCGCATCCTCCAGATTACACCCATAAATATAATCCCCCGCAGTCGTCCGCACCAAATATGCACTCTCGCCCCTGAAACCAATGTCTACGGTAGCGTACAGCGTATCCATATCCCAAACGATGTTTTGCCCTGCGGCATCTAGTTTAAATACGCGTGGTGTAGTTCCTATAAAACCCTGCAATTCGGCAGCAACCACATACCCGCTGTCTAAGGCCTGTACCACACTGCGACAGTTAGTAGTAGGAATGCTGTTCATAGTTCGAATCCACTCAACATTGGCTTGCGCATCAACTTTTTCAATGGCGGAAATACTGGTTAGCGAACCTCTGTAGTACCCCGCACAGATGTAGCCCCCGTCAAACGTTGCTTTGACATCGTTGGCATGAAATCCAATCAAACTGTCTTGCTTGGTCAAATTGCCCGCTGAGTCTATATGCAACAGTTCTGTTTGAGGAGCTGCGCCCCCTATTCCAGCACAGCCCGTTGCTACGGCCAATAAACTTCCCCCATTGGGCATGGACAACAAAGTCAATTCTTCTAGCGTACAAGGAGAATTCACTAAATAGTGCCGCTGCCAAAGGGTATCGCCCTGAGGGGTCAGGCGCATGGCTAGTACGCGGTTTTGCTGAATACCTGCTACAACAGCCGTATCCCCTGCCCCAACGGCCAAACTAATTTTCCAAAAATGATTGGATGAATTATTGCCCGTAAAATAGCGCCGTTGCCACTGCACAAACCCCTGTCCGTCTACTTTTGTTAGAACTGGGTATTCCACATGTATGGCGACGGGCTGCTGCTCTAAGCCGACCATTAAATAGCCACCGTCAGAAGTAGCTTGGGCATCTTTTCCGACCAGTGGAGTTTGTATATTTACCGATACAGGAGGCGCTTGAATACTGCGTTCCCATTGCTGCGCGTTGAGCGCCAACGACCAAACTAGCAATAACAATAGGATTTTATAGGAAGAGGAAGTAAACATGATTTTTCGTTTTTATAATTGTGGACGGGTTGTACCAACCTTAAGATTTGTATAGACACCATTAATACGCTACAAACATCGGTATAAACCAAGTAACATTCAAGTACATTTTTGGACTTTTGTTGCTCTTTTTTTGTTTATTTTTTTATAATAAAGACTAACAGTCAAAACTTTATCTTTTCTAAATTCTATTTTTTGTTGTTCAAAAATTCATTTTGGTTTGAAAAATAATCCCTTACTTCTCGTCTTGCCTAGTTTTTCGGCCAAAGAGCGCCGTCTTTGTCGCCAATGGCTGGAAGCGCCCCTGCACAACAGCCGCCAAGATGTTCGCGATCTGTACGCTTACCTTTGGGTGTTGTTGCAACAAAAACGCGTACCGACCAAACAGCTGCTGTGGCCTGTGCTCTACCCCAATACACCTTACAACGACGCTAAAATGCGGCAGGTCATCCACCACCTTTGGACCGCAGTGGAGGAATTTGTCTTGCAACTAGCATTGACAACCGAACCGATTCTTCAAGATCAACTGCGTTTGCAAGCTTGGCGGGATCGCCAATTGCCGCGCCTGCTCGACAAGACTTTAGCGCAAAGCAAAAAAAGACAACAAAAACGACAGCTTCAAAATTGGCAATACTGGCGACAACAGTACCACCTAGAACGCTGGCAATTTGACGTAGATGAGCGCGCCGAACGCAGCACCGCCCTGAATGTTCAAGAACTATCGGATGCGTTTGACCTGCAATATTTTACAGATAAGTTGCGCCTTGCTTGCCGTTTGTATGCGCGTTTGGTGGTGTTTAAAATGGAGTACCAACCGCGCATGCTCTCCGTGGTTTTGGAGCAAGTTGCACAAGAGAATTACCAAAAAATTCCTGCCATTGGGGTTTATTATCATTGCTACTTGGCAATGACCGAACCAGAAGCGCAAGCCACCGCGCACTTCGATCAATTGCTTCAACTGCTGCAAACCAAAGCGCACTATTTTCCTGCACAAGAGTTGCGCGAGCTGTATTTGTTGGCCATTAATTATACGATTAAGCAGTTTAATACAGGTACCAACAGCTATTTGGCTACCGCCTATGAATTGTACCAACGCGGCATAGAAGGCGGTTATCTGTTGGAACAAGGTTGCCTGACGCCGTTCACCTATACCAACGTGGTAAGTCTGGGCTTGACCTTCCAAGATTTTGCTTGGACAGAGACCTTCATCCACGAGTACAAAGATCGGTTGACGCCTGCAGACGACCCTTCCATTTTCAGGGAGTGCCTAGCCAAATGGTACTATGCCCAACAGCAATACGCCAAAGCACAAGCACTTCTAGCTGCGATTCAGGTCAAGGATATTTTGAGAATGCTGTCGTGTAAATTTTTATTGGCGCGTATTTATTATGAAACGGATGAATGGGAGGCATTGGAGTCGCTATTGGGCAGTTTGCAGCAGTATTTGCGCCGCAAAGAAGTGGTCGGTTACCACAAAGAAAACTACCAAAACAGCGTCTATTTTTTACAGCAATTGTTGCGGCTCAATCCGTTCGACTCGGTTGCCCGCAAAGAATTGCTAGCCGCGATAAAGGCCGAATCGGTGCTGACTTGGAAAGCTTGGTTTGTGGAGCAGTTGCAGCAGTAGAGTGTTGTTTGCTACTTGTTCGCTTCGCTTAAATACTCATTCACCAAATCGCCAATAATTTGGTGCAAACGGCGTTTTTCTTCCTTAGCGATGCGTTTTAGTTCGTCCAACTTTTCGCTGTCTAATACAACCGTCACCCGTTTGGTGCTGGTATTGGATTGGCGTTCTTCGGGTTGTTTGGTGCGCTCGGTAGTGCGCTGGATCAGCAAATCCAATCCGATGGCCTTGCGGTTGCCTTTATTGACAATGCTGCGCTTCACGTCCGTAACCGTTCCTTCTACAACGCCGTCCAAAACGCCGTCTAAGCTATCTTTGAAAAAGCGCTCTAGGTTATTGGAAAAAGATTTGCGTTTGGTTTTGGATTTAGAACGGGGTTTGGTGGTTTTGGACTTGGCGGTTGTTTTTTTAGTTTCGGATTTGGGCGTCTTTTCTTCCTTCTTTTTGGGCGTATCGGTGTCGTCTGTTGTTTCGATCATAGACAGCGTATCTTGGGCATTGTCCTCCAGCATACGCTCCTGAAACAGCAGTTCTAAATTGTTAGAAAAAGATTTCTTTTTGTTGTTCTTACGCCCCATGGTTTTATATTTCGTTCCTTAACCTTCCTTGCTGCAACAGTTTTTAAGCGGGAACCGTTTCAATTCTGGTAATAATTTCCTTAGCCAAAGCCAAATAATCTTTAGCGCCATTGCTCGAAGGACTGTAGTCAAAAATATCTTTGCCTTCGCTAGGTGCCTCTGCCAAAGCCACGTTGTTGCGAATTCTGGTTTTAAATACCTTATCCCCAAAAAAGCCTTCAATCGTTTCCACAATATCGCGGTTCAACACCTTGCGCTGGTCGTACATCGTTGCAATTACCCCACCAATTTGTAATTTTTTGTTCAAGCGAAAGCGCACCTTGTCGGTTACTTGCTTAATCTTTACGATGCCCTGCATGGCCAAAAACTCTGCTTGCATGGGAATCATAACCGAGTCACTCGCCGTTAGGGCGTTCAGCGTCAACAAGCCCAGAGAAGGCGGACAGTCAATGATGATGTAATCGTAATCGTGTGCAACGGGTTCAAACAACTCGCGCAAAATAAATTCCCGTCCTGCCTCATTGATCAATTCCATTTCTGCACCTGACAAATCCAAATTGGAACTGATGACGTCCATGCCTGGCTTTACGGTAAAGGGCGCTAGCTCGGCTTCCCCACGTATATTTTGGTAGATGCTGATTTTTTGGCGTGGAATCCCCAAAGAAATGGTCAAGTTGGCTTGTGGATCTAAATCCACTAGTAGCACGCGCTTTTTATATTTGACCAAAGCGGCTCCGATATTAATGGCAGAAGTTGTTTTTCCAACGCCTCCTTTGTGATTCAATAGCGAAATAATAGTGCTCATGTATGATTTTTTTCCTGCAAGTAGAACCCTCGCTCTGGACAGTTCCGAAGGGGTTCTGGTAATGAGATAATAGTTTTAACTCCCGTTGATACGGACATGCGGTTAGTTGTGGTATTGTCTAACTGCCAAAAATAATAAATTTTTAGAAGAAATACGGTTTATTTAAGGGTCAAATCCGCCTTCCCTCCCATAAACTGCTCGTTCTCCTTTGTCGAATCTATCCCTTTCTCTACAAATGCCGATCAAGAATAAACAACTTCCTGACTTTTTGCTTAGATTTGTTGTACTTAGCTCCCAAGAATGCTGGTCGAGGTAGTTGATACGGATACCCTACTTCCACCATTACGAAACGATCACACACCAACACAAAACGGATGCCTTATTTTGTTTTATTAGTAACAACACTCCTTTTAGCTTCTTGTCAAAACAACCAACCTTCCCAACAAGAACAGCAACGTGCAGAACAAGCAGCGGTTGAACGACAAGTGGAAGTAAATTTTGAAAAGGCCCTTCGGCAACAGCGTCTACAGCTAGAAACACAGCAGCAGCAAGCAACGCTTTACGTCAGTCCAGAAAAAGCCGCCGATCTATTGAATACAGCCCAGTTGCTGTTCAACTTAGACTCCAACGAGCTCCCCGCTCCTAGCCCAATCGCTACCACACCGCAACACGGTGGTTTGTTGTTGCGCGTGCGCGACCACCAAGAAACCTATGATCAAATTCAGGCTCTAGCGCAAGAACAAGGTCTAGTGGTCTTAGAGCAGACCGAACAGCTGCAACAACGTCAAAAAGGCAGCATCATACAGCTTCAAGCACCTGCCGACAAGATGCAACCCACTCTGGAACGCATTCGAGATTTTGCAGCGGTCTTGCGCAAAAAGCAGCTGTGGCAAATGCCCACCAACAACGATCATTTGCGCGTCAAAAGTGAATTGTTGGTCAACCAAAAACGCTTGCAAAACTTACGCAGTCAGCTAAAAGATACAGAGGAAGTGCGCGATCAACTGTTGATTCGGGAAAACATCGCTGAATTGTCGCAACAAGTCGAGTTGACCGTACTGAATCTACGCGAACAGGCCAGTCAATCCAGCCCCAGCACCCTCACAATTGCTTTTTATGAAGAACTAGCTCCTGTGGTGGCTCCTCCAACAACTTTTTCTGCCGATTTGTCGGGCAATTTGGAAACGGGTTGGAATCAATTTAAACAATTCTTATTGCAGGCGGCTTTGTTGTGGCCTTATATTATTATAGGTTTGTTGTTCCTAATTATCATTCTGCTAGCCATTGGCAGCAGCCGAAGAAAAGCTAGGGAATTTAAACTAAAATTATTGCACCGCCAACAACCATTGGTACAGCCTGTCATAGTGGATGATACTGCTTTGTAATAGGCGAACTTTTTTGTCTATATGGGCGTTGCGCTTTATATAGAACGAATCTTAAGTAGCGGAATCAAAATACTGCTTCAAGCGTTCTAATTATCCTTACCATTTCTAAAAATAGCACACATAACATGAAATACGATGTTACCGTAATTGGTTCAGGCCCTGGCGGGTATGTAGCAGCGATTCGCTGCGCTCAATTGGGCTTAAAAACTGCTATCGTTGAACGATACAGTACCCTAGGCGGTACTTGTCTCAATGTCGGCTGTATCCCATCTAAGGCACTGCTCGACTCTTCCGAGCATTATCACAATGCTGAAAAATCATTTGCCGACCACGGCATTCAATTAGAAAATCTAAAAGTGGACATGCCGCAGATGATTGCGCGCAAAGACCAAGTCGTATCCCAAACCTGCGATGGCGTTAGTTTTTTAATGAAAAAAAACAAAATTGACGTCTACGAAGGCCACGGTAGTTTTGTGGATAAAAACACGATCAAAGTGGTGGAGCGCCAAGATGCGTCCAAAGAAGTAGCAACCATCGAAACGGACAAAGTTATTATTGCAACAGGTTCTAAACCAATTGCACCAGCGGCCTTCAACTACGATAAAAAACGCATCATTACCTCTACCGAAGCATTGAGCTTAAAAGAAGTGCCCAAAAGCGTGGTTGTTATTGGGGCGGGGGTTATTGGTCTAGAAATGGGTTCTATTTGGGCGCGTTTGGGGGCCAAAGTAACCGTTGTAGAGTACGCCGACGCTGTTTTGGCCACTATGGACGCAGATTTAGGCAAAGAAATGCGTAAAGTTTTAAAAAAACATCTTAAATTTGATTTCCGCTTGAGCCATAGGGTAGATTCTGTAGAATCGGATGGCAAAGGCGTAAAGGTCAAAGCGACTTCTCGCAAGAAAGGTGATGCCGTAGAAATTGAGGCAGAATATTGCTTGATTGCGATTGGGCGCCACGCTTATACAGCTGGTTTGGGCTTGGAGAAAGTCGGCATTGAAACCGACGATCGTGGCCGTGTCAATGTCAACGAGCATTTACAGACCAATGTGGAAAACATTTTTGCGATTGGAGATGTAGTGCGCGGGGCTATGCTCGCCCACAAAGCCGAGGAAGAAGGTATTTACGTAGCTGAATACATGGTGGGACAACACCCGCACATCAACTACAACTTAATTCCAGGTGTTGTTTATACCTGGCCCGAAGTGGCTGCGGTAGGCCAAACGCAAGAACAACTCAAAGAAGCGGGCATTCCCATAAAAGTGGGCAAATTCCCCTTCCGTGCATTGGGTCGCGCTAGAGCCAGCGCCGATTTGGACGGCTTTGTTAAAATTATTGCCCATGCCGAAACCGACGAGGTGTTAGGCGTACACATGATTGGCGCACGCTGCGCCGATTTGATTGCAGAAGCGGTGACGGCTATGGAATACCGCGCTTCTGCCGAAGATATTTCGCGCATGAGCCATGCCCACCCGACGTTTGCCGAGGCGGTAAAAGAGGCAGCACTCGCCGCGACGGACAACCGACCAATACACATGTAGGGTTAAAAACCTATCGCGATACAGGGGCTGTAATAGAAAGAAGGGCCCCGCCGCACCCGACTGGCTTCGTGCTGGTTGGGTGTTTTTTTTATGGGGCTTGGTGGGCGCATACTTTTTGAGGACTTTCCTGGATGCGTTCGGGACATGCTGCCATTGCGATACACCCCTGCACACGTTTTTTTTTAATCTCCCTTTACAAACCCCTCCCCCCATTTATTTGGTGCTTGTGCTGGTTAACCCGCTCAATACCTACCCCCACCCACTGGCATATTGGACACCCAAACTTATGCGTTCGAACGATGCCAATTGACTAACCTATGTTCATATACGTTTTTCATTTCTTGGTTAATCTTCTCTCAAAGCCCTCTTTATTTCGCTTTTTGTATAACCCTTTTCTGCTCAAACCACGTTATTACAACCAGCACTATTCTTCACAAACAAAGCAAACACCAACGCATGGCCAACCAATACACCAACCTCTTTCCCAGCCGCCGCCAACGCCAAAGCGCGTGGATTATTCTCGGCATCATTGCCATTGCGGTTCGTCTGCTGTTTACTTGGCAGCCGAGTTGGTGCGAGGCCTTGTATGCGCGGGGAATTTATCCCTACCTCCACCGTTTGTTGGGTTCACTCTTTGGTTGGTTGCCTTTTCCTACCGTGTATTTATTTTTTTTAGGACTGGGTTTGTGGTTGATTGGGGCAGTGGGGCGTTTTCGCTATCATCGACGTCGTAAGAGAGAAGGGCTGCCTGTGGTGGGGAGCTATAAAAAGGGGTTTGTGGCATTTGTATTTGGTTTGGTATTTTGGTTTCTGTTGTTGTGGGGATACAATTATGCGCGGGTGCCCATGCACGAACAGTTGGGGTTGGATGTTCCAGAAGCGATGCATTACGACGGTATTTGGCAAGAAGCGCAGTTTATCAAACAAGCCTGTATAGAAGCGCGGGCACAGTTGCCCAACAGCGACACCAATGCTTTGACTGCGGCAGCTTATCCCGAAGATTTGGAAGCTGTGATGCGAGGGGCACTCAAACGCGTACTGGGGCGCTATGGCTACGATACGAGTTGGCAGGTGCGCGGACGCTATTTGTATCCAGGTACCTTGCTGCGGTTCAACAGCTCTGGAGTGTATTTTCCCTTTGTAGGTGAGGGCAATATAGATGGGGGCTTGCATCCTATCTCTAAGCCTTTCACGATGGCGCATGAGTTGGCACATGGTTACGGCTTTGGCGACGAAGCGGTGTGTAATTTCTGGGGCTTTATGGCTTGTTTGGAGGCAGACAACCCCGCCGTGCGCTATTCGGGGTATCTGATGTATTGGCGCTATGTGTATGGGGCGTTGATGGAATTTATGACGGAGGAAAATTATCAAGTTGAACGAGCTACCATTTCTAGGGGCATGTACAACGATATGGAGGCGATTTATGCCAATATGGACAATTTCCCACCTTTTATTCCCTTTTTACAACCCGCGGTGTACGATATTTTTTTGAAAGTACAAGGCGTAGAAGAAGGCATCGAAAGTTATGACCGTATGGTACTGTTGGTGTCGAGCTGGCGCAAACAACAAACTGTGTTGCAGTAAAAGTGCGGTTTTGTTAACCTATTGAACTAAAATTACTGTATCTTGTTCTACGCATGAAACCGTTTTACAGGGTTTTAACAACCTTGAAAAAGCATAATTTATCAACTATAAAAATAATCCAACTATGGCTTTCAAATTGCCCGATTTGCCCTACGCAAAAGATGCGTTGGCACCCCACATTGACGAAGAAACAATGACCATCCACCACGACAAACACCACAACGGTTATGTCAATAAGTTAAACAAAGCAGTAGAAGGAACCGATCACGATGGAAAGGACATCGAAGAGGTACTCAAGAATCTAGATATGGACAACAAAGGCGTCCGCAACAACGGCGGCGGCCACTTCAACCACAGTTTGTTCTGGGAAGTCATGTCTCCAAACGGCGGTGACCAACCTTCTGGTGCCTTAGCCGATGCGATCAACGACGCGTTTGGTTCTTACGACGACTTTAAGAATAAATTTTCTGAAGCGGCTAAAACGCGCTTTGGTTCGGGATGGGCGTGGTTGTGTGTACACAGCGGCGGCAAAGTAGAGGTTTGCTCTACGCCCAACCAAGACAACCCCTTGATGCCTGGTGTAGGTTGTGGCGGTTACCCAATTTTGGGCTTGGATGTGTGGGAACACGCCTACTACCTCAAATACCAAAACAAGCGCCCCGACTACGTAGAAGCGTTCTTCAACGTGATCAACTGGGATAAAGTATCTGAACTTTACGAAGCGCACAAATAAGTTCGCTCCTTGCTCAATAAAAATTACAAAAGTTTTCTTGGCTAGTCTGAGAAAACTTTTTTGTTTTACGTTGCACGTTTTTGTATCTTTGTAGGCCGTAGAGCAAGGGTATTTCGACTTCGCTCAATACCCTTGCCCTGCTTATCGTTACCAATACCATCCTCATGCTCAATAAATCCATCGAATATCTCAAAGGGGTTGGCTCCGCCAAAGCAGACGTACTCAAAAAAGAATTGGGTATCTTTTCGGTGATCCAATTACTGCAACATTACCCTTATCGCTATGTGGACAAAACCAAATTCCACCAAGTTAAGGATGTAGTGAACGAGGGCGAATACGTGCAAATCAAAGGCATTCTAAGACGCATTAAAACCATCGGCGAAGGGCGCAAACGTCGTATGACAGGTGTTTTTCGGGATGAAACGGGTTTTATGGAGTTGACTTGGTTCAAAGGTTTGAGTTGGGTACAAAACCTACAGGTGGGCATGGAATACATCATTTACGGCAAACCGACCATTTACAACGGCAATGTGAGTATGGTGCATCCAGAAATGACACTGCTCAGTGAAGCCAAAAAGGCCAATGCGCCGACATTGGAACCGCTTTACTCCACCACGGAAAAAATGCGCGCTAAACGTCTGGATAGCAAAGGTATGCTGCTGCTCATGCGCAACCTTTTTATCAAACTTCATCCAGAACGCGAACAAATTCCAGAAACGCTCCCCGATTACCTGCTGGAAAGCCTGCGCCTGCCCAGCCGCTACAACGCTTGGATTGGTATCCATTTTCCCCGCAACAAACGCCAACGCGAATTTGCCGAAAGGCGCATCAAGTTTGAAGAATTTTTCTACCTGCAATTGCGCATGCTGCATACCAAAGAGCAAAAGAAACTCGGTATTCGGGGCTTTGTTTTTCCTAAAATTGGGCAGTATTTTCAGGCGTTTTATGCCAATAATTTAAAGTTTGAATTAACCAAATTCGCGCCGACTTGGCGACTGGACGGCAGATGAACCGCCTGTTGCAGGGCGATGTGGGAAGTGGCAAAACCATTGTGGCCTTTATGTGTCTGTTGATTGCGCTGGACAATGGCTTTCAATCGGCGCTGATGGCACCCACCGAGATTTTGGCGCAGCAGCATTACCAGTCGTTGCAAGAAATGGGCGCAGGACTGGGCCTGACCATAGAAATCTTGACGGGAACCGTCAAGGGCAAACGCCGCAAAGACGTCTTGGCCCGCCTGAAAGAAGGCGAAGTGGATTTATTAATCGGTACGCACGCCTTGATTGAAGACCCTGTGCTGTTCAAAAATTTGGGTTTTGTAATTGTGGATGAGCAGCACCGTTTTGGAGTGGTGCAGCGGGCGCGCATGTGGCGCAAAAACCCTGTTAATCCTCCGCATATTCTGGTCATGACCGCCACCCCTATTCCACGTACTTTGGCCATGACGGCCTACGGGGACTTAGACGTCTCGGTTATTGATGAAATGCCGCCAGGCCGCAAACCCATCAATACTTTTCACAAATACGAAAGCCAGCGCCTCTGGACTTTCGGACGCATGAAGGAGGAAATTGCCAAAGGCCACCAAGTTTATGTGGTCTACCCGCTGATTGAAGAATCCAGTTACGATGGGTTGGCTGATGTAAAGGATTTAATGGAAGGCTACGCCACTATGGAACGTGAATTCCCCAAACCGCACTATCAAATTTCGGTGGTGCATGGCCGCCAAAAACCCGCCGATAAGGAAGCCGAAATGCAGCGCTTTGCACGGGGCGAAACGCATATTTTGATGGCGACGACTGTGATTGAAGTGGGGGTGAATGTTCCCAATGCCAGTATTATGGTCATTGAAAACGCAGAGCGTTTTGGCTTGGCACAATTGCACCAATTGCGCGGGCGGGTAGGGCGCGGCGGCGGCGATGCCTATTGTATTTTAATGACGGGTTTTAAACTCTCGGCAGGTGGCCGCGCACGTATGCAAATTATGGTAGAAAGCACCGATGGATTTAAAATTTCGGAAGCGGATTTAAAATTGCGTGGCCCTGGCAACATCGAAGGCACTCAACAATCGGGTGTGCTCAACCTCAAACTCGCCAGCATTGTAGACGATGGCGATATTCTGCGCGCTGCCAGAGACATCGCCAAAACCATTATTGCCGAAGATCCAAATTTGGCCTTGCCCAAGCACGCGCCTATTTTGCACGAGCTGCAACGCAACCAGCGCAAGCATGGCTTTGGGCAGATTAGTTAACATACGCTACTAGGCTACGCTCGGCGAGCATTTATGCCAAGTAGCGTTAAACCCAATTTTTCTAATAATCTTCTTCTAAGTATTTTGGGAAAATTTTTGGTTGCCGCTCAAAATGTAACCCTTTATCATAAGAAAACAGGGTGTCTTGTTGCTCATCGAGCATGATGTTGTAAAAAACCACCGAATCAGGAGTAGCTACGCCGTGTACTTCTACATGTTTGATTACATCTGATAAATCTCTAAAACAACTTTCGCCTGTTAAGACAAACTCATTGGTTTCCTTGCGTTTTACAGTAGCGGTGCAGCCTTCGTAATACAGCAGGTCTTCAGGATCTAAGTTGCTTAGCGGCTCTTTTTGCGCCAATCTCCCGTATAACGGTCTTTGTTTGGCAGATCGTACATGACGATTTCCAGCGTTTCGCGGTCGCGTTTTTTGAAATTCCAGACTTCTTGTGAAAGCAAATCGTTGGGGCGGCCTTCTTGCAACCAGCAAATGTAAATCCAGCGTTCTCCACCTCGTTTGGGCCATATAGGCACAGCAATGAGCTCTTGACTGCGATAAAGCGGCGAGCTTTCTTGGCGTGCTTGCGTTTTATTGGAAAACAAGCCCAAAAACATGTAATACAGCTTATCCAAACGATTTTCTGTATCTGTAATTTCTTGGCGATTTCTGCTGCGCTCTAAATAGTTGTATTGTTCTTGGTTGCAGGCCGACAACGTCATCAAGGCCAGGCTTGCTCCTAAAAGCAAGCTAGTGTATATTTTCATAGATAAACCCCTTGGTTTTTATAGAAATAACTTGAAATTGATGCAACAACTTCGTTGTTTAGGAGTAGGGAATGAGGCGGTAAGCGTTAGATAACAATTGGTTTATAGATCATAGCCTTTTGCAATAAATTCGCCATCTTCTCTAAAATGCGCTTCGAACTCTTCGCCAGTTTCGGCAGCTTGCAAGTCTATTTCATAAGAAATATCGCCATTGCTGTACTGTACCATAGCTACTTCTTCAATACTATGTCCTTCAAAATGCGCTTTT
This sequence comes from uncultured Aureispira sp., assembly GCA_964449615.1. Classification (GTDB taxonomy): domain Bacteria; phylum Bacteroidota; class Bacteroidia; order Chitinophagales; family Saprospiraceae; genus Aureispira. The sequence continues at coordinate 14,475 of CAYUZF010000113.1, forward strand.
ACCGAATCGCTGATGTGCTGGGGCAAATCCTCTACATCCATAGACATTTCGGTCAACAGCAAATGCCCCGTAATCGTAATTTCTACTTCAAAATCAACTTCTCCATTGTCAAAAGAAGCTTCATAAATCTTAGCAGGTACTTCCCACCCCCACTCTACATCGCTCAAAGAAACCTCTGGATAATATTCTTTAAAAATGCGTAAAATTTCGTTGGGTACGTATAAATTGCTCATTGTTGTTGTTTTTCAGAATTGATAACAGCTTGTTCCAAATAAAGAGAAAAACCCTTCCTTTTGTTTAGAATGGTTGTTGTTGTACGTCAGAATTGCGGTAAAGTTACAGTTTAAAGGTTGAATTACCGTTGAATTATAATTTTTTGACGACTCAATTTTCCTTTTTTATTTTTTATAACAACTACGTACCATCCCGTCTGCCAATCGCCCACCTGCAATTTAGCTGTATTGCCCTGCCCTGCTTCCTGAAGCATTAATTGCCCCAAAGCATTGTACACAAACACCCTCTCAATAACCTGCTCGCCTTCTATCCAAAGTCGATGCGCTGCTGGATTGGGGCAAATTGTCCAAACTGCTGCCGCTGGTACAGGTTTGAGGGCAGTAAACGGATTGCTGCCACATGTGCCTTGAAATACAGTGCCGTTTTGCCAGCGATCTTGCGCGAGAATGCTACTGGCATTGGGCGTGTTGGGGCTGCCTATGTTTCCCCATTGGCTGGGTGGCACAAAAATAGGGCGCTGGTTGTAGGCGTAGCTCCTTTCGGGAACCGTTGCGGTGTTGGCTGGTTTGATCGTTCCTTTGTCGTTGTTGCCGTGTAAAAGGTGGTCTTGTACCTGAATGGTATAATTGACCCAACTATACGGCATAGTGGTATTGGTAACCTCGTTGGCTACTAAATTCTGGCTGGGCGAATTAGCGGCGCTAAAGAAAATCCCAAACAACTCGGCTCGATTTCTAAAAAAGGTATTGTGCGGGCCGTTGGGGCCGTGTGAGTTGTCAATCACAATGTTCTGACAAATATTCTGCTCAAAAAGGTTGGCATAGGCATAATTACCGTGCAGCACCATGTCCCCCGCGCTGTTGTTGGGCGTGCTGCTCCAATATGGATCAAAGGAGTAATTGTACGCTACTACATTGCCATTGCACCCCGCTTGCAGCAATACACTGTGCCGCAAGTGTTCAAAAATATTGTTCTCCACCAAACACGCACTGGCAGCCAATTGAAACACCACACCGTAAGCCCGTCCATTGCCACCATAACTAAACCCATGATGAAAGTAGGACTGCGCTACATAAATATTCGCCGAAAACTCTACTTCTACATGCGCAAAAGTACAATTTTCCGATTCTATGCCCTTGACCCAACTGTTGACCGCATGTTTCATAAGGATGTTGCTGCTCTGCTGCGGCGCTGTATCGTCCAAACGCATTATTTTTAGGCATTCTACCCCTGAATATTGTTGCGGGTTGAGCTGGCGTACAGCAGCAACGCGTGCCGTATCGTAGGCCATCCGCAGCGGTGAACGCAACCAGACTTGCCGACCTT
>CAYUZF010000113.1:16044-16253 GCA_964449615.1 uncultured Aureispira sp.
TGTACGCTGTCTATTTCTACAATTTGCCCTGTTCTCAATTCCGCCCAACTAGACGTCACCCAATCTTGGTCGTTTTGCTGCAACTGTATCCAGTCCCCTGCTTCTACCGCTGTGCTGTCCCAAAGCGTCAATACACGGTCGCCTTTGGCCGCAGGCAACAACAAAACGCTGCTGTCTGAATCTCGATTACCCTGTATTACAATACTGTG
>CAYUZF010000113.1:16263-16512 GCA_964449615.1 uncultured Aureispira sp.
ATTGCCCCCCAAATCAAAAATCAAAGTAGTGCTGTCGGCGCCTTGCCCTTTCAAAACCGTTTGATCGGGCAAGTTGATGCGCTGGGTGAATTTATAGCTTCCAGCCCCAAATTCTACCACTCCTCCTGGCGTAAATAGACTTCCAAAAAAGGCAGTTAAAATAGAATCGTTGGGGGTAGTCCCGTCGTTGATCAAGCCAATTTGTTGCGCCGTGAACACAGGGACTACTGGAATAGAATCTGCCTGTAA
>CAYUZF010000114.1:0-9472 GCA_964449615.1 uncultured Aureispira sp.
TTTATTAATTTTTTATTGGAATTAAGATCGTGGGTTAGAGTGAAACGTTGTTTGTCTTAAATTTTGTCTACTTCATTGGCGATAGGTGTAGAAAATTTAGCTGCTAGTGAAAGGGCTACCGTAAAATTATTAAAAACCGCCTTATCCACCTCACCAAAGAGCCAACGGCTCTCAAGGCGCGCTTGTAGAAAAGGGGTAGGGCTGTAGTCTATGTTGATCGAAGTGCCAGAGGTAATGATGTGGTTGGGCATATTTAATTGAACAACAACGCCATCGGGGTCGTAGTAGGATTCTAGGCGCAACGCGACTTTCCAGCGCGTATTAAAGGCATATTGTGCAATAATGGTAGGAGATCCCCATAAGTGGTATTTGTCACTACCTTTGCTAACTTGCTGAACGCCTGCATCTATACCTACAATGACTGTCAGTTTAGAAAACCGCTTGGACTGTAGGTAGAAATTGCTAAAATAGCGCATGCGTCGAGTACTATCTGGATCGTCGGTACCGATAAAAGTACTCCAGTTGATAAGGGTTTTATCGCTGGGTGTATAGGCGATTTGAGTACCAAAAGAAGGAAGACTGTTGCCCGCTAGGCGCTGTATACGCTGCCATCCATTGACCACCAAAGCCGCTAAATACAACTGCTCAGAGGCTCGAAAAGAAAGCTGTGTACCCGTGAGAAAATAGGGCGAATTTTCGGCAGACAAGGAGCGTGTCAAAGTTAAATTATCCACAGAAAGCGCACTTTCGAAACCGATGTGCGAGGGCAATACCCCTGCGTCTAGCCACAAACTGTTCTTTTTATTAAGAGCCATGCCAACATTGGCCTCAAAAATCGTTTTGAGCAAATCGGGTTCAGCGGCATAATTATCGTTGGCGTAGGTGCCTGCTTGCAAGCCAAGTCGTGCGCGGTATTTGGAATGATTCAAAGCAAGGTGTAACAAGCCCAAATTGACATTAAATTCATTGTGGCGGTTGTGGTTGTATAAAAACGCCTGTCTGAACGCTCCTGTTGGCCGATCAAAATCGTAGACATAAAACGCATCTACAAAGCCCATAAGCGTCAAATCAGGTACTTTGCGCCAACTGCTGTCTATCTGCGCTAGTAGCGGCTGCATCTTTATGAAAAATAGTACAACAGCAACAAGGAAATATTTTAAAAACCGAAGTGTATACGAAGTGGACATAGCAAAACTGTTTAGTAGTAAAAAAGTCTACCGAAATTATTGAAGAAGCAGCAAATTTTATTCTTATTTGTCCTTTATTTCTATAAAAACACCCCTAAAAAAGCAGAAACATAAAGTTATATTATAAACAAAACTAACGCTTTGCCAGCAGAGTACCGAAAACTCCAACTGCCATTTCTGCCCAAATTAGAGCAAACAACAGCAATACCACTCCACAGCAAAAGAGGCGCATGGGCAACGGCTTGCTTGTTCTCAAAATTAACTCACACAGCAACCCTGTTCCCAACAACAGCATTCCCATCACCACAAAATCGGTTGCGGTCCACGCCACGGAATTACTAAAACGCATACCGAGCAGCGGAACAAACAGAATAAGAGCAATAGCAGCAAATATAACAAATAGGCGTTTATTTTTCATTGCAGCATTTTTTTAAAAGTACTTTGTAATACAAAGTTAAACTAAAAAAGAAGACTCACAAATTTTTATAGGTCTAGAAATACTTAAAAGAGTTACCTAGTTCGCTAGCAAATGGAAGGCAAAGCGAAGTTAAAAGTTTGATAGGCCATTGTTGTCCATAGCAACCGTTCCCAAGCAAGTAGAAAAGCCAATGATGTAAAGCAACAGACCAGAAAGTATTAATGCACCTCCTATAGAGCGGTTTTCTCCCTTGTTGGCAACCACAATTATAGCGCCCGTAAGCAGCAGGCCTCCTGCATGTCCATAGGCAATAAACGCCCCGATAAAAGCGGCATCTTCTACGCTTTTATGAACCAAATGCATAATAAGTGTATACCCAATAAAAATAAGTAGGTTAATGCCAACAATGCGTCCAGTAGTTTGCATAAATAAATGAGTTTGAGGGTAAGAATAAGGCGTTGTATCTAGTGTATGCTGATAGAACCGACACAAATCGAAAAGCCAATAAGTCCAAGTATCAGCACAAATAAAATAGAATAACCCACCGTTTGGGCAAGGTTCTTTCGAAGTCCAAAAGCAAGGATTGCTGTGATCAACAAGAAAGGAGTATAAAATATTAAAGCTTCTAGGACAATGCTTTGGCTGAGGACGACCGTGACAATGATATAAATAGCCAGCAGAATAAAGTTGGAAAGGGCAAACACTTTTAATTGATCGTTGGAGGTGTTGGACATTTGCTTGGTGTTTAGAGGGTGAAGGAGGTGTGCTGTAGGCACTAAACGTTCATGGGCTTAGTAGGAGGAATAATCTCTTCCTGAATTACTTTCAATTTTAGTTTCAAACCATCGTTTCGGTAAAATAAATTCATCGTTTCAAAAGGAATGACTTTGCCATCCGTATCCACAATGTGTACGCAAGATTTTTTAATGGCGCGCACATCAAAATCGTAGGCATCCATAAAATTCATAATGATGATTCTAAATAAATTGCTGTAATTCAGTTCAGGAGCTACAATATTGGGCAGGCAGCAGAGCAAGTCGTGGAAGCCCTCCTGCACCGTATCGACTGACTGCGCCGTACTAAACACCTCCAACAGCTTACCTTTTAGCACCTCATCGTGTTCGTAAACAATGGTATTTTTTGAATTGTTGAGTAGGGCCGCTGGATCAATCAAGCTGGTCAAGGGAACCACCTGCCCCGCCAATTTAAGGGCGTAACCCATCACCAACGCATCGGGATTACAAGGCACAGGAATTAAATCATTGGGCTGAAAAACAGGTGCTTGTTCGAGTATTTTACGCCGTATTTCGGTGTTGGTTAGGCGGTCGGTGCTGGGGTCAAACTCCTCTAGGCGGCCACTGATTTGTATGGGCTGGAAGGTGACGCCGCGCACGCATTTTTGCTGCAAGGCATAGTCGATAATGGTGCCAATTTCATCGTCGTTTAAGCCTTTTTGTAGGGTGACAACCAGCGTAGTCGAAAGGTTGAGTTGGTTGAGGTTGTCCAAGGCTTTTTGGCGGATTTTGGTCAAATCCTTGCCTCTTAACTTTAACAACGCTTCGGGTTTAAACGAATCAAATTGCAAATAAATTTCGAAGCGTGGCATGTAGCTGGCCAGCCGTTTGGCAAATTCAAAGTCCGTCCCAATGCGCAGCCCGTTGGTATTGAGCATCAAGTGTTTGATGGGCTTAGATTTGGCCAAGTCCAAGATTTCAAAAAACTGCGGGTGTATGGTTGGTTCCCCGCCACTAATTTGCACCACATCAGGCTCACCCTCACTAGCCACAATAGCATCCAACATCATTTCTATTTCTTCCAAACTGCGGTGGCTGCCGCAAGAAGGAGAAGAACTAGCATAACAGATGGGACAAGTTAAGTTGCAGCGGTCGGTTACTTCTATTAGCGTCAAGCAAGAATGCTGCTCGTGATCGGGACAAATGCCACAATCGTAAGGACAGCCGTATTTGGTTTCTGTATGTGGCTTTAGTGGATATTCAGACGCCTTGTTGTAATTTCTTATTTGTTTATAATAAGCAATATCATCGGCGATTAAGACCTTCTGATGTCCATGACTTTTACAGAATTTGCTCAGATAAACCTTATCGTTCTCAAAAATCACCTTCGCATTAATCGTGCGGTGGCATTCGTTGCAAAGGCTTTGAGTATGGTCGTAATAGATGTAGTCGCGCATAGTATTAGGAAGGTTTGGTCGTTAAAGTAGGTTGAGGTTCCTTTAACAGTGTTTTTGGATTGACAAATAAGCGGAAAAAAGTACGGCTATAATAGAGCATGCCCAGCAGTGCCGTAAGCTGTATCGTGCTCAAACCAAAAGAAAATTTATGACCTGGTTTGATAAAGTCAATCAAAAAACGGAAAATAAAATAGGCCATTAAGAAAAACTGAAAGCGCAGTCCTTCTTTAAAAGTAGCTTTTTTTTCAATAACAACAAAAAATAACCACAACGACCCTAAAAACAACATTTCATACAGCGCAACAGGATGTCGCCGAATACCGTCTCCCAAGTACAGCGCCCAGGGCAGATCCGAAGGGACGCCGTAGGTCTGTTCATAAACGCCCATAGAAAGGCAGCCAATACGCCCAATGATCATTCCCAAAAGCAAGGGAAAGACAAACAAATCACCCGAAGATTTTTTCTCACCAATAAGCTTCTTAATTAGCTCTACGCAAAGCAAACCACCAAAGAGCGCCCCCAAAATCGTCTTGTGCTTGTAAAAATACAGCAAGGTATTTTCCGCCTCGAAAAACCGCACAGGATCCTCCAAACTGCCCACGAGCCTAGAGAACAACAAGGCTCCAAATGCCGCTCCGATCAAAATCCAAAGGCGGTTCGATTCAGAAATAGTATCTTTTTGCTTGCTACGCAAGTACAAAAAATACCGAAAGCCAAGTGCAATACCCAGCACCTCGAAAACCACATGCGCCAAAATACTGAAAGGGCCAATGGTAAAAGTAAGCGGGAAGGAAAAATCCATCGTGTGTAGTTGAAAGGGTAATAAAGGGCAGTGTTTAGTAAGCTTCCTCGCAATCGGTATTGGCTTCCCGCCAATCGTAGGCGCTGCCCAGTAATATTTTTTCCAATGCCCTCGAATTGTCTGCTGTCGGAGCTAGCGGCAACTAAATCAGATGCTCTAAAATCTTATGCTAAGGTACAACATTCTGCAAAGGAAAAAAACTAAGCTTTTTAAACTTCCCACTCCTCAAAATAGCGTTGAAAAACTTTGGCAATGTTTCGAGCATCGTCGATGCCTCGGTGGTGGGTGCCGTCCAATTGAAAACCCTCTTTGCGCAGTGCGCCTCCCATGCCCAGCGGTTTGCGCAAGCCTTTCAGTTTGGCGTATTGGTGCTTAACGCTGATGTGGCGGCGCAGCCACTGTGTATCTAGGTCGTGCAATTGGCAATCCTGCTTAAACTGTTTTTTGTCGTAAAAACCCCAACTGCACAGCACAAACGGCTCTTGCAAATCAATCCAATCCCAAAAGCGCTGTAGAACGGCAGGGTAGTCCTCCGCGCTAGCCACTTGTTCTTGGGTAATGCTGGTTAGTTGCGTGCAAAAATCCGATAGAACGGGGTTTAGTTTTGGCCGTACAAATTCGGCAAATTCGTTGACAAAATCCCCTTGCGCATCAAACTTAAGCGCGCCGATTTCAATGATTTCATTGGTTTTTTTAAGGCTTCGGTCTTTCCAACAAGTAGCTTCTAGGTCTAGTACAATGTAGTTCATGGTTCTTTGTTAAGGTATAAAAAAAGCGTAGTATTTGTAATATTGTGGGTCAACGCCTCGCTGGGTGGAATAGTTCCTACACGCTTCAAGACCTTACTTACTTTTGCTCAAAAAAATGCTTTCTAAAACACCACAAAAAGCGCGGCAATTGCCCTTGCTCTTCCGCAGCCCCGATCACTAAACGTCTTAAACGCCCACGCGCCTCCTCAGAAAGTGCCTCCAAGTTGATCCGACTGCCTTCTAAGTACATCAAATTTCTCATAATATGCGTAGGGCTGTTGCCAAAGGAGCGTTCAAAGGCCTGCACACAGCCCAACTCTTTGGGCGCCAAGTTGTCTTTTAAATACCAATGTCGCCCAGCCCGCACAGAATCGCCAATTTCCAAATACAGCTTGGCCACGCGGTCGTGCAACTGCGCATTGTGGGGCCTTCCCCTAAAAGCACCTTCGTAACGGGCAATGGCGCGGTGTATGTCGCCCTGCTCCAAGTCTCTTTCTGCGCGGGCAATGAGTTGTTCTAGTTTACTTTTTTTGTAGTAGGGGTTCATGAGGAGTAGCTAACGGTTATTGTAATTGGGTTAGTATAAATTTGTTATGGAAATGCAACTTGAAACAAATAGATAAATATTTTTGTGTTGATCGCTTTTGTAATAACGTTAATTTTGCAAGAAAATGTTTCAAAAAGCTTGTATTTTTAGTGCAAACGGTCTATAATTGTAACCATGTATAAGGTTAAATAAGCAGGTTATGAAAAAATACTACACCATTACAGAAGTGGCAGAAACATTGAATAAAAATAAAGAAACCATAAGACGTTGGGATCGAGAGGGGAAGCTTAATGCTGTAAGGGAGCCTATAAGTAATTATAGAGTGTATGATAAAGAGTCGTTGAGTATATTCCCAGAATTTCAAGAGTTGTTCAATCAAGAAAAATTGTCTAATGAAGTAACTCCAATTCAAGACTTTCAAGTATTAGAGTTATTTGCAGGAGCAGGAGGGTTGGGTATTGGTTTAGAGAAAGCGGGACTAAAATGTCAAGCATTAAATGAAATTGATAAGTGGGCCTGTCAAACACTTCGGACTAATCGCCCCCACTGGAATGTATTGGAAGGGGATGTCCGAAATTTCTCGTTTACAGAATACAGAGGCAAGATCAATGTAGTGACAGGCGGCTTTCCATGTCAAGCGTTTAGCTATGCAGGTAAAAAGCTAGGTTTAGAAGACGCTAGAGGGACACTCTTTTATGAATTCGCTAGAGTAGTAAACGAAGTACAGCCAGATATTTGTATAGGTGAAAATGTGAGAGGGTTGATGAATCATGATAAGGGGAGAACCCTGCAAGGAATGATTTCTGTACTAGATGAGATAGGATATAAAGTAGTAACACCTGTAAGAGTCTTGAAGGCTATCAATTACCATGTTCCACAAAAAAGAGAGCGAATAATATTAGTAGGAGTTAGGAAGGATTTGGTGGCTGAATACAGTTATCCTATTGCCTCTAGCAAAATTTATAACTTAGAGGATGCGCTAAAAAAGGGAGACCTATACGACTGTGATGTTCCTGATTCGCCAGGACAAAAGTACCCTGAACACAAAAAGAACGTGCTCGATTTAGTCCCACCCAAAGGATATTGGAGAGATTTGCCCTTAGAAATTCAGAAGCAGTATATGATGAAAAGCTTTTATTTAGGAGGAGGAAAAACAGGAATGGCAAGGCGTATTGGTTGGGATGAACCTTGTCTGACGCTTACTTGTAGTCCTGCACAAAAACAAACAGAACGCTGTCATCCAGATGAAACTAGACCGTTCACGGTGAGAGAATATGCTAGGATCCAAACTTTTCCTGACGAATGGGAATTTGCTGGTTCTGTTTCCCAACAATACAAGCAAATCGGAAATGCGGTGCCTGTTAATATGGCTAAAGAAATAGGATATTCTATCATTTCTTTTCTCAATGATGTTTTCAAATAAAACTCATGGCATACTTTCCGTTTTAGTGCAAAATTATTAATTTGGTAGAGCACCTAATTAAAAATACTATGCCTATATTGAATTGGATAACAGATGATGATTTGCAAAATGAAGTTTCACGGTTGTTAAATGTTGGGCAGCAAGCCTACAAAAAGAAACAAACAGTAAAAGAGTTTAATAAGAACATAGTAGATCCTTTCTCTGCTCTATTCACTATGGCTGGTTTTGAGCTAACTTATAAAGATTGGCACACCAGTGAAATTGTTCGCCAAGCACAGAAAACACTTCAAAATCAAGTTGGAAATTTCCATGAAAATATCCTTAACAAAGTTGACGGATGGGAATTGGTAGGAAACAAAAGTACCTTTGATTTAATCAATAAGAAACGCCAAATTATTGCAGAAGTAAAAAACAAACACAACACCGTTAAGAAATCAGATCTTGTTAATCTACATGCTAGTCTATATGAATTAGTATCCAATAAGAGCAGCGTTTATAGCGGTTATACGGCATACTATGTAGCAATATTACCCCCTAGAGGGAAACGTTACGATATTCCATTTGAAACTTCTAACAATAAAACAGGCAAAAAAACTATATCAAGTGAGCAGGTAAGAACTATAGATGGGGCAAGTTTCTACGAACTAGTAACAGGAGAGAAAGATGCGATTTTACAACTCTATAAAGCAATAGTTAACATTTTGAGAACGAAGGGATACAGTGAAAGGGAACTAAATAATATCAATCAATATTTTTTACAAGCATTTCAAATAAATAACTAATTTTATGAGGTTTAATGTAATTTTAATATTATTGTTGTTTGTCTTCACCGCTTGCGACAACACTCCGCCCGCTCCGACCTCGCCTTTCACCAGCAAAACTAGTCTACTCGAATACGGCATTCCAGTTACGTTATCCACGCCAGAAGGAGCCAAAGTGACCAATAATTCCGATAATTTGTTGCAAGATGTAACGATCGAAGGACAAGATTACTACGTACAGATATACGGCAGTGGAGCGACGACAACCGATTGCGCTAAACTCGCCCAAGAAGCATTAACCGAGTACAAAACCACCGATGCAGCTTTTAAGCGGGTGGTAGAGCAGGACAATTGTGGTTTTATGTACGAATTAGAAGTGGACAACGACACCACCAAATCGTACAACTTCGTTTACTTTACCATAAAAGGCAACAAGGCGTACAACTTCACGACGACCGCAGGGCCTTTGGCCGATTTTGACCAAGCGGATGTAAAAGCCATCTACGACGCGGTAAAAGCCCAAAAATAAAAAAATATCACCACACAACACCGGCCATTGAGTGTAGCCAGAATGCCAGTGTTGTGGTGATATTTGCAATGTATTATAAGTAGATTAATCGTTCGCGTACCATATTGGCAGAAGCCTTAACAATAGATTTTGTAATCATCTTTTGTTCTTTTTTCTCCAAAGCCTCGTACAGCTCGGCATAGTCCTTTGTAAAATCTTCTACAATGTCTTTGCTGAACAGACCGAGTACCTTACCAATGTCCTTGTGGTTGACTTCTCCCACTTTGCTTAAGACGTTGTCCAATCTATTTTCGGTGGCATAGGTTAGAATAGCTTCCTTCAATTTCACAACCCGCTCTGGCAGAGGTTCCTCTTTGCGAATCCGCGTTTTAAACTGCTTTTTCTCCGCCCATTTTTCATTCTTGTTTTTGAGAAGGAGGCGACTGCCGTTGTGGAAGAATATAGGTTCCACTGGTCGAATCACCACCCCTTCACAAATATTAGGCAGAATCAAGGGCAAGCCCAATTGCTCGGGAATGGTGGAATCAAATTCGTTGGGATAAGCCAAACATTCGTCTATGCTTCCTCTGAACAAGGTTTTTGCGTGCAGCAAATCATGTTTTTCAAAGTAATAATTCGCCTCGTCTACACTTAGATAGCGTTGGTTATTGATTAAAATATCGAAGGCCAAGAAAAGATTTTGAGGGGCGTAGAACACGCCCTTTTGAACTCTGGTTGCGCCTTTTATTTTGGCCACTTCTGGGTGCGGATAACTGCCGCCAATCAACTCCCCGAAAATGGTCAATTGCTCCAAATCGGTGTGTTTGGTTTTCAGCTCGTCCCAAATGGCCGAGAAGCGCCCTTGCAAGTCTTCTAAAATCGCAGC
>CAYUZF010000114.1:9580-16414 GCA_964449615.1 uncultured Aureispira sp.
GTCGGCATCCATTAGTCCTCTGCGTTTTGCCCCCACAAAATGCCGTCCGTCGGTGGTGAGGTAAGACAAATTAGCGCCGTGTACCTTCTCTTGTACTACATACTCGTTCAGCCAAAAACCGTGGTCTTTGATCTGATTCAAAAATGTTTTTCGATAAGTGTTCTCAATAGAATTGTACTTTTTGAACATGACTGAGTTGTTTTGAAAAAATAAATCAGTAGCGTAAATGCTAATGCTGCTTGATTAGTTCCTCAAAACAAAAAAATATAGCCCTTCGTACTACTCCAGCCCATCCACCAGCTCCATCCAAACCAACTCTTTCTCCTCCAACTCCTCATTCACTTCATTGAGTTGTTTGGACAGCTCCGTGATTTGGTCGCTGTTCAAACTGCTGTCGTTGAACTGGGTGGTAATGGCTGCTTTTTTAGCTTCCAATTTGGCAATTTGGCGCTCCAAGCGCTTGAGTTCCTTGCGCTCTTCTTGGGAGATTTTACTGGCCGTTTTTATGACGGGTTGTTCAGCAGCGGCTTCTTTTTCCTCTGCTTTTTGGCTAATTGCCTGCTCTTGTGCAAATTCGCGGTAAGCGCTGTAGTTGCCTGGAAAGTCGCGGACTACGCCTTGCCCTTCCAACACAAAAGTATGTTGAACAATTTTATCCATAAAGTGCCGATCGTGCGACACGATGACGATGCAACCTGGAAAGGTCAACAGAAATTCTTCCAATACTTGTAAGGTCAAAATGTCCAAATCGTTGGTCGGCTCATCCAAAATCAAGAAGTTGGGATTTTTCATGAGAATGGTGAGCAGGTACAAACGGCGGCGCTCGCCTCCACTGAGTTTGGAGACGTAAGTTTGTTGTTTTTTGGAATCGAATAAAAAGCGTTCGCAGAGCTGTACGGCGGATAGTTTTTGGCCCTTGTGCATGGGGATGAACTCCGCAATATCGCGCACCACATCAATGACGCGTTTTTCGCCTTTTAGTTTCATGCCGCTTTGGGTATAATAGCCAATGACAATCGTATCGCCTACAATGACCTTGCCCGCGTCGGGTTTTTCTTGGCCGACCAACATATTGAGCAAGGTGGTTTTACCTGCTCCGTTGTTGCCGATGATGCCTACCCGGTCGTTGCGTTTAAATTTGTAATCAAAACCCTTTAAAATCACCTGCTCGCCGTAGCTTTTGTGCAAATTGTACAGCTCCACAACTTTGCTGCCCATACGCGTCATTTTGATGTCTAAGGTCACCTCGTCGTTGTCGAGTTGTTGCTTGGCGCGTTTTTCTACTTGATAAAAACCATCAACGCGGGATTTTGCTTTGGTACCTCTGGCTTTGGGTTGGCGGCGCATCCAGTCGAGTTCCTTGCGGTAAAGGTTCTGCGCCTTCTCCGTGCTCGCCATAAAATTACTTTCGCGGTCGGCCTTTTTTTCTAAATAATAGGCATAATCGCCTGCGTACTTGAATATTTGTTGCTGGTCGAGTTCTAGAATTTGCGTGCAAACGCTGTCCAAGAAATAACGGTCGTGCGTCACCATAAAGATGGTTTGTTTGCCTTGTTTCAAGTAATCTTCCAGCCATTCAATCATCGGTAAATCCAAGTGGTTGGTCGGCTCATCTAAAATCAAGAAATCGGGGGCGTCAATCAAGACCTTCGCCAACGCCACGCGTTTTTTCTGTCCTCCCGAAAGCATTTTGATCGGACGGTCTAGGTAATCCACTTTTAGCTGGTATAAAATCTGTTTGATTTTTACTTCGTAATCCCAAGCTTGCATGCGGTCCATTGCGGACATAGCCTCCTGCATGGTTTCTACGTCTTCGGGGTGCAAAAGACTGTTCTCATAAGCCAAAATAGCTTGCATAACAGGATTGGAAGAGTGGTAAACGGCCTGAAAGACGGTTAGTTCTGGGTCAATTTGTGGCTCTTGACTGAGGTAGCCAATAGAAATCTTGTGGTGCAACCACACCTTACCCGCTTCGGCTTCCGTCTTTTTCATGATGATGTCCATCAAAGACGTTTTGCCCGTTCCGTTCTTGGCAATAAAGGCTACGCGGTCGCCTTCGTTGATGTAAAAAGTAATGTCTTCAAACAAAACGCGTTCGCCAAAAGCCTTAGAAACGCCTTCTACGGTTAGGTAATTCATAGTTGTTGCGGATAGATGGTTGGTAAGAGGGGGTAAAGATAAGCAAATTAAAATAAAGCTGGTTTGGACTTTGAAAAACCTTTTCTTAGTAAAACAGCTTTATAAAAATACGGTTACAAACCCTTCGTTTGGGGGTCAAACCAAGTGTGGTAAACACTCAACACCCCAAAATAGGCCAAAGACAAAATAGCTACCCAACGCGCAAGCAGCATCCAAGTAGTCGCACCGACATAGCTCGGTTCATTGCCCAGCAAGAAGGCCAATGCGGCCGTACTGAGAATAAGCAACGCACTGGCTAAAATATTGAGCCCCATAAAACGTTTGCTGCGGCTGGGGTAAAGGTATTTGATGGGAACAAAGTGCAAAACGGCAAAAATAACAACGGTAATAAAATTGCCCAAAGGCGAAAAATTGAAGACGTAAAACAAATAAAAAGCCACCAAATTCCACATAACAGGAAAGCCCACAAAATAGTAATCGTTGGAAACCATGCCTTCCTTTCCATAATACAACACAGAAACAATTAGGATGAGGGCAGCACCCAATACGGCTAAGGAAGGGGGCAGCAACTCGGCTTCGTAGATGATGTATGTGGGAATGATGGCATAGGTGGCAAAATCTATGACATAATCCATCGTTTTGCCCGAAACCTCTGGAAGTACTGTTTGTACCCTGGCCAAGCGCGCAAAAGTGCCGTCTACCCCGTCAATTATTACACTGACAATCAACATAAAAAAGGCCATTGCAAATTGACCTTCACTGGCCGAAACGATGGCCCAAAAACCCGCTACGATGCCCGAAGCCGTGAACGCATGTACCGACCAAGCGGCAGTTTTTTGTACAAAAGTAGGGGGAGTAGACATACCAGTAGTTTTGTAGAGATGGTTTTTGGGGAGTGAAAATACAATTATTTGCGTAAAGTGCGAACACAAAGCTACTGAGCTGCGTTTTTTATAGTGGATAAGTAGACCTGGCATAGACTTCAAAAACTTAGCAGGTAAGCTATTTTATAAACCCTAACAAACAAATAAATTATGTTTAAAACAGCGCAAAACCTAGTCTTGTTGTTAATTACTCCTCTATTGTTGTCAGCCCAGCCCAATAGTAGTACCCCCCTACCTCAAAGTGTATTTACCATCAATCCCATATTGTCTTTCGGATACGGGATTGACCATACCAGCAACGCACCCCGCTCTAGAACAGCCTTTATAGGACTAGAAGTTGGAGCCGACCTGCGCTATGGATTGGATCTTTGGGAGAACCGCTATCGAGTGGGGCCAAGCGTTAAATTATTTTGGGACGACGGGGAAGGGGTGCAGTCCAGTTGGACTTATTTGGTAGGAATTTATCAGCAATATAATTTTAGGCATAAAAAGCATAATCGGTTGTACTTAGAAACGGGGCTGTATTACAGTAATTTATGTTACTGTGAACGCAGTGTTTTCTCGGTAGATGCGACGTCTACCCCTGATAGTTGGTACGTAGGGCTAGGAGGTGGCTGGGATGTTTTTTTACATCCCCACTGGAGTCTTAAATTTGGAGTGCAATACCACCTCTTACTCAACCAACCCGATGCTCTTCAGCGCTTTTGGGGGCAGAACGTATTGCTAGGTGTAGACTACTATTTCGCACCGCGTTCCCGCCGTGCCAACGTGGTAGAAAAGCGGGAACAACGACGCGCCTTGCGGGCGGATCGACGCCAGTATATAAAAAGCCGCTAATAATAGAGGCTAGATAGTAAAGAAGGGAGTAGATTATAGTTGAGTGTTTTCTAAGAATAGTAATCCAAAAAAAACTATCTTGGAAGTGTTCGTAGAAAACAAAAATAGTTGTTAGTAAGAGGCAATAATTGCTAACACAACCAATTGGTACATCCCATCCGTTCTCTACTGCGAAACTGTCTACCAATATCTACAGATTATGTTTACAGCACTAAATTACCGCAGCATTGCTAGAGATCGAAACGAGCGACCTCTCCGCCAAATTGCCTATCCGCAACTGGTAGACCTTCTACAGGTACCTAGGACGGAGGCGGGAGGCTATTATTTAAAAATAAGACAACTCGCCGTAGAGGAACTACTTGCTGCACGTTCCAAGCAAACCCTAGAAGAATGCCCTTTGCAAGAGGGAGCTGTGTTGGCCATGGTGGGGCAATCCACCTTCAAGGCAACGCCCCTCAAAGCGCGCTTGGCACAATTAGGTATTTTGTACAAAGGTACGGTCAACAAAGAGACTACGCATGTCTTAATTGGTCGCAGCCCTACGACTATAAAGGGTTTGGCACAACACCAAGTGACCTTTCTGAACGATAAATTATTGCAACAACGGTTGGATGAATTGGAGCGGCCTTATTTGCTGAAAAAAAATGAGACGACATGCAATACCATTAGCCACTTGTCGGATTTGCTGATGTCTACAGAAGTGTCTAATATTTTATTGGGCATAGAAATTATTAAGGGCGGTGGCTTTCCGAAGGAGTTGATTCCACAAGCGTTTTGGGCGATGAAGTCGTCTAGAAATAAGACGGTTTACAAGGAATTAAAAAATGTTCTTGACAAATACCTCTCGCCCGAAGGCCGAAAAGCCATTCGCAAAACCTTTTCTGTTTCTATACAAACACCCGAATCAAAATTAACTAAAAAACTGGCTGTATTCTGCAACCATGCTCCTGATTTGGATGGCCTCGAAGTTGCCAAACAACTCTTTCGGTATTATCAAAAAGGCATGCAGTACATCTGGCGCTGCTCGGAGGACAGCCCTTTAAAAAAGCAGGTGTTGGAAACCTTTATAAGAGGGGAAATCTTAGATTTGCAAGACAAAGGACTCAGTGTTTTACCCAGACAATTGTCGAATTATCCACAGATTAAAAAAGCGCTGCTGCGCGGCAATCGCTTTGCTACGGTGCCGCCTGTATTGTCCAAGCTACCCAATTTGGAGTATTTAGATTTATCGTACAACAGCCGCATGCGCCAGCTAAGTCCGCGTTTGTTAGCCATGTCTAAGTTGCGCTACCTCAACCTCTACGGCAATTTTCCTTACTGGAACAGTCCTCGCGTGCGGGAATTGGTGCAACTAGAGAAATTGGTGCTGCGCAATTGGCCGCATTACCACGGGCCCAACAGCCCCGAAGTTATCCGCAGAGCTATGCCCAATTGCGAATTGCTGTTGTTGCCTTAGGCTATTTTTAATACCTTCGCGGCTGTTGCATCTATTTCCGACCAATATTCAATTATGAACCGCACGTTAAAACTGTTGCTGCCCACTTTTGCCCTGTTGGGTTTCATGCTGTTGGTGGGGGCGTATCTACTTTTCTTTACCGATAAAGAAGTATTCTGGGGAGGGTTTATTGCGATGCTTGTGTTCTACGGCTTGGTTTTTTTTATGGGCAGTTCTATCGCT
Organism: uncultured Aureispira sp.; assembly: GCA_964449615.1. Taxonomy (GTDB): domain Bacteria; phylum Bacteroidota; class Bacteroidia; order Chitinophagales; family Saprospiraceae; genus Aureispira. The sequence goes on from CAYUZF010000114.1 coordinate 15,119, forward strand.
GCGCGCAAAGGCAACCAAGACAACGACGAAAGTGTGTTGCTGGCAGGGCGTTCCATTCCGCTGTGGATTGCTATGTTTACCATGAGTGCAACCTGGGTAGGCGGTGGCTACATCAATGGAGCGGCAGAAATGACTGGGGCTATGCCTTGAGTTTGGTTATTGGCGGGGTGTTTTTTGCTAAAAAAATGCGGCGCTACCAATTTCGCACCATGCTCGACCCACTGGCGCAACGCTACGGCGAAAAAACGGCAGCGCTTTTTTTCTTACCTGCCCTGACGGGCGAATTGTTTTGGACAGCGGCGATTTTATCGGCTTTAGGCTCCACTTTTGGGGTAGTGTTGGGGTTGGATTTTCAATCCGCCATTGTGCTGTCGGCTGTGGTAGCGATTGCTTACACGGCGCTGGGTGGTTTGTGGGCCGTAGCATTGACCGATGTGGTGCAAATGCTGTTGCTGCTGTTGGGTTTATTTATTGCGCTGCCTTATGCGTTGGACTACGTCAATGGCTTGGACGCTGCTTGGGCCATTTACAAAGAAAAACACGGAGCGGCGGCTTCTTTTTTACCTTCTAAGGAAGCATTGGGCAGTTATTATTGGAATTGGTGGGACTACGCGTTGCTACTTATTTTTGGAGGCATTCCCTGGCAGGTTTATTTTCAGCGGGTACTATCGGCCAAAGATGAAACTACTGCGCGCAATTTGTCGTTGTTGGCAGGTGTGGTGTGTTTGTTTGCAGCGATTCCGCCCGTGTTGATTGGCATTGTGGGAACGGCTGCGGACTGGACGGCTTTGGGCGGGGCTCCTGAAACGGCGTTGGAAATTTTGCCCAATGTGATGCGCAGCATGACGCCCCCTCTTGTAGCTACCATTGGTTTGGGAGCCGTTGCGGCGGCGGTGATGTCTTCGGCAGATTCCTCCATTTTATCCTCGTCTTCTATGGCGGGCTGGAACGTTTACCGCCCATTGTTTCGGCCTACTGTTACTTCCCCACAATTGGCCAAAGTAATTAGGCGTTGTATTTGGCTGGTGGGAACCGCAGCGTTGATTATAGCCCTGCGGGTGAAGAGTATTTATGCGTTGTGGTATTTGTGCAGTGATTTTGTGTATTGTTTGCTGTTTCCTGCACTGGTTTGTGCGCTGTTTGATAAAAAAAGCAATGTTTATGGGGCGCTGGCGGGGTTGCTGATTGCCGCTTTTTTGCGGTTTGGCGGTGGCGATGCGACGTTGGGCTTGCCTTCTTTTTTGCCGTATCCAATTCTAGATGCAACCGTAGAATTGGTAGACGGGGAACGGGCAA
>CAYUZF010000115.1:0-222 GCA_964449615.1 uncultured Aureispira sp.
AACTGCGCCGCATCATCGACGAGCTGGACAACCAGACCTTAGCCCTTCTTACCCAGCGCATGGAGGTGGTGCGAGAAATTGGCCACCACAAACGCGCCAGCAACATCGCTATTTTTCAGATCGAACGCTGGCTAAAAGTCCGCGAAAGCGCCCTAGCAAAAGCCGTTACGGCTCAATTGTCTACCGAGTTTGTAGAAGATATTATCAACGGCATTCACAAGG
>CAYUZF010000115.1:232-5323 GCA_964449615.1 uncultured Aureispira sp.
CATTCGCCAACAAACGGCGATTATGGGCAAAAAAGAGCCGTAACGTTTTGAGCCATTGCTATGGTTGGCTTGCTTATTCCTCTTGGGGACGCTCCAAATAAGCCCAAGTAAAATGGGGGTGGTGGCCGCCTGCGCGTACCATTTTTACCCACAATAAAGTCATGTGTTCCAAATGTAGAGCATTGCCCAAGACACCCGTGTCTAAGGTTTCAAATCCCAATGCTGTATTCAGCTTGCGCACTTGTGTTTTGCTGGCCAAGTCGTCTCCTGCAATTAGCATGACTGGCCGCAAGGTCGAGTTGGGAAAAGCCGTATTTTCTAAGTTCTCGTACCCATAAATGGTATAAGCTTTAACCACTTTGGCGTCTTCGGCCCACAGTTGTACTTGTTCCGCTCCCGCTTGCCGACTTTGTAACCCGTGGCTTATTCCCGATCCTACAGGATTTGTGCAATCTATCAACGTCTTTCCGCCAAACGACAAAGGTTTTAAAATTGCTTTGTTCGCTTTGAATGGTATTGCTAAAAATATTATAGCCGCTGCATCTATTGCCGTTTGAATTGGCAATACAGAAAAATATTGGTTGCGCTGCAATGCTTGTACAACACTTTCGCTGTTGGGGTTATCGTGTGCAATAATGATTTCATACCCTTTCTGCTGTAGGTTGTTTGCCAGAGCAAATCCAACCTTACCGATACCGATAAATGCTAGTTTCATTTAGTTGTTGTTTGATAGTTGCTCAATTACTAAGCGAGCTGCCGCAGCCCCTGAGTTCTGTTGTCGTCCAGTGATCAAATTGCCATCTTGATTACGGGTTAGAATTGATGCAGCAAGAGGGGCTTATTGAATAGGCTTGCCCAATAATTGTCCCTGCAAAGAAAGGCGTCCCGAATAAATTCGGGACGCCTTTTATCAATTAAGCTACTTCGTACTGCCGAGGCAGTGTTCAAGTCTTATTTTACAGTAAAACGCTGGGTAGAAGTACCTTTTTCTGTTTTAGCAGTAATCATATATACACCAGCAGACAATCTACTTATGTCCAATGTACGCAGGTCATTAGTTACATTGTTGCTTTGTACTAGATTTACAACGCGACCAGTTACATCTGTTACGATGTAAGTTACATCAGAAGCCTCCTCTAATGAGAATTCTACATTTAATACATCAGAAGCAGGATTTGGGTAAACGTTCAATTCTGCTCCTTCGGTAGTATTTACGGTAGTAACAGAAACTGGTAGTAAACTTCTGTTGGTAACATAAAGACCGATAGAAGGTACAATGTCCATACCGAAACCTTGCCAGTTTAAGTCGGCGCTGGTAGCACCAGCTCTTTTGATGCTAACTGGAGAAGGGTTCATAATGGTATCTGCAGTAGTCAATGCAGCATTCAAATAGTAGTTGATGCGATCTTCAGCAGAGAACCATGGTACATCATCGCCTTCAAACTGGGCAACACCCAATGTCGCAGCAGGATTAATTAAAACAGTGATAAAGTAGAAAGAAGTATCCTTGAAAGCGCCAAATGGATCTCCAGAACCAGCTTCAATGTATCCAGTTACGGTAACATTAGCGTAATCACCTCTAGCAGTTCCTGTTGGTGTTCCCAAACCGTTCAATGGAATCGTAGCCAAACCAACTTCCGTCAAGTCTGCAAAATCATCTACAGTACCATCTACACTAGCATCTACTTCGTAGATTTTAGAGAATAAAATTTGGTCAGCATCACCACTAAAGCCGTTTGGCAAATAGTAACGGAAAGACATAGAATCTAAAACAACAGTATCTGTGGCTCCCTTAGGGAAATAATATACAGAACCGTACTCAAATGACTCAAGTGGGCCACCTGCTGTCGCTGTAGTTAATGGGAAGATGGCTCTAGAAGAACCTACGCCCGTACCTGCTGCGTTGTTGGGTGCATTAGAAATGTAACCAGCTCCATTGGTTTGAGTTGTTACAGTAAATGTGTGGCCAGTAGTGTCGTTGTCTGTTCTACCGTCTGTATTAGTTTGACTTACCCAGTAAGAAACGCGGTAATCCCCACCATCTGTACGGCTCATAATAAAGTCGATGTTGTCCATCAAATCCACCTGGATTTCTCCTTGTAGATCTCCAGACACAAGCGTATCCAATGGCAAAGAATCCAAGTAAACTAAAGGTTCTACAGTACCTGTTAATGCGTTGGTGTAGTCGATACCTACGTACAACATAGGAGAAGCAGTAGGCAGAATGTCTTCGCCTCCTAAGTTAATCACCCGAGCACCAAACCACCACTCTCTCAAATCCGTAGGATCTAAGTTTTCTAGTGCTACATAACGGTGGTTACCTACTTTCATGTTGTCAGCAGCATCCAAGATGGTAGTACCATCAACAAAGTCTCTACCAATAGCAATATCGTATTGAGGCGCTGTTTGAATGCTTACATCATCAATAATAGTGAAGTAGTACCGCCCTTCAAATGCAAAGCGTATGCGGCATTGTGTCAAGTTGTTGGCACCTACAGCATCTTTAAATAAAACGCGTGCTCTCTCTGCATCTAAGTTACCTACCTCAGCCTTGAAGTCAACTTCTGTCCAAGTAAGACCGTCGTCAATAGAAAATCCTACCAACATCTCTGCATCAAAGTCTCTGTAGTAGGTGAAAAATTCTATGATTAGGGTACTGTCTTCGTAACCGGTCAAGTTAATACGAGGAGAAATTAATTCCCCACGGTGGCCTGTTACTCCAGCGGTAGAGTTAGAAGAAGGAGAAGTACCTTGACCAAAGGCACCTTGTGTACCACCGTTGTCTAAGAAATCAGAATCAAAGATGGCAACACCGTTGACCTGAGAAGCAGAAGGAACGGGTGTCGTTCCACTCCAGTAAGCTCCTTGCGAGTAGCCCGTCAAGTTTTGCGTCCAGTAAGCAGCACTGTTTGCACCGCTACCGTTGGCATCAAAAACGGATAAAGCAGTCCAGTCATTTGGGTTGGTGATCCCTGGGGTAAAACTGGTTGCTTGTACGAAGTTAGCGCTGAACTCTGCAGCAGCTACGCCGTTTGTGGAACCTACTCCCCAAACGTTCGTCTGTGCATTTGCTGAAAAGCCCACCATAAAGAAGGCCATCACAAACGCAGCAATACGTGTAAGATTAATTTTAACCATAATAGATTTGTACTTTAATAAGATAATATAATGCTTTCGCTTTCAATGCAAAAGTAACCATTTTTGTACCCAGCCTACCCTAATTGGCTGGCCGTATAGCACCTAAAAGTAAATGTTTTTTTCAAAAAAAAGAGCGATTGCTGTTAATAATTTACTAACAATTACTTTTTTTTGACCCAATTAAGCGCTGTATTTTTAAGATTTTTTAAACGTTTATTTGGTTCTGTATTCCTCCAACAAATCATTTCTATTGACGGCCACAACTCCAACGCGTTCACAGACTTGTCCACCTGCAATATTGGCCAACTTTAAAATAGTTGCCCACGGTAGTTGGGCTGCTATTCCAGCGGCCAGTACGCTAATGACGGTATCCCCTGCACCACAAACATCCGCAATGGCGCGCTCTTTGGTGGGTACCCACTGTGAGGCTTCGGGCGCTGCGGCGTATAGGCCTTTGGCGCCCAGCGTTACTACGGTATGGCTGTTGCCTAGATGTTGCTGCAATCGTTCGACCGCTTGCGCCAAAGCCGTTAAAGAAGGTGCTTTTTCTTCAATTGCTAGGTTTAAGCCCTCGTTGATTTCTCTCAAATTGGGTTTGAACCAGTCGACTCCTTTGTAGGCCAAAAAATTGTTTTTCTTAGGGTCTGCTAATACAGTGACGCCTTGTTTTTTAGCCAGTTGAATCAACCCTTCAATCAAAGAAACGGATAGCAAACCTTTGTTGTAGTCTTGCAAGACCAAAGCATCCATAGAGGCTTCTGAAAACAACATTTGCACCCGCGCCAAAATTTGTGTTTCTAGTTGCGGTGTTAAGGCATGGGTATCCTCATAATCATAGCGCAAAAGTTGTTGCTGCCGCGCCATAATCCTCGTTTTGAGGGTTGTCCTTCTACTGGTGTCTGTAAATAAATGATATTGGTGAATATTAGACTGCTCTAATAAGTGTGTCAATTGTTGGTAACCATTGTCTTGGCCAACGACAGTGAGCAAATGTGGGGTTGCTCCCATAGCTTTGATGTTCAAAGCTACGTTGGCGGCACCTCCCAAACAATAGCGTTCTTCTTCGTGTAACACTACGGGCACTGGAGCCTCGGGTGAGATGCGTTCTACTTTACCAACTAGGTAATGGTCTATTATAACGTCGCCAATTACCAAAATGTTGCAAGCATCCAAAGATTTTTCGATAGTTTCTGCTCGCACCTATAGATTTTTTTTGTTGAGCTGCGCTAATTCTTCTATAGTTTGGTACAAACTCTGGATGATGGTCGACTGCTGTTGCATGGTTTCTCGCAGGTCGCCCACTTCGTCGCGCAATCTATTTTTGATGTTTTGTGGGGAGGGCAAAAAGGGACTAATTTTGGCGCGCACATACCAAATTTCTCGCACATCGTTGACGGATACCGTAAACGGTTCGTAATAGGAATTGTCTGAAAATAGGTGCAGGGTTTTGTCTTCCTTAGAATGCTCTTCCAAACGCCTTACCAAGACTTCTCCTTTTGTAACCACCACATAAACGTAGTTCTTTTTCAAAGCCGTCTCCCATAAAGAAGGCTCCAAATAACTACAAATCACCTTGTCGCCTTCAAATAAAGTTGGCTCCATGCTATCGCCTGCCACATCAAAAGAACGGTGGGTTCCCACTTTGTATTTATAGTCGGGCAGGGAATAAGAAGGTAAATTTTGAATAAAATTGGGGTCGCCCAAATCGGAAGCGTAGCCTACCTGTGCGGGCATAGGCACATGCACAATACGCTCGTCGTTTTGCGGGTCGGTAACAATAGTCAATACGCGAAATTCTTCTCGCATCTCCTCTTGCATAAACATCGGTCCGCTACCTGTAAAGATATAGACGGGATTGATCTTGTACAGCGCAATGGCTTTTCGCAATAATTCGATGGTAACATCGCGCCGCTTTTTAAGTATTTCGCTCAAACTCTGTGGCAAATATTCTAA
>CAYUZF010000115.1:5433-6507 GCA_964449615.1 uncultured Aureispira sp.
TGCGAAGCTTTAATTCATTTGAGTATAAACTCTACGCAAAAGGATTATAAAGGCAAAGGTAATTCATGTTGTGCATATTCCCAATAGTTAACGCAAATAAATTAAACTTTTTAACTTTTCCTCGTTCCTACTGGTGTAAAGTATCAGCAAGCTGTTGCAAGAATGTTTTTATTGTTGTTGTAGGAGCTTATTAACATTTTGTCATATTCTCATCAATATCCTTCTAAGCCCCCTATTTTATCCTACAAAAAATGTACTTTACTGAAAAGTACGAATCGGTACTTGGTTTAAACAAATTTAACTAACTTCTTCTATCAAAACAGTACTAGTCGTATGAAGTATGGTTTACTATTGGGGGCGTTTTGTCTTTTTGCTTTGGTTGCACAAGCGCAAGATGATGCCGTACGTCCCATTATTCAACAATTTTTAGAACAAGAATCCAAGCAATTGCAATTGGAGCCTTCCGATGTACAAAATTGGATCATCACCAGCCAGCACCGTTCTAGTCTAAGTGGGGTACAGCATGTTTATCTACAGCAAACTTATCAAGGTATTCCTATTTATAACGGAGTAGCCAACATCGCTCTAAGAGATGGGCAGGTTGTGAGTATGGGCAACCGTTTGGTACCGCGTTTAGCAGCCAAAGCAGGCCAACAGCAAGCCAGTATTTCGCCCAAGCGCGCTATCGAATTGGCTGCTACGGCGCTGTCTTTACCCGCTCCTACAGAGCTTCGGGTAGTAACCGCGAACAACAACCAATATTTTAAATACAGCAAAGTAAATATTTCTTTAGAAGATATTCCTGTACAATTGTTTTATTGGCTGGGCGCAGACGACCAATTACACCTTGTTTGGGATTTGTCTATTTATCAACTAGATGCGCAACACTGGTGGTCGGTGCGCATCGATGCTCAAACAGGCAAATTGCTCGACCAAAGTGATTGGGTTTTGCACTGTCAGTTTGATGGGCAACCTCTCGGGCAGTGCCACCACCCTGCCTCCTCGCCCACTACACCGCAAGGCGCTACGGCCAACAGCGCTGGCCCAAACCAATACCGCGTTATTGGCCTTCCT
>CAYUZF010000115.1:6622-8456 GCA_964449615.1 uncultured Aureispira sp.
AATGTATACGCTTATGAAGATACGCTGGATCGAAATAGTCCAGGTGGTAGTCCTGATGGTGGCGTTTTATTAGATTTTGATGTGCCTTATATAGCAGCGGCGCCTCCGAGAGATAAACTAGATGCAGCCATTGTTAATCTTTTTTATATGAATAATGTAATGCACGATGTGTGGTACCACTATGGTTTTGATGAGGCGGGTGGGAATTTTCAAACCAACAATTACGGGCGCGGTGGACAAGGCGGCGACTATGTGCGGGCAGAAGCGCAAGATGGAAGCGGCACGAGCAATGCCAATTTTGCAACGCCTCCAGAGGGCAACCGCCCCCGCATGCAAATGTACATTTGGCCATTTGGCAGCAGTACGGGTTCTTTTTTAGAGATCTTAGCCCCCAACAATTTGGCGGGTGCTTATACCGTGGCAAAAGCTTCTTTTGGCGCCCGTTTGCCTGCAATTCCATTGGTAGCAGATGCCGTTTTGATTGAAGACGCCATCGCCCCGACCAGTGACGGCTGTGACAGTATCGTTAATCCTGCGGCCTTAAACGGCAAAATTGTGATTATTGATCAGGGCGTTTGCAGCTTTGGTGAAAAGGTTAAAGCTGCCCAGGACGCAGGTGCCGAAGGGGTGGTTATGGTTAGTTCTCTGGGCTTTTTATTGGTCATGTCTAGCAATTTGCCCAACATTACCATCCCTTCCGTTATGGTTTTGGGTGCTACAGGGAATGACATTAAAGCAGCGCTGCAAGCGGGCACAGTTACGCTTCAGTTGAGCAATGCGGGTATTGTAGATAAAGACAGTGATTTTGACAATGGCATTATTGCCCACGAATATGGCCACGGTATTTCTACCCGTTTAACAGGTGGTGCGGCGGCTTCCAACTGCTTGCGCAATGCCGAACAAATGGGCGAAGGCTGGAGCGATTGGTTTGGCTTGATGCTTACGAGAGAGCCTGGCGATCAAGGTTCGGATATTCGCGGCATCGGTACACATGTCAAAGGTGAACCCACCACAGGGCGCGGTATCCGTCCCGCGCCTTATTCTACGGATCGTTCTATCAACAACTACACCTACGGCTTTTCTAACAATGTCAACATATCTCAGCCACATGGCGTAGGGTTTATTTTTGCGACGGTTTTGTGGGATTTGAACTGGGCGTTGATTGATTTTTATGGCGGCACTCCTGATCCTGATTTGTACAACGGTACGGGTGGCAATAATGTAGCGATGAGTTTGGTGATGGAAGGACTTAAATTACAGCCCTGTAGCCCTGGCATGTTGGACGGACGCGACGCTATTTTACTAGCAGATCAGTTGTTGTATAACGGCGCTCATCAATGTCTTATTTGGGATGTATTTGCAGCGCGTGGTTTTGGGTACAGCGCGAGTCAAGGCAGTAGCCAGAGTCGTAGAGATCAAGTGGAGGCCTTTGATATTTCGCCCGTGTGTTTTGTTGCTTCTGCTCCTCCTGTAGCGGCATTTCAACCCTCTGCAAACAACAGTTGTTCGGTTGCTGTAAATTTTCAAGACTCTAGCTATTCCACACCGCACCAGTGGGCTTGGGACTTTGGAGACGGCAGTACTTCTACCCTGCAAAGTCCTACCCATATTTACCGCATTAATGGTACTTATACGGTTCGTTTGATTGTTAGTAATAATATGGGGGCGGATACAGCTTACCAACAAGTCACCGTTGTCGCCCCTCCAGCGCCTGTTGCCGCAAACGAGGAAGTTTGTTTGTTAGACACTGCTATATTGGTCGCTACGGGTACGGGTTCAATTCAATGGAGAGACATTACCAATCGAGTCATCCATCAAGGAGATACTTTACGCG
>CAYUZF010000115.1:8466-11210 GCA_964449615.1 uncultured Aureispira sp.
TGAGTTCCAGAGAAACGTATTATGCAGAAAATTTGACCAATGCTACGTTGCAACAAATCGGTCCTGTGGATACCACCATCGGCGCTACGATTACCCTTGATTCTGACACGTATTACGGGGCGCTCAATTTTACGGCGCAACAGGCCTTAGAGGTGGTTTCTACAAAAGTATACGCTACGCGAACAGGCTTGGCGACCTTTTTCTTATCGAGCGGAAGTGTTACAGGAGGTACTACGGCAGCCAATATAATCGACGGCATTACCGTTTTTCTACAGACGGGGGAACAGCATATTGATCTCAACTTTAGTGTACCTGACTCTGGCCGTTACAGCATTAGCGCTGAAAATGTGGAATTGTATGGCAACAACACTGGGGTTGCGTATCCTTATACCATTCCAGGTTTGATTAGCTTGGACTATTCTTCTGCGGTAGATTCTACGGGCACGCACCACTATTTTTACGATTTGGTAGTACGTGAGCAGCCTTGTATTTCTTTACCTGACACTGTCATAGCCATTCCTATTAATAGTGCTTTCACGTATACGGATACTAATCTAACCTATTCTTTTATAGATCAGTCTTCTAATGCGAACAGTTGGTTCTGGGATTTCGGTGATGGCAATACGTCTACCCAACAGAACCCCGTTCATACGTATGCCAATGCTGCCCCCCGCACGGTTACGTTGACGATCAATGGTGGTTCTTGCTCTAGCAGCCAAACTATTACTGGTATCGTTGGCATTTATGAGCCTAATTTTACTCCTCCAATCGTAAGGCTTTACCCCAACCCCAGCAGCAATTGGGTGCGTTTAGAACTGAGCCAAGCGTTGCAGGAGGACTTAACGATACAGGTGTACACCATTACAGGTCAAGTATTGCAGACGGCTAATCTCAAAGCAGGCAGCACGTCGTTTACGCTGAATGTAGAAGATTTAGCGAGTGGTTTGTACAACGTACACCTTCAAGGTTTGCAATTTAGCGAAAGCCGTTTGTTGCGTGTAGAATAAAGGCATTAGTAGAAATTTTGTACCTTTACGAAGGTAGATCACTTGGCTTCAGGGCTCGGTGGTCTACCTTTTATACTAAAACATTAAACGCTAGAACGCGATGGGTTACCAACAACTTGTACAAACCGTTTACCATTCTAAACAGGCTGCCGACTTCCCTAACAACTGTTCTCGCCTTCAAGAAATGCTTTGGCGAGCAACCATGAAGGCCATTATTAGCACTCCGCTCCCGATCCCTTTTGTACAGTTGGCCGATCAACAGTTGACAGCATCGCTCAACGAAGATTTGGCAGATTTTAACCAACTTAGTGAGAAAAAATTAAAGCAGTACAGTCAATTTTTAGAAACCTTATTTGCCCACTCCTAACTATGTCTTACAACCTAGATGTACTTATTTCGCTTTGCTTTTTTGAGCATTCTACTTCTGATATTGCTGTTGTAAAAAAATACGAAACCCACCTTAGAACGGTATTGCTCAAAGCGTTTGATATAGACCTAGAAGCGTTGTTAAGTAGTCCCTCAACTAAAGCGTAGCGCTCATGAACGAAGGGAACTAAAAGTTCTCGCATTAAAAAGCGTCTATTTTTACCTATTCCAGCGTTGAAAATACGCGCTTTAGCTCCCTACGGTCGTGAGGCCGCTTCGCTAAGTTAGCCCGCTAAAGCGGTGTAAAAGACCGCTAGCGGTTCACTCCGTCAAATGTACTTTGGTACATTTGTCCTTCGGATGCACTCGTTCATGCCTCGAACTAGAAAAAAATACCTCACTTTTTATTACACGCTTTCTTTTGTGTGACTACTTAAAACAAGAGCAGTACGCTTTTTTAGCTGCGATCAGAGCAACATCGCTCAACCTGAAACACATCACCTCCGATTTCCTAGAAGCTTCTTTGGTGTACAGACGCTACCCTGTTGTATTGGACAGCATTGAAACCCACAAACAACAAGTAGGTTTGCTCAGGCGGCTTATCAAAAACACAGTAACGGCAGTTTATCCCGATTCTGCAACGACCTCTTTTACCAAAGACGACTTACTGGCCTGGGGCTACGACAGCAGTTTGGAAATCGATCAAGATGAATTGTGGGACTATTTATAAATTATTTAACACGACTTTTACCAATTCCGCAGCCCGCTCGCAAAAATTAACTTAAATTATACTTGCTCATCAATAGTATTTTTCCCTAGTTTCATCGACTAATATTATTCCTTTGTCGAAGTCCTGTCAAAATATTCCACTAAAGATATGGCTTAGATCCCTTCTCTACCAACAATTATTCGTCAAAAGTTAACATTTACACAACAAAAGTGTATTTTTGTACTAAATAAACAAGCGCACCCCCACTGGCTTGATTTTCTTTATTCTAATTATCGTTCTATAAGCGTATGAAAAAATTATACTGGACAGGGCTGCTGTTGCTCTGTTGTGTGCTTTCGGTTAACGCACAAAATCAACGAGATCTTATTCAAAGATTTCTCAATCAACACCACGTAAAACAAGGACTTACAAAAGCCGATGTTAGCAACTGGCAAGTCAGTAGCCAACACCAGTCTAGCACAAGTGGCGCTACACATGTTTATTTCAATCAAGTTTATCAGGGCATTCGCGTAGCAAATGGTGTGGCCAACGTAGCCATTAAGGACGGGAAAGTAGTGAGCATGGGCAACCGCTTAATTGACAACCTGCAAGCACGCGCACGATACACCACCCCTAACCTCAGTCCTGTAGAGGCCATTCAA
>CAYUZF010000115.1:11298-11892 GCA_964449615.1 uncultured Aureispira sp.
TTAGTACGCATCACTTCACCTATAACAAAGGCGGAATTTCTAAAGAAAACATTCCAGTAGAGTTGGTTTATTTCGCAACAGAAGACAACAAGGTACACCTAGCTTGGGATTTGGCCATTTATCAACTAGACGGCAAACATTGGTGGTCTGCAAAAATCGATGCTCAAACAGGCGAATTGCTAGATGCGACGGACTGGGTGGTACACTGTAACTTTGACCACGGCGGTTATCAAGCTGGACGCCATTTACACGTCAATCAAACCCCACACATTCCGACTCCTGTTCCTACACAAGAAGGGTTGCAACAACCTGACCAGTACACTGTTTTTGCCTTGCCACTAGAAAGCCCCAACCACGGGCCTCGCTCTATGGTAACCAACCCTGCCAACCTTTTGGCTTCGCCTTACGGATGGCACGATACAGATGGCATTGCAGGAGCAGAATATACCATCACTCGTGGTAACAACGTCTTTGCTTACGAAGATGCCGACGACGACGACCTTCCTGGCTACAGCCCCGATGGCGGTACGGTTCTAGAATTCAACTTTCCTTATGCGGCCACCAATTCGGCTACTGTCAATCAAGATGCAGCCA
>CAYUZF010000115.1:11902-16393 GCA_964449615.1 uncultured Aureispira sp.
ATTACCAACTTATTTTACATGAACAACATCATGCACGATGTTTGGTACCAGTATGGCTTTGACGAGGCGAGTGGCAATTTCCAAGAGAACAACTACAACCGCGGCGGCGCAGACGACGATTATGTATTTGCCGAAGCGCAGGACGGTGGCGGAACCAACAATGCCAATTTTGCAACGCCTAGAGATGGTTTTAATCCTAGAATGCAAATGTACTTGTGGAATTCTGGTGGGCAGACTACCGCTGATTTCCTAGACATCAACAGCCCTGCCGTTATTGCTGGGCCTTACAACGCTAGTGGAGCTACCTTTGGTTCTGGTTTGCCTACTGTACCCATTACCGCCAACTTGGTTTTGGTAGAAGATGTAACGTTAGACAACGATGCTTGTGATTCTATTACCAACGCTAGCGCCATATCGGGACAAATTGCGGTGCTTGACCGTGGTAATTGTACGTTTGTAGAGAAAGTAGAAGCTGCTGAAGCAGCGGGTGCGGTAGCAGTTATTGTAGTGAACAACGCCGCGACTCCTGTTTTTCAGATGGGCGGTGCCAATACCCCTATCAACATTCCTTCGATTATGATTTCGCAGGCAGACGGCAATGCGATCAAGGCACAGATACAATTGGGTACTGTAAATGGCAGCATCAGCGATGGTGGCATCGTTAACAACGACAAAGATGGCGATTTTGACAACGGTATCGTTGCCCACGAGTATGGACACGGTATTTCTACGCGTTTGACGGGTGGCGCGGCCAGCTCTAACTGCCTGAACAACTCGGAGCAGATGGGCGAAGGCTGGAGCGATTGGTTTGGTTTGATGCTGACGATTGAGCCAGGCGATTTAGGAGCCGATGTTCGCGGTATTGGTACGTATGCCTCTGGCCAAACGGTAACAGGGGTTGGTATCCGTCCCGCGCCTTATTCTACGGACTTTGCAGTGAATGGCTTTACATATGGCTCCTCTAACAATGCGGCGCAAATCTCTGAACCACACGGCGTAGGATTTATTTACGCAACGGTACTGTGGGATTTGACCTGGGCGTTGATCGACCAATACGGTGGTGTGGCAGATCCTAATGTGTATACGGGTACTGGCGGTAACAACATTGCTATGGCGTTGGTTATTGAGTCTCTAAAATTACAACCTTGTAACCCTGGTATGATTGATGGCCGCGATGCGATTTTACAAGCGGATCAATTGTTGTACAATGGCATCCACCAATGTCTAATTTGGGAAACGTTTGCCAAGCGTGGATTTGGGGCCAGTGCCAGCCAGGGCAGCGCGGCTAGTCGTAGCGATCAATCCGAGGCTTTTGATTTGCCCCCCATTTGTCAAACAGCTATACAAGCGCCAACGGCTGCTTTTGCACCTAATTCTAACAACTCTTGTATTACTACCATTGCGTTCACCGACAACAGCACGGATGTTCCTCAGAGTTGGTCTTGGGACTTCGGCGATGGCAACACCTCTACCGTTCAAAATCCCATCCATACCTACGGCGGCAGCGGTGTGTATACCGTAAAATTGGTGGTTACTAACACCATTGGCCAAGATTCTAGCACACAAACGGTAACAATTGCGTTGCCTGCTGCGCCTTTTGCGGGTGATGTAGAAGTTTGTGCAGGGGATACCGCTTACGTTCCTGCGATTGCTACAGGCAGCGCTCGTTGGAGAAATACGGCTAATAACATCATTTACTTAGGAGATACCTTAACAGTTCCCAACACCGGCAGTATTTCTACTTACTATGTAGAAAATGTTGTTGCAGGAGCTTCTGTTAATGCAGGGCCTGCCAATACTAACATCGGTGGCGGTGGCTACCACGGCAGCGCTTACCACGGAGCGTTGAACTTTACAGCCAATAGAAGCTTGGAAATCGTATCTGCTTTGGTAGATGCAGACGGTGCTGGCCCGCGCACATTCATCATAGCTACAGGCAGCAATAACAACGGTACCCCTCCTTCTGGTGCAGATATTGTAGATCAAATAACCGTTAACTTGGTAGATGGTCCTCAACGCATCAACTTGAATTTGACAGTACCTGGGGCAGGCAACTACAACATCGGTGCAAACAACGCTGATTTGTTCCGCAACAACTCAGGGGCAACTTATCCTTATGGAGCGGTTGGCTACTTGAGCATTACTAGTTCTTCTGCGACAACAGCCCCGGCAGACTATTACTACTACTTGTACGATTTAGAAGTACGTGAACCTGCTTGTGTTTCTGCACAGGATACGGTTGAAGTGCGTCCTATCATCAGCAACTTTAGTTTTAGCGATATGAATGGTACGTTGACCTTTACCGATTTGTCTACGGATGCAAATTCTTGGTCTTGGGACTTTGGCGATGGCAACACGTCTACGGCTCAAAACCCTACTCATACTTATGCCAATGTTGGTACTTATAATGTGACCTTGACCATCAATAATGGTTCTTGCAGCAGCACGCAGACGGTTAGCATTATAATAACTTCTATTGATCAATTGGGACAAAACTCTTTGAGCATGGCACTTATGCCAAATCCCACGCAGGCGCACACGACCTTAACAATGGGACGTGCATTGAGCGAGGATGTACAGGTAGAGATCATGGATGTAACGGGTAAAGTTTATCAACAACATACATTGACACAAGGCCAAACCAATCTGGATTTAGATGTTTCTAAATTACCTGCTGCGGTTTACTTGGTTCAGCTTAGAGGAAAGAATTTTAACGCTACTCAAAAACTGGTAGTGGAATAAACACCACTTAACTGAGTTCTATTATAGGCTTCCTAGCTTCGTGCTAGGGAGTCTTTTTTTGTGGAATAAGGTGGCTGTAACACAGGGCATTAAGAAATAAATCCTTATTTTTAAGTAGAACCAATCCCAAGAACTATGATTCCGCGCCTCTTTATGCCAACAGCACTGCTCTTTTTTTTTATTACGAGTACCCTCTACGCCCAACAAGCAACGATTCAGGCATTTTTCAACCAGCACCACAAACAACAAGCCTGGAGTTTGGCGGATGTTGCCCATTGGGAAATTAGTAGTCAACATACATCTAGTCCCAGCGGAATACAATACGTTTATCTTCGCCAAACCCACCACGGTATTCCTATTGTAAATGGCACAGCAACCGTAGCACTGCGAGCCGATCAAGTGTTGAGCTTGGGCAGTCGCCTGTTCTCCAATGTTCAAGAACGTACGGCACCCAAACTGCCTAGCATTCGCCCAGAGCAAGCCCTACGCAAAGCGTTTGATTTTTTGCAATTGCCTGCGCCTACAGCATTTTCCTTACTCAAAAAAAGTGACAACCAACAATTTCTTTACGACAAGCAACAACATGCGCTAGAAGATATTCCTGTTCAATTGGTTTATTATGCATTAGACGATTCCGAAGAAAGCCGTATTCATTTGGCTTGGGAGTTGTCTATTTATACTTTAGATGCTCAACATTGGTGGTCTGTAAAAATAGACGCCCATACAGGGCAATTGCTCCATCAAGCCGATTGGGTGTACCATTGTCAATTTGGCGCCCATGCCTTTTGTGACGCGGTACCCACTGCTGTTGCTCCAGCCAACCATACTGCTCCAAATCCTACCAGTTCCCCCCGCTATTTGGTTTGGCCGTTGCCCATAGAAAGCCCCTTGCACGGCAGTCGACAACTGCTATCTGCTGTGGTAGACAGTATCGCTTCGCCGTTTGGTTGGCACGACACGGACGGCCAGACAGGCCCAGAATACACCATTACACGAGGCAACAACGTCTATGCTTATGAAGATGGAGATTCTGACAACTTGCCAGGGTACAGTCCCGACGGAGGCCCGTTGCTCCATTTTAGTTTTCCTTTTAATGCCAGTAGCCCGCCCATTGCCTACCAGAATGTAGGTATTACCAATCTATTTTACCAAAATAATTATTTGCACGATCTGTTTTATCAGTACGGTTTTGACGAAGCCAGTGGTAATTTTCAACACAATAACTACAACAGGGGTGGTTTGGACAGCGATGCGGTGTTGGCAGAAGCGCAGGACGGCGGCGGCGTTCAAAATGCGCAATTTGCAGCTCCAGCAGATGGTTCCAACGGGCGTATGCAGCTCTATCTGTGGGGAATAAACAACAACGTAACAGGTTATTTTTTTAAAATTGCACAACCTGCCGTGTTGGCGAGGGTTTATGTTGGTGCCAATGCTGATTTTGGCCCAGGTTTGCCCGCTATTCCTGTAGAAGCGGATTTGGTACTGGTGGAAGACAGCAATTTCGACCATGATGCTTGTGAACCGATTACCAACACAGCGAATTTGGTCGGTAAGATTGCCCTGCTGGATCGTGGGAGCTGTGCGTTTACGCAGCAAGTAGCTGCCGTTCAGGATGCGGGCGCTGTTGGTGCAATTGTTATTGACCAGACAACAGGTTTTCCCAGTCGCCTTACAGGACAAGACTCTTCCATTCATATTCCCGCTATTATGATTAATCAAACAGACGGCAATGCGTTTAAACTACACCTA
>CAYUZF010000116.1:0-1919 GCA_964449615.1 uncultured Aureispira sp.
C
Source organism: uncultured Aureispira sp. (assembly GCA_964449615.1). Classification (GTDB taxonomy): domain Bacteria; phylum Bacteroidota; class Bacteroidia; order Chitinophagales; family Saprospiraceae; genus Aureispira. Next base: position 2 of record CAYUZF010000116.1, read on the forward strand.
TTATGAGAACAGACAAAAGAAACGAAGCCCGCCCAGAAATCCTAGGTCTTGGAAAGGCATACCCAAACAGATAAGACAGTTCCATAGAACCCAGCAGCCGTGCTGCTTTGCGTATCCCTTACTTTATTGCTGTTACCTTTTTATTCTATTTATTCACTAATAAATACCACCTTGTTATGTCTATACCTAAAGAACCGAGACAGTTGATGATCAACTTGATGTATCTTGTACTCACAGCCATGCTGGCACTCAATGTGTCTGCCGAAATAATAAATGCTTTTTTTGCACTCGATAAGGGCAACCAAAGTGCGATGGACGTCGTCCAAAGCCAGTTAGATTTGGCCGAACGCAGTTTGGATAAATTGTTAGAAGATGATTCCAAACAAAAATTTCAACCACTGGGGCCTGCCGTGGACGAAGTCAGAGCAACTAGCAAAGAATTGGTGGTGTACATCAATGAGTTGCGCGATGAATTGATTGATGCCGCAGGGGATCAAAACGGCAAAAACGACGATGGCGATTATATTATGAGCTATGGAATGTCTGTTCCCAAAGGCAAAAAAGATAAGGATGTCACTACGCGCCTCTTGGTAGAAGAGGGGAGAGGGAATGAGCTGGAGCAAAAAATCCGCGAAGCCCAACAGCGCCTTATTCAACAATACGAAACCTTGCTGAACGAACACGGAAAGGACTTTGATTTGAACGAAGAGGAAATTACTCAAAAAATTGCCTCGCTAAAGCGCAATATAGCCTTACGGGTAAACGAGGATTGGAAAAACAGCGACAAGAAAAGCTGGGCCGAGTTTAAATTTAAGCAAATGCCTGTTGCTGCGGTGCTGCCTTTGTTGAGTCAAATTCAAAGCAATGCCCGTACTTCTGAAGCCACCCTAGTAGGGGATTTGGTCGCTTTAGCAGGTGGTAAAACCATTATAATGGATCAATTCTTCCCCATCATTAACGCAGAAAGATCGTATGTAATTAAAGGCGAGCCGTTTAAGGCGCAAGTATCACTTGGCTCATACAGCACACAAATGAATCCAGACAACATCAAATTAACCGTCAATGGGCAACGCCTAAGTGTAGGCCCTGACGGCACTGCTGATTTTTCTCAAATTGCCAGAGAGACAGGCAGTAAGAAGTTGGTTTTGAAAAGCGAAGTTACGAACCCACTAACGGGCGAAGTAACGACTGGAAGCAGTACTTTTGAATACGAAGTAGGTTTGCGTTCGGCCTCCGTAGCCGCAGATAGGATGAATGTTTTTTACATCGGTGTAGACAACCCCATTACGCTTTCTGCGGCAGGAGTACCCACTTCTCAGCTAAAAGTACAAGCCAACAATGTTAATTTATCGGGGAGTGGTGCCAAGCGTATCGCGAAAGTGACCAAACCTGGAAAAGCAAGCATTACGCTTTCGGGGGGAGGTCTAAGCCCCACCAAATTCGACTTCCGCGTCAAGCGCATCCCTAGCCCGTTGGTCAACATAGGAGGCAAAACAGACGGCAGCTTTCGCAGTGGTGAATTTAGAGTACAACGCGGTTTATATCCAGAATTGGAGAACTTTGATTTTGGGGTCAAATGTAAGATACAGAGCTACACTTTGTTCTACACGCCTAAGCGCAAAGACCCCATAAAAGTGGACGTTAACGGTGGCGGCTTCCTTGGTAGAGCAGGAGAGTACGTCAGAAGTGCAAGTCCTGGTGATTCTTTTGTGTTTACCAATGTAAAAGCGAAATGCCCTGGAGATACTAGCCCCCGCCGTGTAAATGGTTTGGCGTTTAATATTCGATAAAAAAAACAAGCAGCTATAAATCTCACATAAGGGTTATGTAATGCTGCATAGGCTTATGTAGATTGCTCGACGTTCTTTGCCCCTGTGGTGAGGAGCGTCTTTTTTTGTGAAGTGCCGTTAGCTGTTCC
>CAYUZF010000116.1:1958-5664 GCA_964449615.1 uncultured Aureispira sp.
GTAGTGCTGCTGCTGCTTGGTAACGTTAAAAACAACATCGCGGGAGCTGTTGCCCACGCCTGCAATGTACATCCAATTGCCCCAATTGGACGACACGTCGTAATCTACTAGGTGCTTCTCAAAAAAAGCTGCACCCCAGCGCCAATCCATTCCCAAATCGTGGATGAGATAGCTGGCGGCATTTTGGCGGCCTCGGTTACTCATGTACCCTGTTTCTACCAACTCTTTCATATTGGCATTCACAAAAGGGTGTTCCGTTTCTCCATTGCACCAACGCTCGAAAACCGCTTGGTCTTCACTGGGGTTCAAGTCGCGCCGTTTTTTGATGCCGCCCAACTGAAAAATCGCAGTGCCGTGTTTCTCGGTTACCCAAATAAAAAACTCCCGCCACAGCAATTCAAAAAACAACCAATACGTACTGGTATTTTTTTCAACTTGTCGCTCAAAATCTTTAATGGCGTAATGAATCTGTACAGGCGATAAATTCCCTAAAGCCAGATAGGCCGAAAATTTAGACGAGTAATCCGCACCGATCATACCATTTCGGGTCTTTTTGTATTGGGCGAGGGCCTTACTGTCCCAAAAATAATGGTTTAGGCGTTCCCAAGCTGCGGCCTCTCCACCGTGTAGGGGGTGCGCCGTTTTAGACGAGAGCGTGGGCAATGGCGCTTCAAATTCATCCCCTAGCCCTGCCGTATTTTTGAACCCATTAAAAACAGGGTTTTGGGTCAAATCTCGGACATTCAACACCGCTTCTACTTTTTTTCTAAACGAAGAATAAGACTTGGGCATGTTTCGAAACGGCAAATCTTCGGCAGCCAATAAGGTATGGTCTTCAAAGGTATAGACTTTGGCAAATTTGCAGAGTTGCGCTAGGCGCTCTTTTTCATAAGTACTCTTGGGATAGGAGGTAATCACCTCGTCCAATTCATAAGCGTCGCATATTTCTTTCAAACGTTGGTTGGTCTGTTCATTTCCGCGCAATAGGATCAATTCTACTCCCTTTTGTTTTAAAGCCTCTTTCAAAGCCAGTGCCGATTCCAATAAAAAACGACGGCGGTGTACGCCCATGTCCTGTTTGCTGCGATAGTCGTAGCTGTGGGCTTGGTCTGGAACAACTAATACAGGCACTACCTTCCAATAGTGTAGATAAGCGTATTGCAAGGAAGGGTTGTCGCGTAAACGTTGGTTGGTTTGGAATACATACAAGCAGTCGCCTGTAGTCGTTTCTTTGTCGGAAGGAAGCACAGTGTATAGTTTTTTAAATGATGAAAGACAAGTAGAACAACAATCGGCAAGGAGACAGGTTCACGAAAAGGCTGGTATGCCCTCTTTATTCAAAAGTAGTTGCTGTATGAGCACTGACCGCCACAAAGGCACCACCCTATAGGCAAGTATACGTTTGGGAACCCGACCAAAGCCCGTTATAAGCGCAAAAAAAACGCACAACAATGGGAGTAAAGGAAGAATTACAGCAAGCTATTTGCGCTTAGAGATTTTGTTAAAACTAATTGATTTTTGGCGCGAGCATTTGAACCGCCCTTCGTCAAAACTGCGTTTCTGTTGGTGTTTGGTGCTGCGGCCCGATACCCGTGCTCGCCAGCGCTTGAAACTGGAAGCCTTCATGTGGCGACGCATCAAAGCAATAACCTCCGATTCGGGCAGCCCAAATTGAAATTCAATAGCCTCAAAAGTAGTGCGGTCTTCCCAAGCCATCTCTATAATACGGTCGATGTCTTCCTCGGAGAGCTGCTTAGGCGTAGGGGCTGGAAGCGTCTTTTTTGTGTGCTTTTCAGGCGTGTTGTTGTCTGGTGGTGGCATGTGTTTCAAATTAGTTCAGCTGCTTTTATAATTGCTGGATGAATCTATCTATCAATGTAAGCTCCAATACAGCAGGATCTATCTAATAACAACCGACAGTGAGGAGGGTTCGTAAACGGTGGGGTTTTAATCGCTACCTACTGGACTTCTACCGAGTTTGAATCAACTTGATTGTACTAGCAGACTTTCCATTGATCATCGTTTTATTAATCATTGGATGGTTCTCGTCTTCTGGGCCAAAATCAGAATCGGGATGGAAGGCAATGACCACCAGACGTTGGTTGTGGCTGGTCTCAAAGCTGTGAACCCCATCTTGATGAATAATGAATAAATCTCCTTCTATCAAATCAATTGTTTGCTGTGGCGTAATGCACTTGCCTTGTCCTTTATAAATTAGGCCTATTCTATCGGAGGGGTGTTTGTGGGCGGTTTGGTTGATGCTTTCTGGAAAAAATAAAGCATTCAAACAAGGATCGCCCTTTTTGACAGGTGGAAGGAGTAAACTGTCTGTGCAGCCATCTATGTACTTTAATCTTCCCTCGTTTTCTACGGGGCCTCCCATAGAAAACAGTCCGCGATAGTTTATTTTTTCTACAACCATCCCCACACCGCCGATAATGGAAGCGCCTGCGCCTGGCACAGAAAAGTACATGCCTGCCTTTAAGGGAATTTCCAAACCGTCGTAATGCAGGGTAGCGTTGCCTTTATACACAAATCCAAAGTAAGTAGAACGGCTGTTTGTAAAGTTGAATGGTTGATCATTCGTAAAACCGTGCAAGTTGGTGGGGTATGGATTACCGTTTTTGTTGCTGCAAACTAATCCGTGCTTCAATTGGTAATTTGAATAAGAAAGTTGGCTCATTGCTCTGTTTTTTATTGACAACGCTAGATCTTTTAAACGTCTAGTAGGAAGTATACCCATAAAAAAGTAAACGCCTGTCAAAAGACCAACAAATAAGCGGTAAATTTAGAACTAAAATAAGGAGCAATAGGCATTGTTGCGAATGGAATTGTATTAAGCGTCCGTTTGAGGCGGTTGTTCTTTGGTTGTTTTTGGAGCTGCTTTTGTAGGGCGCTTTTTTCTAATGTTGGCGTGTATTTTTAAAATGCGTTGTGCTTCTTCTTTGATCGTTGGATCACTGCGCAACGACCAAAATGTCTTGCGGGCTCGCTTACCCGTTTCTACCGCATCAATAATTGGAAAGGGATAATCGTAGCCCATCTGGAAATTAAGGCGGGCAGCTTCTAGGGGTGGAATGGTCCAGGGTTCGTGGATGTACTCCGTCGGTACCACCGTTAATTCTGGCACCCACTCTCTAATAAAAACTCCTTCGGTGTCGTGGTCTTTAGATTGCTTGACGGGGTTGTATACCCGTACCGTATTGATGCCTACAACACTGGCCTGCATTTGAATTTGAGGGTAGTGGATGCCTGGTTCAAAATCCAAAAACAGCGCCCCCAAGTGCTCCGCAGCAACGCGCCAATCTTGCAACATGTGGTGGCAAAAAAACGAAACCAACATCGCCCGCATTCTAAAATTGATGTAACCCGTATCAATTAAGCAGCGCATACAAGCATCTACCAAAGGGTAACCCGTTTGACCTGTTTTCCACGCTTTTATTTTGGCGCGGTCTTCTTGGTATTCCAAAATAGAAAACCCGCGATTGATGGGGCGCGTTTCCATTTCTACCTCGTCTTCAAATTTTTGCATAAAGTGGCTGCGCCAACCGATGCGGTCTATAAAGGCGCGCAGGGCTTTGCCCCGCGGGTGTTCTGCCCGTACTTTTTGTGTCTCTTGATAAATGTAACGCATGCCAATATGTCCCCAAGCCAAATAAGGCGAAATACGGCTGCAACTGTCGCGGCTCTCACGCGGCTTAGAAAT
>CAYUZF010000116.1:5674-9665 GCA_964449615.1 uncultured Aureispira sp.
CGTTCGCCTAAAAAAGAATGCAAGACCCGTAAGGCTAGAGTTTCGCCTCCTTTCTGAAACTGGGAAGGCGAATCCTTAAACCGTTTGGTGTAAACACTGGCATCAAAAGCCTGCTGCAAAGCCGCTGAAAGTGGAAAAAACTGAATCTTGCTGTAGTCAGGTGTTTCTAAGGGCAATTCCATATAAGCGCGCCACTCTGCCCGCCAGTTTTCTCTATGAAATACCGCTCTGCGAATGCCTTCCGTGTTGATGTCAATCCAGGGAATTTCTGCTGTCTTCAAAAACTTCTTAACGGCTTTATCGCGGTCAAACGTCCATTGCAAACCCGATTCTTGACTGGAATATACTGCATTAATGGTTACTTCTTGTTGTAATTGTTGTAGAAAGTCCACAAAGCTGCCGCGGATGACTTGCACGTTCTCTGGGTGCTGTTGCCGCAGCTGCCCGTAGACATCCCGCAAACCTTGTACGACAAAACGCCAGTGCCTCGGACTATAAATAGGCTTTTCAATTAGTTCCCGCTCAAAGCAATAGACCAATAAAATTGGCAAGCCCTCTTGGGCTGCTCTGTACAAGGGCGGGTGATCGGTCAGACGAACGTCGCGTTTGAGCCAGACTATGTTGATGCGTTCTTTCATACTTATTATAACTAAAAAAGAGGGGGCTTAGTTTAAAAAGAACAACCAGCAGCAGAAAAGTCGGAAAGCCAACCATTGCAGAAAAATCTGTAACTTTTTTCTCGGTCGCTTCTTATGAGAACAAACAAACCCTACTACCGCTTTTGCCTTGGCGTTAGGATGGGAATTCTATTACCAAAACAAAAAGCATACATGAAAAAGAATAGTAAGATAATTGCCTTTTTTATCCTTTTCGGTTTTATAGCGCCACTTGCGCTTGTGGCGCAACCCAATACACCGCTCACAGAATCGGGCAAAGTAAAACAAACTCCGCCCCGCGATAATTTTTACGACCGTTACTTGCACCAAGAAGAGCGCGTTCTGGCTTACGATTACATCCATGAAAAGGATGTGTTCTGGGAAAAGCGCATTTGGCGCCTGATTGACATCAAAGAGAAGCGCAACCACATTTTTAAGGACGAAAGTAATCCATTTTTGAATGTGTTGTTTGATGCTGCGGAGGAGGGCGATATTACGCTGTACCACGCCATGGACGATCAATTCACCACCGCAATGACAGAGAGCGAAGTACAGAGCTTGCGCTTCTCAGAGGATACCACTTACATTTTTGATCCTGTTACCTTTGAAGATTCTATGGTAGTGGTGTACAACGAACTCAATTGGGAAGATATCAAGCATTACCGCCTCAAAGAAGTGTATTATTTTGACGAAGAAACGAGTACGTTAGGTGTCCGTATTTTAGGAATTGCACCAATTATTGAACGCTTGGACGACAACGGTAACTTTCTGAATTCTGGCCCCTTATTTTGGGCGTATTACCCTGAAATGCGTGAAGTGTTGGCGCGGACAGAGGTGGTTAATCCACACAACGATGCTGCGCGTATGAGTTGGGAAGATGTATTTGAAGCACGCTTGTTTGATAGCTATATCATCAAAGAAGGCAACGTGTACGACCGCCGTCTGAAAGATTATGTTACCAGTCCCATGGATATTTTATTGGAATCCCAAAAAATCCAAGAGAGCATGTTCAATTTTGAACACGATTTATGGAGTTATTAAAAAAAATGGATGGTTCGGCGAAGCCTTCACCAAATACACGCCCGCCGAACCATCCAAAAAATGCAGTCCTCGCCATAAAAATAAATGTAACCAAAAAAATGTACTTTCGTTGAAAATCATCTTATTTTGGTGAAACAAAAAAGAGCAAAAGCCGTATAAACAAACAAGCAAGCAGCAACAAGAAACAACAATTTGTTTGCCTTTGATACACAACCGTTTTTCTCATTCACAGCCAAAACCACCAACACGATGACGATTGCAAGCATTACCCAAAAACGCCTCTGGCAACGCAGTGCTTACCAACTGAAAGAAGAATTTTTGCACTGCCAAGAACGAACGGGCTGGAACAGCATGGAGCTGGATTTGCCCTACGAAGAAATCTCCCGCGACAAATTTGTCTACCAACAATATTCCAACAACATGATCGCTGCAATGGCCGTTTTGTGGTTGTTGAGTTTGGGCAATGTTTTGGGCATTGTGGAAGGGGCGTATGCTATTTTAGGATGGCCCGTACTGTTGGGCAGTAGTGCCGCTCTCTATGTATTGTACCAACAAGGGCAAGCCGTCATTCGCTTGGGGCGCGGCTCGGATTACGACCTGCTCTTTTTTTGCGACCCTAAACACCAGACCAAAGCCGAGCAATTTGTAGAAGCCTTATTGGAAAAACAACGCACGTTCTTACTGGATAAATATTGGCACTGCATTGATGACCTTGATGAGAAATTGGATTACCTAGAATGGCTAAAAAATAGAAATGTCATTGACTTAGATACCTTCAAAAGCATGCGCAGAGCAGCAGGTTATCGCTCTTCGGCCAACGCCCTACCCATCGGTTTTCACAAAGAAGACCGGCAAGAGCAACGCGCGTAAAGATTTCGTTTATAGTAGTTCTGTCGTGTGGCGGAGCGTAGGCAACGGCTTGCGCTCTGCTTTTTTGTGTTGGTGGGGCGCGCTTGGTTTTTTATACTAATTTCGTTTTCAAAGAAGTGGAGTGCATTTACTTTAGATAATTGCAACCTGTTTTGAGGCTATTGTTTTTGGCTCTTTTGTATTAAAATAACGTTTTTCCTACCCTAGATGCCTTCAAAAACCAAAGCCTTTCAACCATTAAAACAAAAAGATTTACCCCGCTACCGCATTTTTTTGATAATTTTACCCCTTACCTGTTTTATTCCTCGTATAAAATAGGCAGTAAGAAACTCAAAAAAATGCCCAAGCATGATTATACAATTTGGATTAGATTTAGAAGAACGCTGTAGTCCCCACGAAATCAACGACCCAGAAGCCGTGCAACAGGCGGTTGGGGTGAATGGCCTGATGGCTTTGCTGGAACGGCACTTGGGCATGCGTCCGCCCGATCGACAAGACTATTTGCGCTTTGAGCAATATCGACAGATTTTAAGGATACATGTGCAGCGTTATCCGCAGGCCTTTTATGCGGCTTCGTTTGAAGCGGATGAAATTGCGACGGCCAGCGCGCTGTTGCAGCGCCGCGATGAATTGTATTTGAGTGGTTGGGAATTTGAAGGAGCAAGTAATTTGCCCACGCGTTTGCAAACCCTAGCGCAGATTGAAGCACTGGTGCAGTCGGGCAATCCTGTGGCGCTTAATGACGGCTTTGCCGAGCGTTACCAGCGCGTACTGTGGGCCGTGCAGGAATTTCCTTTGCCTTTGCAAAAAATTTACCTCAACGAACCCTTAGAAATTTTACCGCCGCATCTGGAGCAGCTATTCAAGGTTTTGGAGGAAACGGGCGTAGAATTAAAAAAAATTCCTGCGGCTTGCACCGAGCAAGCAGGTGATCTGCAAAACCTACAAAAAGCCCTGCTCAAACAACCCTATAAAAAAGGCCAAGTTCAAGCAGATGGTTCATTGATTATTTTAAAAGCCAAACGCGAAACCCACGCGGCGGAGTACTGCGCCAAAATTTTCAAACAAAATCCCACCTACCGACCTGTTTGCCTTATTCCCAACAAAAACCGCGCTTTGGACAACAGTCTGATTCAAGAAGGCTTGCCCAGTTTTGGCATTGCTTCAGAATCCATTGCTCGACCCACGCTTCAAATTTTAAAACTGGTCAGTACGTTCCTCTGGAAACCAATTGATCCTTATAAAATACTAGAGTTTGTTTCTTTGCCCAACACGCCCATTCACAAACGGCTCTCTAGGGGCATCGCCAAAACCATGGCGCAAAAGCCTGGCTTGTTTAGCGGAAGCTGGAACGCTATGGTGCGCCAATTTTTTGACGAATACGAGCAAGAAATTGACGAACGAACAGGCCAAGAACGCACATT
>CAYUZF010000116.1:9675-16287 GCA_964449615.1 uncultured Aureispira sp.
TACAAGAAGAAAAAGACAAAATACAGGACGCTTATCGCTTTTGGTTCAACCGCCGCCGCTACGATACTACCGAAGCAGTACCCAAATCGGAGGTGGTAGAAGTGTACCGCTATGTAGCCAACTGGGCACAGCAGCAGGAGGAGGACAATAAAAAATTGATTGACAGTTTACAAAAGAGCATCAACCGCGCCAGCACACCCTACGATGAGGCGGCCAAAAACCGTCGTTACAAAGAAGATTTACAAAATGCCTTGCCCGCTTTGGAGGCGCTGCGCATACAGTCGGGAAACTTGGTGCAAGTGTTGGAGGCCTTGCCAGAGCAGGATCGCGCCTTGCCTTATTTGCGTTTGGAACGCCTAGTACGCACGATCAACGAGCCTGCTGCGGTGCGGTTTCGTGCCGAAGAATTGGGACATTTGCCCTTTGTACACCAATCGAGTGCCATTGTGCGCTGTCTGCCAGAGGTGTTTTGGTGGAATTTTGTACATGCAGAGCGGGAAACGGGCTTTGCGCGTTGGTACCCCAAAGAACGGGCTTTTCTGGAGGCCGCAGGCTTGACGTTGGAAACGCCTGCCGAAGAAAACCAACGCTTTTTGTGGCAGCGGATGCAACCAATTTTGAAAGCGCAACAACGCTTGGTATTGGTGTTGCCCCAATACATTGAAGGCAACGAACAATTGCCACATCCCTTGTGGGGCGATTTGTGTGCCGCGCTAAACGAAGACAACTTGCAGCGGATCATCGTCAACCTAGATGAGGAGCCCAACAGCGCTTTTCTAAAACAGTGGTTTGAATTGCCAAAATTGGTCAGCTTGGCGGCTGCGCCTTTGAGCAAACCCAAGCCTTATTTTCAATTGCCCAGTACCAATAAGGTGCAACAAGCCGAGCAAGAATCTTATTCCAGCATTGACAGTTTATTGTATTACCCTTACCAATGGGTGTTCCGTTATCAAATAAAGTTTAGTCGAGCAGCCATGTTAAGCGTAGTCAATGAGCGGCGTTTGGAAGGAAATATTGCCCATCGTTTGTTGGAAGGTTTGTTTACGGACATTCAGCAAAGTGAACGCTTCTGGACGAAGGAGGAGGTGTTCGGCTGGATTGATGAACGCGCAGAAGAATTGTTGGAGCGGGAGGGAGCTGTGCTGCTGATGTATGGGCAGGAGGCCAAGCGTATTGGGTTGATTTACAAAGTACAACAAGCAGCTTGGGCATTGGTGTTGGCCATTCAAAACAATGGTTGGAGTATACACGGCATCGAGTATCCCATTTCGGGAGCAGTGGCAGGGTGGCCGATTTGGTGCTTTCGCGTAATAATGAACAAGAAAAGGCGCTTATAGATTTAAAATGGGGCGGCAAAACCTTTCACAAAGACAAGCTTAAAAACGGCGAAGATTTGCAATTAGTGATTTATTCCAAACTACTGGACGGGGAAGAACAATGGGCACATACCGCTTATTTTATTATAGAAACAGCCACCCTCATCGCCCGCAACAGGCTAGCTTTTGACAGTGCCGAAATCACTACTCCTGCAATTGACGATTTTCAAAGTGTCCACGAACGGATTTGGAAGAGCATCGAAAAAACCTATGCTTGGCGCATGGAGCAAATCAACAGCGGGCAAATTGAGGTGCGCACTGAGGAAACGATTGAAGAGCTGGAACAACTGACCGAAGAAACCATGGACATGGCCACCGCGATGGAATTATTAGAAATGAAGACGGGGGACGCACGTTACGACGATTATCAAGTTCTAATTCATCGAGTGTCGTAGGGCGAGGTAGGGGGGCAAACGCATTTTGTCCCCTACCTCTGCCCATGACCAATGCCGCTATTTTTACAGGCTTTTTGTTACCTTTGCCAACTTAGCGGGGTGTTTTTTTATTACTATAATAACACACTCGCCCAACCACTATTTTGCACACTATTGCTGTACTGCACAGCTTTTGGTATAAATTCCCATTGCTATTATGAAAAAGTTATTTTTGCTGGATGCGTTTGCCTTGATTTACCGCGCCCATTTTGCTTTTATCAAGCGTCCTATGATCAACTCTAAGGACATGAACGTTTCGGCGATTCTCGGATTTACCAACACGTTATGGGATTTGTTGAGCAAGGAACAGCCTACCCATATTGCAGTGGTCTTCGATTTGCCGCAACCTACTTTTCGCCATACGATGTACGAGCCGTACAAAGCCAATCGGGAAAAACAGCCCGAAGATATTACCCTGGCCTTGCCTTACATCAAGCGGTTGGTAGAGGCGTTTAACATACCCGTGGCCTCTTGTGTGGGCTATGAAGCCGATGATGTTATTGGCACCCTAGCCAAACAAGCGGAAAAAGAAGGCTTTCAGGTCTATATGATGACGCCTGATAAGGATTATGCACAGTTGGTATCCGAAAATATTTTTTTGTACAAACCTGCGCGCATGGGCAATGGCATTTCTGTGCTAGGAGTAGAAGAGGTCTTGGCCAAATGGCAGATCAAGCGCGTCGACCAAGTGATTGATGTTTTGGGTTTGCAAGGGGATGCTGTGGACAACATTCCTGGTATTCGGGGGGTAGGAGCAAAAACGGCTGTGAAATTGCTAGAGCAGTTTGACAGTATTGAAGGCATTCTAGCCAATACTGATAAGCTGAAAGGCAAACAAAAGGAAAAAATAGAGGCAGGGCGCGAAGATGCTTTATTGTCCAAAAAATTGGCAACCATTGAACTAAATTGCCCTATACAGTTTGATGCCACGCGCTATGAGTTGGAACCTTACGACCGCTTAAAATTGCAAGAGTTGTTTGCCGAATTGGAATTCAGAACCTTGGCCAAGCGTATTTTGGGGTCGGAGAGTGGTTTGGCACCCGTTAAGAACAAAGATTTGTTTGGCAATACGGTCGCTCAAAAAATCAGCCGTGCGGCCAAAACCCTAAAGGCGACCAAAACCCAGAATATAGAAGCGGTGGAACACCGCTATGAGTTGATTGAAACGCCTGGACAACGCGCTGCCTTAATTGAGCAGTTGCAACAATGTAAAAGTTTTTGTTTTGATACAGAGACAACAGGGCTGAATCCAAGCGAAGCAGAATTGGTAGGCATCGCCTTTAGTTTTAAAGCCAACGAAGCCTATTACGTACCCTTGCCTGTGGAGCAAACAGCAGCCAAAGCCGTCATTTGGGAATTTAAAGGGGTGTTGGAGAATGCCGCTATTGAGAAAATTGGGCAAAACATCAAGTACGATATTTTAATGCTGCGCTGGTACGACATCCATGTGCAAGGCAAGTATTGGGACACCATGATTATGCACTACTTGCTCGCGCCACACAACCGCCATAACCTAACCTACCTATCAGAAACCTACCTCAACTACACGCCCGTTCCCATAGAGTCGTTGATCGGTAAAAAAGGGAAGAACCAGTTGACCATGCGCGATGTATCGGACGAAAAAATAAAGGAATACGCAGGGGAAGATGCGGACGTTACTTGGCAAATTCAAAAAATTCTACACCAAGAACTAAGCGCTGAACCTGAATTGTTGAAATTGTACAACGAAGTAGAAGAACCGTTGGTCGATGTGTTGGCAGAAATTGAATACAATGGGGTCAATTTGGATGTGCCGTTTTTGAACGAATATTCGCTGGTTTTGGAGCGCAAAATAAGCGAAATGAAGGCCAAAATATACGAGGCAGCAGGCTTAGAAACCTTCAACTTAGATTCGCCCAAACAAGTAGGAGAGGTGTTTTTTGGAAAATTAGAAATTCCTTATCGCTGGCGCAAGACCAAAACAGGACAGTATTCTACCAACGAAGAAAAACTGTCTGAATTGGCCGTCAATTATAAAATTGTAGCCGATTTGTTGCGCTACCGCTCTTTGGCCAAACTAAAATCTACTTACGTAGATGCTTTGCCGAAATTGGTTAGCTCGCGCACGGGCCACCTGCACAGTTCCTTCAACCAAGCGCTGACGACTACAGGCCGTTTGAGTTCTCAAAATCCCAATCTCCAAAACATTCCGATTCGTACCGAGATGGGACGAGAGATCCGCAAGGCGTTTATACCCAAAGATGAGCAACATATATTGTTGGCAGCGGATTACTCTCAAATAGAGCTGCGCTTGGTGGCCGAAATCAGTGGCGATGAAGCCATGTTGCAAGCGTTTCAAGAGGGCTTGGACATCCACACGGCTACGGCTGCCCGCATTTACGACGTTGCCATCGAAGAAGTCACTAAGGAGATGCGTTACGCTGCCAAAACAGTCAACTTTGCCATTATTTATGGGGCAGGTGCCACCAACCTAGCCAAAAGCTTAAGCATCCGCCGCGCCGAGGCCACCCATTTGATAGAGCAGTATTTTAACGAATACAAAGGCATCAAGCAATACATGGAATCTGTGGTAGAGCAGGCACGCAAAGACGGCTACGTCACAACCCTGAAAGGTCGACGCCGCTATCTACGCGATTTGGATTCGCGCAACTCAATGATGCGCTCCCATGCCGAACGCAATGCGATCAACACGCCCATTCAAGGAACCGCCGCAGATATGATTAAGATTGCTATGATTGATATTTACAAAGCGATCCAAGAAGAGGGGTTGGGGTTGAAGATGATTTCTCAAGTACACGATGAGTTGATTTTTGATGTGCCGTTGGAGGAGTTGGAGCGCGCACAGGTATTGATCGAAGAAAAGATGAAACATGCGCTGCCCGATCTGAAAGTACCTATTTTGGTAGGCATGGATACGGGCGAAAATTGGTTGGAAGCGCATTAGACCAATATAGATGGATATTTTTTTGCTAAGATAGATGCTCTGTAGACGGATGGGTAGATGAATTGGAAAGTATCAAGAAGATGAAGCAATGAGTTAGTGCACTGAAAAATTAACTAGGTGAAGACATTAATGAAAAAATAACCTTTTATCGTGAATGTTTTGCTAATTTAATTGTTTATCTTTTTACAAAAGACCATTCGGTGAAATGCTAAAATACTATTTGTTATGAATCGGAGATTGGAGAATTATCTAAAAAAGGAAGGTGTTGCTATTGGAGGGAATATCATCTATTTATTAGATTTTATTGTTAAAAAATTACAACAAAGGTTAGATGAAATTTATGATGAAGCTGTAGTATTTGATTTTCTGGAAAAAAGAACAGATGAGAATTTATCAATTGCTGTTTTGAGAGCTATTATATTTAAGGATTGGAAGAAGGAAGATAATTTTTTGCCTGTTTTGGTTAACAAACAACAAACAACAGGAGCGCAATTATCCTTATTCGGCGATATTGATATTAAGTACAAATCTAGTGTTCGTGATTTTTTACATGATAGGTGGAAAGAAAAAATGCACAAAGGTGGAGCAAGGGACACAGTTTCAGATGATACTCTTGTAAAATACATGGAAGTCTTGAATAAAATGTATAGAGAAGAGTATAGATTGTTTATACACTTGTGCGAAGAATGCAGAAAACTGTGTAAATACATATTAGTGAGCGAATGGCGGATAAGATACCTAGATGATAATTACATTATACATTTTGCTAATAATTTCTACCTGCTGGAGTCTTTACTGCTTATCATAACTGTTGTACAAAGAGAAATTCCACTGGATATGTCGTTTAAGGAATCACTTCTTTTTTGGCCTAGTCAAATAGAAGCTGTAACATCTAAAGAAGGAGTGGAAATAAACGATATACTAGAAAATAAGTTACAAGAGTTCAAAGTACGTGTAGAAGATAGACAACGAGATAGATTCTTGAATGTGATGTTTAATAAGTACGATGATCTTTACAAAGCCTTGTCTTAAGTAGTAATTGCAAATGAAGTTTGTAAAAAGAGAAGATGTTATAAAATTTAATAAGGGGGTCATAGAAAAGTATACAGGTACTTTCATGCCCCCTACTAATTTGAAGAACGCAGAAGGATTAGATTATCTGTTAGATATCTGCGAAAATAACGAAATATTTGGAGTAGCTCAATATCCTACAGTAGCTCATGTCGCGGCTCTTTTGTTATACAAAATAACAGATAATCACTTGTTTAATGATGGGAATAAACGCACAGCTTACACTACAGCATATTATTTCTTGCATTTGAATGGCTATAGATTTAAAGAGCGCGTCCAGACAGTAGTAGATGATAATGGCACCTATATTCCCAGAAAAATAAAGACAAATACTACCAATACATTAGAGCAGTTAATTCAAGAGATTGCTCAAAGTCTACTTACTTATGAAGATGTATATCTTTTTGTAGAAAGAAACATAGAAGAGAAAAAACTATTCTAGTACGCTGACTTCTTCTCCAAAATAACTCGGAAAGTACTGCTCAAAAAAATCAGAAGCGATCACGGCAGTAGGATCGTACTGGTCTTTGAGGCGTTTAAATTCTACTAGGGCGGGGGCATACATCTGCTCCAACATACTCGATTCTATAAAGCAATTTTTGGATAGGTTGAGCAAGCCGCCCATTTTTAAGACCAACTGGTTGAGTTCTTGGTAAAAAGCCATTAGTTGGCGGCGGTTGGCTCGTTCTATAAAGGTGGTATTAACATAGAAACCCGCCGTTTCGCGCGAGCAAGAAAGCGTAAAGGGAACGTCGTCCTTTGGAATGTAGGTCGCATCAAACATAAA
>CAYUZF010000117.1:0-7152 GCA_964449615.1 uncultured Aureispira sp.
AACCTAGATAAATCTAATACTGTTATATATCTAACTATGTCGTGAGAACCGCTGATTCGTTTCTTTAGAAAATAGGAACATTTAATTAAATTTATTTGAACATACATGGCGTTAGAATTGTCATTAGTGGTTCAAGATCAAGGGTATAAGCTGCAGTGCAGACTAGTTGTTGCTGCAAAATTATATTTTGGATTGTATTGATTTCTCAAAACAAGGTTTTTTGAAACAAAAAACAGAAACAATATAGTGCAGGCGTGTATTTGTACAACCAATTTTGTGCAATAGGCTTGTTACCAAAGTATTTCTCCTAAAATTTGGAGATGTGGAACTTTTCTGCTTAAATTCGCCCAGTAATTTTTAACGACAAGTTCTCGAAAAAGCAAATTGTTCGTTTAATTAAAACAATTGATAACATCCTCATGGGAAAAGAAAAGTACATTTATAATAAGCATACACTGCGTTACGAAAAGGCCAGTTTATCGGCCAAGCAGTATGTGCTCCGTGGTTTGATGGCTACAGGGTGCATTGCAGGGTACACCGCGCTTATTTTTGCTTTGTCTCCAAACAACAGCGCTTCTAGTCAAGCCAAAGAGCTAGCTCAAATGAAGCAGAAATACGAGGCGATGAACTACGAGGTGGATCGAATGAGTAGTGCTTTGAGCAATCTCCGCGATAGAGACGACGCTATTTATAGACAAGTTTTGGAAATGGAGCCTACGGATCAAGGCATTTGGGAAGGCGGCCGAGGCGGCAGTGACAAATACGCCGACTTACGCAACTTATCCGACAGCGAATTGCTCATAGCTACGAGCAAAAAAATCAGCAAACTTCGCCACCAACTCGCCGTTTCGGCAGAATCGCAAGACGAAATCTTGGAACGTGCCAAAGCCAAAGAAGAAATGTTGGCTTCTATTCCGTCCATTCGTCCAGTGCGCAACTTAAAGAAAAAAATCACCCATCTCTCGGGCTTCGGCTACCGCACCCACCCTGTTTTCAAGACGCGTAAAATGCACACAGGTATTGATTTTGGTGCGCGCAAAGGAACGCCGATCTACGCCACAGGCAACGGTAAAATTGTCCGTGTAGAATACAAAAAGACGGGCTACGGCAAAAATGTGGTTATTGACCACGGCTACGGCTACAAAACGCTTTACGGACACATGTCCAAAGTAAAATGTAAAGTCGGTCAAAAAGTGAAACGTGGTGAAGTGATTGGCCTAGTCGGTAGCACAGGCACTTCTACTTCTCCACACGTACACTACGAAGTGGTTTACAAAGGCGATAAAATCAATCCGTTGCCCTTCTGTTTGGACGGCTTCTCGCCCAAAGAGTACAAAGAATTTGTAACAGCTGCTACTGCTGAAAATCAAGCGATGTCTATTGAATAAGCTTCAATATGCACGATAAAATAATTAAAGCGCCCTTCTGAATGGATTCGGAAGGGCGCTTTTTTGAGTTAAGTAGGGTATAAAATGCTATTTAATTCCCCCCCCTTTTTTTTTGCTTTTTTTGTATTATCTTAGGCCAAATAATTTTTCTAAACTCTAAATACAATATACTACAAGTATGATACGATCAAAAATTGACCCTAGTGCGGTTAAAAATTTGGCTTGGAAGGACTACGTTAAGCTCTTTGAGAAGGATGTGAAGCAAGCGCAAGCAAAAGGCGTGGACAAAGTGCCTTTGGTTATGATTTCCGATTTTGAATTTGCCTGTGGAGAGACGCACGCGCTGCTATTGTTGGGCAAACAGTCTGTATTAAACAAGTTTTATAAAAGCTTAAAAACAGACGAGACGCGCAAGAAACTCTAGGATTACTCTATGGGCTTTTGCCATTTTGATCAAGAGGAGGACGGAAGTAGTAGCATGCGCATTGCCATCGAAGGCTTTGGTAAGCCCAATAAAATGAAAAAGAACAGCAAGAAGCTGGCGAAAAAACTGGGCTTGAACATTAAAGAAATCATCAAAGGGCAATATACCGACGAGATCGTTCAAGAAATAGGACAAGAACACCTAACCAAGGAGGAATCTATCCGCAGAGAGCAGTTGGGCGAACAAGCAACGCAAACTAAGCAAGAGGATGATTTGGTTAATGATGGACAAACCTTGCAGGAAGTGGCCAAGGCATTTGTAAAAGCCAACAAAGACATGACTACCAATGTAGTCACCTTGCTCAAAGCAGCGCAAAAAGACAATGTGGTCTACACCAAGCAGCATATTGCCATGGCAGAAACCGCTTTTAGAGCAGCAGCCAGCCTAGTTGATAAATATCAAGAGCAGGTCGATGAGGGCATAGATCTGGCTAAAACAGCTCCTAAAATTAGTACCCTAAAGGAGAACATCGTTAAGAACGATTTGGCTAAGAAATACGAGACGATTTGGAAGAAAGTGCAGCGCGAGTATGATAAGCAGATGGAGGGATTGAGTGCGCCTTTTAAAGAGAAAATGAATCAATTCAAACAGCTTTTGGAAGACATCAAAGCGGAAGCATTGGTTACTAAATAACTCCTAAAACAATAAATAAGCATGACAAAAAGAGAACAAGCAGCGCAACTGCTGAAAGAAATGAAAGATATAGCTGCTGGGGATGCAGTAGCAATGAATGTAGTGAAGGAAATGGAGGGGGAGTATGCTAGTTTAGCAACTAAACAGACTGAGGAAGAGGATTTTAAGTTTGAACTTTTTGTAAAAGCTCATCTTACTTACAAGGTCTATGATAAAAGCCCAGAACGGAAGCTGCTGCTAGAAAAAAAAGTAGACATGAAAGATTACACCAACTTAAGTATTCCCTCACACTGTCATCTAGAAACCTATCTTTGGGTTAATGCAAGTTTGACAGATACAGGAGCATGGGATAGAGAACATGCTAATTTTACAGTGAGTTACACCAGTGTTTTTGATATAAACAAAAAAGGAAAGCTTTTGTTATTAAAAAAATATAGTCAACCACTTGGTAGTACTGGTGGTAGTACCTATACTATTTTCATGGAGTATGATGCCCCAAAAAGTAGCAATAGTATTCAACTAAAGATAAAAGGATTATCTAAAAGTAGAAAAGAAACAAAAAAGCACTGGTCAGGAGGAAAAGAAACAGAATACAATATTCCAGAAGGTACGATGGCTTCTAGAATATTGAACGCTACTTTCTTACCACAAGCATATCAACCCAAAACTTTTGGTACTAAGGAGTTAGTATTCGAAAATGAAAACCAAGCGGTATTGAGCAGTGACAAATTAGATACATTACACCTTTGGTGGAATGAGTTAAACCCTAATTTGCGATACAAAATAGAAAATAGAGAGGCGATAATTTGGATTACAGGTTATACCAGTAAAAGCGGAACCGATGAGTACAACTATCAATTAGGAGAAGATAGAGCAAGATATTGTCAACAAATGCTACACAAAATCATTGGCAAAGGAAGTAATGGTGAAGGACTTGCTATTATTAACATAAGATCTATGGGAGAATATCAGGAAAACACAAGCCGATATGTCATAATAAAAGTCATAGATAAATGAAAATATTAGCTTTCTTAGTCTTACTAACTCTCTGGTCTTGCACAGGACGACCTACTAAGCAACAGTCTAACCATATACCTACTGATACAGTACTATTCTCCACAAGGGATACTACAAAAAGTCCTACAGATTGCACTAGTTTTGTTCCCCTATACATAGCTTACAGCGATTCCGTTTCTCATAAAGTTAACACACAACAATTAAAACACCTACACAACTGGATAGATGGAATAGAGAACAGTCCCTTTATGAAAGGGATGACTTATAAACAACGCAGCGACTATATCGTATTCTGTTTTGAGACCCAAAGTTCTAATAAGTTAGAAACTGAAATAGCAAAAAAAAGGATAGAATATCTAAAAAAAATATGCTATAGTATAACAGGTATTCAAAGCAATGGAACACCTGTATACAAATTCTTAGACCATGTGCATTGGGAAAACGGATACGAAAATAGTGTCAAAATACATGTAAAGCTATTAACAGAGTGTAAAAACTGGTAAAATAGGAAAATTGTATAGAATGGTGGGGACAACCAAATCCAGCACTAAAAGAGGCAGTAAGAAATCAGGAAGCAAGAATTATAACTACTGGCTATACCAGCCCTCTGGGTACCTATGAATATAATACTACACTAGCTGAAAAGAGGGTTAACGATGTCGCCAATGTTCTATTATCAAAATAGGTAAAGATATGACTGGAAAACCTCTTGCTCTTATCACAGTGGTAGAACAAGGAGAAGACACAAAAGACCCTAGAAGATATGTCAAAATAGAGACCATATAGATATAAAAAATCCTAATTTTTGGCGCTTATTATAACATTGCTACAGTAAATCACTTTGAAGTGAATAGAAAAGGTGTGGAACATATTACAGCTAGTGGATGTAAAAAAGGAAATAGTAATTCTTGGACTTATGTAGAAGGTAATAAGAAATTATTTGAAGCTTTTATAACCAGTAGTGACGAGTTCCAGCCTTGTATAAACGACTTAGAATAAAAAAATGAAATACTTATATTTTTTCATCTTCACACTATATGCTTGCACAGCAGCGGAGAACGATAAACATATCATTAAGGAGGATAGCCTTGAGCGCTATGTAGGAGTAGTATCAGCTAGAGGAGATGACCGTTACATCTCCATAAAGATATGGGAAAACGACTCTGTTTACACAAGATATACTATGAAAATTAAATATGACACGCTAAATGAAAAGTATTTAAATGTACATTCTATGCACATAAAAACCACTAATCAATCTACGAAAGATGTCATGCAAGACATAAACTTACTACGTGATACCACCACTATTGATAGTCCTCGTATAGGCGCTCCCAGAATACGTACTACCTACAGACATTACTAGCAAATTATAGCATGCATTTTAACAAGCATGAGTCATCCCTTAAGTGGGTTGGCTCATTTTTTTGCTAGTTAAGTATAAAAAAGCAAAAGTGGAATTACCAGATAGAAATGGATAGTGGGTATAGCAAAAAGAGTAACTTAGAGCATACAATTGAGAAGAAAATGCAGTGAGGAATCTATTGCAACGACGTAGTTTTACAAATAAACGCCCGCATTGGCAACTAGATGGAGCTAAGCGTCTAGATTATCCTTCCAAATACGAGGCTCCTTACGCGTATATTGGTCAACACCATAAACTCTACCAATTAAATGTAGAGACTGCCGTTATTCGACAACAATGTTTCGAACAAGCAGATAGTTCTTATTCTTTTTACCTACAGCAATCCCCGACTATAGCAGAGCGTTCCACTTTTTGGCACCAAAGCTTTCCAGATAGCTGCCAGTTGTCTTTTGAAGGATGGAAGTATAGAGTTTTTAAAGGTCAAACCGCAAAGGTCTTCTTGGGCAATAGAGGTGATTCTGCTATTTATCAAGTCCATAGCGATAACTATATTCCTAGTAAATGGAAGACATTAGAAGCGCCTCTCAAAGTATTGCTACAACATTCTAACAATTATCAACGATCTATTTATGTTGCAGGTGAAAACTTATACTCCTACAATGCAGAAAATGACCACACAGAATTTGTTCCTCTAGCTGCTGCTCCTATCTTTCAGTCAGGATTTGAATCACTCCTTACCTATCAACACCCCTATATTGCTTACCTGAATCAAATTCATCCTTCAACATCAGATTTTAATATTACTTTTCAGAAAATAGTGGACTAATCCCTATGCAGGGGAACAGGCGGCAGATAGATAGTGTTAGTCCACAAAGAATCCCGCCAACATTAGCCAAACTTTTACAACCGTTCAATAGCTCCACACCATGCTTAGTAAAATCACACCAATACCTTTACTATTCCTATGTCTTCTAACCTCTTGTGAACAGTATATGGAGACAAAGGGCAGCTGTACTTTGATAAGCCATTTTCCAACCGTCTGCACTTGGATGACTAGGCAGTATCCAGATTATAGTATTAAAATACAAACTGCCCAACACAAGGAAGACAGCAGAATAGTCTATCAAATGATCGATTCTACGCAGTTTTCCAGTCCCTCTACAGGATTAACCACCCACTACATTTCGGAGTGGTCACTAGATGGTAGCGGGGGAATAGATTCTAGTTGGACGGTAAGGGTAGATACTTTGAATGGCGCGATACCTTGGCGACGAACGGTGCTGCATTACCACAGCAACAATAGCGCAAATACTACCTACTTAATAACAGAAAAACAGGTCATTAGCTACCAATCCGTAGACGGAGAAAAATATCGCAGTGTCCGCTATTCTTATACCGACGGCATCCTCAAAGACTCTACGATACAGTTTTCTAGTGGAGAGAATAGTCAACTAGATTGATCGCATATTACCTTTTGTTGAGTTTTTAGGAAGGCATAGACCTCCCCAGTGCGTGCTGGTATGGCCCTCTTGCAAACAAAACAGGAAACATCCCATTGGAGGAATGCTTCCCATTTTTTATATCTTCCACAATTCTCGTATTTTTACCTTTATTACAACCACCAACACCTCCTACTATGTCTACCCTACACCAACTCGCCATCGGCCTCGGCATTAGCGAAAAAACGTTGCTTTCTTGGAACAAGAATTTTAAAATCCTACCGCTTGTAGATGAAAACGGTCAAAAAATCTATTCCGACACCCAGAAAGCCCTGATTTTGCGCGTCCACCACCTGATTAAAGAGCGCGGTTTTACGCTGGCAGGCGCTAAAAAAGAATTGGCCAAACCCGACCAGCGGGCACGGCGCGCCCAGACCATTGCCGAACTGACCGAAATCAAACAATTTCTACAGGCTTTGAAAGCTAATTTAGGCGACTAGTTTATTTTTCGTCCAACTTGTAGCGCTCGCGGTATTTCTCGTTGAGGTCTTTTTGTTTGTTGCCCAAATCTACGGGGCGGCCTGCCATATAAGCGGCCGTCACAATAGAAGTACGCATGTCCAACAAGTCGCCCTTGCTCACCAATAGAGTGGCGTCTTTGCCAACTTCCAAGCTCCCCACACGATCGTCTACGCCTAGAATTTTTGCCGTGTTGAGGGTCAGTGCAGATAAGGCCGCTTCTTTATCGAGGCCAAAACCTACGGCTTGCCCCGCTTGAAACATGAGATTGCGGGTGTTCCAGCTGCCTTGACGGCTTTGCGAAAA
>CAYUZF010000117.1:7162-15165 GCA_964449615.1 uncultured Aureispira sp.
CTGCAACTGCGCGGGCGTTTTAAACGGCTGGTCGATGTCGCTGTCTTCTCGGCGGGGTAGGCTTTGCACATCTCCTAGTATCACCGATAAGTTGTTTTCTTTGATAAAGTCAGCCACTTGCCAGGCTTCTGTGGCGCCCTGCAATACGATTTCCACCCCGTAAGGCTTCAACAATTTTACCGCATCTAGAATAGAACGCGCATCGTTGACGTGTACCACTAGTTTCTTTTCTTGACTAAACAGCGCCTTCATCGTTTCAAATTTGATGTTTTTGCGCTCTACCGTTGGTTTGTTGGCGTACGCTTTGGCCGCGTCAAAATACACGCGTACGGCTTCCATACCTTCTGCGTATTTTTTGTTGCGCTCTGGTCCTTGCGGTGCGGCCCACCAGCCGCGGTAAATCATCCGCGATGGCCACGCCAAATGCACACAATTGTCCAATTCAAACGCCGCGTCTTCCCAGTTGTTGGCTTGGGTATACACCAGCGACGACTGTCCAGATATGCGCCCGCCTTCGGGTACAATCTGCGCCAATAGAATCCCGTTGGAGCGAATTGTTGGAACCACGTAAGAATCGGTGTTGTAGGCGATAATCGAACGTAGATTGGGATTAAAACGCCCCACCTCTGCGTAATCTCTCGTAGCCCGCACAGCCTGAATTTCTTCTAACCCCAAGCGCGTATTGGGTGCAATGAGTCCAGGATACAAATGCTGTCCCTGCCCATCGATGGTTTGTTGATACGCTTTTTTGGTGGCTTTCGACGCAGTACCCACCCAGTCGATTTTTCCATTGCTCATGCCTAATTGGCCGTTTTCAATCACGGTGCCGTTGCCCACGTGTATGGTCACATTGGTGTACAACACCGAAGGCGCCTCTTGCGCAAAAGCAGTCATAAGTGCCCAACAACTGACTATTAAACTACTAAAAATTGTTCTCATAATAATTATACTAAAAACCTAAAAATGGCTAAGGTTTGATAAAAGAATAAGTTTGTACGGCTTGCCCCTGCTGTTGATAACGCACCCAATAGATACCTTTCGGCAAAAGAGGCAATTCTTGTTGCTGCCCTCCTTCACCGATCACCCGCTGCTGCCAGAGTACTTGCCCCATAGCGTTGTAAATTTGCACCTGACTGTCTTGGTTTTGTCGCCATTCTAGTTGACGCCCCTGCCCTAGTACTTTCCAATGGCTAATACTTGAAGCGGAAGGTTGTGTTTTTGTTGTAGTGGTGTAGCTGGAGCTAAAGCGCTGAAAGAATTGCCATATTTCTACGCTCGCTTGTACATCCATATTGGTATTGCCACTTACAAAAATACCCGAACCAGGCCAACTGTGCCCACCATTGTTGACACGAATCAGATGTACAGGAGAAGCGCCACCTGTTTCGTAGACAAACAACTCCGCATTGGAACCATCGGTAGCCACAATATTTGGATACGCCGTATTGGTATTGGCGGTGGTCAATCCGTTGCGGTTGCGCCAGTGGTTGACCAATAAATCAACCGACAAGAACAAGGTATTGCCGCCATAAGGCACAACGGCATCGCTGGTACCGTGTATGTGCATAAAAGGCATTTCGGCAACAGCCTGGCAAGTGTTCCACTGGGCCCAACTCATGGTTCCCGTTACACTGGCAATCGCAGCAAGGCGTCCATTAATCTCACAGGCTAAGGTATTGCTCATAAATCCTCCATTGGACATACCTGTAGAGTAGGTGCGTTGTGGTTGTACACTGTAGTCGCTCGTAATGCTGTCTAACAAAGCGTTGATAAACCCCACATCATCGGTTGCCAACCCGTACCCCGAATTC
Organism: uncultured Aureispira sp.; assembly: GCA_964449615.1. Classification (GTDB taxonomy): domain Bacteria; phylum Bacteroidota; class Bacteroidia; order Chitinophagales; family Saprospiraceae; genus Aureispira. The sequence continues at coordinate 8,974 of CAYUZF010000117.1, forward strand.
CAAATGCGCTGTCCACTGTTATCGGGCAAGCCCTCTGGGTAAGCCACAATAAACCCCGCCGTATCGGCAATGTTGTTCATTTGCGAAAGCACGATTTGCTCGTTGGCGTTGGAGCCATAGCCATGCAGGTTGAGCACAATCGGGCAAGGCTGTGCGGTGGCGTAGTTGGCGGGAATATACAACTTGTAAGTACGCGTAATTCCGTTGTGTTGAAAACTACTGCTGATAAGTTGCGCCCACAAACTCGTTGTACTACAAAGCGCTAGTATTAAAAAATAATAGTTCATAATTGATTGTTTTAACACTTATTTCCCTTCTTGTAACCCATTGACATCCACATTGTAATTGATGTAGTTGTTGCAATCTGCATCGCCACAGTGGTAATGTTTTTCTTTTTGATAAATAGCGGGTTGGGTCTTTTCTCCGCCTGCCTTAACCGACAGCATTTTTTGGATCAGTCGGTTGCGCTCTATTTTGATGGCTTGGCGCTTTTCCAGGTCTTTTTGGCGATCGAACAAACAAACACCATCTATAAACGTTTTTTCTGCTTTCGCATAAATGGACAATGGATTGTCCGACCACAGCACCACATCCGCGTCTTTGCCTACTTTGATGGACCCCAGTTGCTCGTCCAAGTGCAACAATTTGGCGGGGTTGTGCGTCACCATATTCCAAGCATCAAGTTCTGACATGCCCCCATATTTGACTGCTTTGGCGGCTTCCTGGTTGAGGCGGCGCCCCATCTCGGCATCGTCTGAATTAATGGCCACGACCAAGCCCATTTCGTTGAGTAAGTTGGCGTTGTAAGGAATTGCGTCTACGACTTCGTATTTGTAGGCCCACCAATCTGAGAACGTCGAAGCGCCAGCGCCGTGTTCCTTCATTTTATCAGCTACCTTGTACCCTTCCAAAATATGTGTAAAAGTATTTAGGCGAAAGCCGTATTTTTCTGCTACGCGCATCAGCATGGTAATTTCGCTTTGGATGTACGAGTGGCAAGAAATAAAACGCTCTTTGTTGAGAATTTCTAAGACGGCTTCCAGATCCAAATCGCGGCGCACTACCTTACCCTCTGCTAAGGCTTTGCCGTATTCTTTGGCGCGGGTAAAATAATCTTCGTAGACCTGCTCTACGCCCATTCTTGTTTGCGGAAAGCGAATGCGGGCATGTGGCCCCCAGTTGCTCTGTTTTACATTTTCCCCCAAAGCAAATTTGATAAACCCATCCGCCCTTTCATTTTTGATGGCCTCGGGCAAACTGCCCCAACGAAATTTAATAATGGCCGATTGCCCCCCGATGGGATTGGCGGAACCGTGTAAAAGCTGCGCTCCTGTAACTCCCCCCGCCAATTGGCGGTACATGTTTACGTCTTCTGAGTTGATCACATCCCCGATGCGCACTTCGGCAGAACTGGCTTGTGTGCCTTCGTTGACCCCATAATTGATACAAATATGAGAATGCTCGTCGATGATCCCCGCCGTCAAATGTTGGTTGCTGCCGTCGATCACCGTTGCTTGGGCTGTTTTTAAGTTTTTACCAATTTTAGCAATCTTTCCATCTTTAATCAATACGTCCGTGTTGGTCAAATTTCCGCGCTCCTCCCCTGTCCAAACCGTAGTATTTTGAATTAAGAAAACGCCTTGTTTAGGTTTTTCGCTGGCCGTATAGCCATAGGCAGACCACGGATAAAGCACTTCGCCCAACTCCTCTTGCGCCACTAATTCAGGTAATTTTGGCGCGTTGTCTTTCATATCACCTGCACGGTCTGCCGTCCAATTGATCCAATTCCCCTCAAAATCGGTCGCTTGTCCCGACCAGCGGCGCTCTGTGACAGTGCCCGACAAGCGGTAAATATCTTGTACTTTTTTGCTGGTGTCTTTTTCTGGGGTAAAAGCAAAGGTAAGTGTGTTGTTGAGCAAAGTGTGTTTGAGCTTCGTGCTTTTGGTCGTATCCTCCACATTGCGCAAGTACAATACGGGTGCCGTTGCGGTTCCTTTCACATCTATGGGGTAGACTTTATTACCAATAGTTAGATTGTACATGCCACGAATATCGGTTGTATTGATGTCGTTGATGGCGTAGCCTTTTCCTTTTACCCAATTGTGGTAGAGAATGGTTTTTTCTTGTAAAATATTATCAGAAGTGATGATAAAATTTGCCCATTTTCCCTGCTCCAGAGTGCCTAAGTAGTCCTGTGCATTTACTAAGCGGGCGGGAGTTGTGGTGAGTGCTTCTAGCAGCGCTTGTTCGGACAAGCCATATTGGTAGGCCTTGCGCGCAAATTTCCAGAAGTCTTTTTTATCTTTGGTTAAGCTGGCGGTTAGCGCGAAGGGGATGCGGGCGGCGGCTAGGCGGGCGGGGTTGCTGGGTGCCAATTCCCAATACTTCATTTGTGTTAAGGTTACTTCTTCCGCATCGTAAGGATCGGTTACATCGTAGGGTTTGGGAAAGGCAAGCGGCACTAATACGGTAGCTTGACTGGCCTTAATGGCATCCAAGCGCAAAAATTCATCGCCGCCTCCGCGAATGATGTACTGCTTTCCAAACTCATCGCCTACCTTATCGGCTCGCAAAAAATCCAAGCGGTTGTGTACAGCAAAAAACTGGGGCAAGTTCTGTAACTCGTTCCAGCGCTCCAGAGAGATGTTGTAGGTCTGGTCGGTCGCGTGTGCTTGGTACCATTGTCCATCGTAATAAGTTTGGCGCAGCAAGGCAATCGCTCCCATGCGAGAGCTGGGATAATTCTGCTGCGAGGTTCCTTTGTAGAAGGTATAATGCGCGGAGGCATTGCCATTAAATACCAAGTCGTGTTCTTTGCCTTCGCCCAGCGCAATCAACGCACCACTGCCCCGTGCGATTCCATCGGCTTGGTGGGTCAGGACGGTTCCAAAGCCCAACTCCCGCCATTCTTTAGCCTTCTCGGAATCCGCTTTCCAACTGGCCATTGCATTTTGTTCGGGTTTCAGCGCCTCGTTCCAACTGTAGGCACCAGCTTTGCTGGATAGAATCTGTGGCAAGGGCGATTCTTTTTTCTTGCGTACTGGTTTGGTTTGGCCATAGCTGCTCCACAACTCAATAAAAGAAGGATAAATGTACTTGCCTTTTAAATCCATCAAGACGGCATCTTTCGGAATGGCCACATCTGTCCCAACAGCTACGACTTTGCCTTTTTTGATAATCAAAGTCGCCTGTTCCAGTTTTTGACTGGGAGTAACGTAAATGGTAGCATTGGTAAAGGCATAATGTCCGTCGCGCTCGTCGTAAACTCCATTTTCTGGAAAAGTAATCGGATTTTGTCCCCATAACAAACTACTTGCAAACAGAAAGGACAACAGTAGAAACAATCGCATAATAAAGGATTGATTGAATTTGAGAATAGATTTTATTCCTCCCATAAAATTACCGTTCTTTGTAGAACAAATAGGAAGGCCTGCTTCTTGGCAGGAATTGGCTGCGGCATCTTGATTGGTGTACAGCGGTCTTTTTTTTGAACAAGAAAGGTATTAACTCACTACAACCGCTAACTAGGCATGAGCAGTTATATATGGCACCAACAATCTAAAGTCGCTTACCAACGTTCTGGGCAGGGTGCTGTTTTGGTACTGCTGCATGGCTTTTGCGAAGATAGTACGATGTGGGCGGATTTGGTGCCTCTTTTGTCGAAAAAGTACAGCGTTTTGACGATTGATTTATCTGGGTTTGGCGCTTCGGATCTCTTGGCAGAAGCCACCATAGCAGCTATGGCGCAGGCGGTCTATGCCGTTTGGCAGGAGGAACAATTGGGGCGCGGTGTATTAATTGGGCATTCTATGGGGGGGTATGTAGGGTTGGAATTGGCACGGTTGTACCCCGCTTGTTTGCTGGGCTTGGGCCTGCTGCATTCGCATCCTTACTTAGATTCTGAAGAAAAAACCAACAATCGCCTAAAGACCATCCGTTTCATCGAACGGCACGGTATTGCGCCATTTGCAGGGCAATTTGTTCGCAACCTTTTTGCGCCTACTTTCGTAGAAGAACAAAAGGGGCTACTGGAGGAATTGATCCACCACACCGCCATGCACCATTCTGATGCGGTGGTAGCGGCGTCTTGGGCGATGATCAATCGCCGCGACAATTCGGAACTGCTGCGCGAACTGTCCTTTCCCGTTCTAATGGTGGTCGGAACCGCTGATAAAGCCATTGCTAAGGAACACAGTTTGACCCAACTCAGTTTGCCTTCTATTGCCAGTATTCATATTTTGGAAGGCGTGGGACACATGGCACAGTTTGAAGCACCTGCCGAAACCCTAGAAATCCTAGTAGACTTTCTGGAATTTTGTCAACAACAAGCTACTGCATCCATATGAAACACAGAACTCTGATCGTTACTTTTGCGATTTTAATAGGACTAATATTAGCGTTAAGCGCCTGCCAAGAGCGAGAAGAAGGCTGTATGAATCCTTACGCCGTCAATTTTGATCCGTCTGCTGATGTCATGCCCGAAGACGTAGAAAATGGCTGTGAGTACTACCAGCTGCAATGGCAATGGCAACACTATTCAGCGGATGTTCCCAACGATACCCTCCTTCAATTCGACCAGCTGACCGATGCTGCTGGCGAAGTGTTTTACTTAGAGTCTTGCAATTGGCTGGGCGGAAACATACGCCTGACTCCAGTGGGGAGCGGCAGCCCTGTTAGTTCGCCCGAAATCGTATTGTTGACCAAAGACAACAGCTTTGTATTGGAAGCAGAAGATAATTTTTTTATTCTTTCGCTCAATGAATTTAGTACGGATGGAACTGGCTGGGTAGAAGTAGATACGTTCAATCGTCTGTCTTTTCAGTTGGGTTTTGATGGAGAAATACAAGAAACTGACCCCAGTAAAACTACTAAAAGAAGCCACCCTTTATCGGTCAATGCCAGCGCCTATTTGTACGACAGTACTCGATTCGATTTTAAAACCTTAGAATTGGTCGCTGTTCAGCCCAATAACAACGATAACCGCATCGAAATTAATCTCTTTGATGTGTTCCCCTTCACCTTTACCTATCCAATTGAAGTGGTAGACGGCCAAAACACGCCCATTCGTGTACGGCTGGATTACGACGAGCTATTGGATGGAATTGCGTTCAGCACGGATCCCGTCCTACTTATTGAAGCCAAAATACGACAGAACATCCCCCGTGCATTTTCTGTTTATTAATTCACTTTCCCCTGTTTACACAACTACCTATGACAACTATTCGTATTTTTCATGCTCTTTTATTGGGAGTAGTGTTCTTCTTTGCAGCATGCGAGGCCCCCACTCCACAACAACCTACATTTAAAAAAGACCAATTAATTGGTGAAACAATGGGTACTACCTTTTCGGTAGCCTATTTGTACAAAGAAAATCCCAGAGACCTATCCCGTCCTTTGACAGAACTACTGCTAGAGTACAACCAAGCAGTTTCTACTTACATAGAAGATTCGGATATTTCTCAACTCAACAGAGGCAGACAGGAATCCTTGCTTCTGGCCAAAGATAATTATTTAATCGAAAACCTAAAAATGGCGAAGAAGGTCTACCGACAGAGTGAAGGCTGGTTCAATCCCTGTGTAATGCCGTTGGTGAACTATTGGGGGTTTGGTTACACCAAAAAGAAGATGATAAAGGCCGTTGATGCTTCTAAAGTAGACAGCTTACTCGCTTTGGTAGATTTTGAATCGGTGCAATGGCAGGAACAAGAAGATAGCGTCTTGCTAACTTGGGGCAATCGGGTGCAGTTGGATTTGAGTGCTTGCGCCAAAGGTGACGCTGTGGATCGCGTCTGTTATGCTTTAGATAGTTTGGGCTATGCCCACTATTTTGTAGAAATTGGCGGTGAAGTACGCGCCAAAGGCCATACTGCGGGGGGCTTTCCCTGGCGAACAGGCATCCGCAAACCCAAAGAAGGCAGCGCCCTCAACGCCTTACAAGTTGTTGTGCAACTCTCCGATCGCGCTTTGGCCACTTCGGGCAATTATGAAAATTACTACGTCGATAGCCTAACGGGTACCAAATACGCCCACACCATCAATCCACACACCGGTTACCCCGAAAAGAATACGCTTTTAAGCGCTTCTGTATTTGCCCCTACTTGTGGAGAAGCAGATGCTTTTGCCACGGCATTCATGGCAATGGGCTTAGAAAAAGCCTTCGCGCTGGCAGAGAGTTTGCCGCAGTTGGATGCT
>CAYUZF010000117.1:15216-16246 GCA_964449615.1 uncultured Aureispira sp.
GTGTACAGTCGCGACGATGGCAGCTTGGCGACGCGGCAAACGAGCAAGGTTGCGCGGTATTTGGTGCAGTGAGGTTTGGAGTGTTATAGATTGTCAAATTATTATAATAAGAGTACGATGCTACTTTTAAAGTGGTAAGGCTAGTAATTAGAGAATTTAGATTACTTTTTTATATTTAGGTGTGTTAGAACTATAAACTAGCCTGTATTGTTGATACGTGAACAATACTTGTTCCTATTTACTACTAAGTAGAATACTATTTTATGTCGCTCTTCGAATTTAGGACAACTCCTATTAAAGAAATTATTTTCACGCTATCTTTTGATGAAATTGTAGAAGACAAATGCATTGATAATTTTATCAGTGATGAGACTATTATTGCTAAATTTCAAAAACAGCACGAAGAGCGTACTACCAAAACTTTAGAGGTCAATAACAAAGAAATGCAGTTTCATAATGATAAGCATACTGTATTAAAAGCTCTATCTAATAATAAAATATTGAGCATACGCAAAGGAGTGTTTGCGTTTCATAAAACTAATGAACACGAAAAATATGTTGGACTTCTGTCTGAACTAAACAACTATTGGAACAAATTTCAAGAGTGTACAGGAAAATTCATCAAAATAACTCAACTATCTTTGAGATACATCAATTTTATAGAGCAAAGTAATGGGGAGAATATAGAGGATCTACTAAATATATATACTATTCATCCTTTTCAAAATAATAGCGTATTAAGAAACTACAGCCAGATCAAGTTTATGCAATCTGATAAAGTTCACCCTACAGATATAGAAGTTAATCTTCTTGCTTCTTCTATTGAACATCAAGGGGAAAAGGGGGCTTTGTTTGACATCATTCTGAATAGAATAATAGCTCCCGACGAAAACCAAGAACTAGAAGGTCTATTCTCAGGTATGCGTAATATTAAAAACAATTTATTCGAGAAAAGTATTACTGAATTGACAAAGAACAGCGGTTCTCACGACATAGTTAGATATATAACAGTATTAGATTTATCTAGGTT
>CAYUZF010000118.1:0-1932 GCA_964449615.1 uncultured Aureispira sp.
ATAAACATGGTATCACCACAGCGACTTCTCAAAAAAAGGAAACTCCCGACGGCATTTGGCACCAATGCAATGCCTGCAAAACCACCTCTACCGTTAAAGACTTGGTAGAAAATTTATACGTTTGTCCTGCTTGCAACCAGCACGAACGCGTCGGTTCCCAAGAGTATTTTGAAATTATTTTCGACAAGCAGAAATACAAAGAACTTTTTACCGACATCATCGCCCACGATTTTCTAGAATTTACAGACCTCAAGCCTTATCAAGAGCGCTTGGATGCAGCGCGCAAAAAAACAGAACTGGATTCGGCTATGCGGGTTGCCAAAGGCAAAGTCAACAAAGCAGAGTTGGTGATCGCAGCGATGGATTTTGGCTTTATCGGAGGTTCTATGGGGTCGGTGATGGGCGAAAAAATCGCCAAAGCGATTGACTATTGTATAGCGCACAACACGCCTTTGATGATTATTTCTAAATCGGGCGGCGCTCGTATGATGGAATCGGCGTTCTCTTTGATGCAAATGGCGAAGGTTTCTGCTAAATTAACACAATTGGCAGACGCCAAAATCCCTTACCTTTCCTTCTTAACCGATCCTACTACGGGTGGTGTGTCTGCTTCCTTTGCGATGTTGGGCGACTTCAACTTCTCGGAGCCCAAGGCACTGATCGCTTTTGCAGGGCCGCGTATTGTTAAGGAAACTTTGAAATTAAAAGAATTGCCCGAGGGCTTCCAACGCTCGGAATACCTGTTGGAAAACGGCTTCTTGGATTTTATTGTAGAACGCCAGGATTTGAGAGCGCGTATTGCCGATATTTTGTACATTCTCAAAAAGTAAGCAAAGTTTAATACAACAAAAAAGCCGCTTCTTTCCATCGTAAGAGAGAAGCGGCTTTTTTAAATAACTCCTTTGTATAATTACCAGTATTGTAAAGCAACTTCGCTAATTTTCTAGCAAATTTTTCATACCCAACAACACTTCGTAAGGCCCTTCTACAATCGTAGAGTTGACTACCCAGTCGGGAACACTGCCCCCCAAATCGGCTACCGATTGCTGTTCTACTTTGATGGTGCCGTTGCCCTGGTCGGTAAACAACCAATAGCCTTCCGCTTTGGGAACCCGTACGATGCCTTCCTTTTTAGGTATGTAATCGGGAATGGATTTCATCGTTACGCGGACTTGGCGCGGCGAATAGTAAAACACCGAGTGGGTGATGTTATCGCGGTTGGCAACTGGCCAAGGGGCTTTGCCGAGGTTGTAGGTAATAATATCGTTGTTAGAATTTTTTTTGAGCGTGGTTACTTCTAGGCTTCTAGTCATGAATTTTTTGCGTTTGACAGGATCGCGGTAAGCATCTACGGCTTCCTCTAGGGTTGTTTTGATGTAGACAGTAGCGCGGTACTGCTTGATGCTCCAGCCCTCAATAAATCGGGTTTCTACCTTTACCCCATTTTTATTTTTAGCCAATTTCCACGATTGCGCGGAAGCGGAGGAACTAAGGAAAAATACAATAAGTCCCGCTATCCAAGCGAGCGAAGTAGGAAATGTAGCAATCATGTGAGACAGTTATAAGGGGTTAAGAAAGGGGTTAAGATACGTATTTTGTCACAGAAAAGCAATAGTACTCTTTTCAACAACGGCAAAAAACGTTGATTATTGTTTGTCCATAGCAATAACAACGACCGCAATATCCTGGTTGTTGCTAATGCGCTGCTGAAAACCGATGCTGTTGCCCGATGTTTTGGTATAATTTAAAGTACTAAAAGCACGATTGCCCAACGCCGCCATTACATTTTCATAAAAATCGCCCCGTCCCGCTTGGTCAATACGCTGGCGAATTTGATCGGGATCCAACTCTGATTTGGAATAAACGAGCGCCATGTAATCGCGGTTGCCCGCCTTGTCGGCCTCCAATACCCCTTCTCTAGGAAACAAACGC
>CAYUZF010000118.1:1942-6193 GCA_964449615.1 uncultured Aureispira sp.
CTACAATCCCCAAATAAGCGGAATAATCGTTGGATGGCGGAAAAACCTTGATGGCTGCGCCTTGTCGGCTGCCTTGATCTACTTCCTTGCTAAATACATAAGTAAAACACTCCAACGAGTTGGTAATTTCTACTTTAAAAGGCGTTCCTTTCTGGATGGGGCTGGTTGTTTCAAACAGATTGCCCTTGATGCGGCGCAAATTGAACCCGTTTTTTCGGTCGGGGCTGTAAATACCGCACTCGATAGCAATTTCTGTTGCATTTTTAGTGCTGGCTTTCTGTTCAGGAAAAACACCATAGGCTTCTCTACAGAAAGTTTTAAAATCATCATAGCGTACAAAAACAAAGCCATTGTCGCCCCATTCTGTTCCCCAACTGTTTTGAATTTCAAAAACTTGCTGGCTGTCGTCGTATCCAATGACGCACATGGCATGGCCTCCTAAGCGGTCTACTTGGCGACGCTCGGCGTTGGTGGGGGTCCACAACTTTTTACCAACCATGTCTTGAAAAGAGTAGGGGACTTTGGCCGCGATGATCACAGGTGCGCCCTGTGCTATATTCTGTTTGACTGCTTCTAAATCTACGTCGTAATTGCGGCCTGTTTTGGTGAGGCGGTTGTAGCCTTTGATGCGGTGGTTAAGGGCTTCGCGCAATTGTTGTTGGTTGGGTTTGCGGCTGCAACTGTTGGGATCGTAAGGGAATTTGCTCAACTCAATTAAGCCTTTGTTTTCCATGTGTTCCAGCGCTTGCCCTGTAAAGGCACCCTGGCAATTGGCAACGCCAATTTGGTTGTATAAAAAAGAAGGGCTGTAAGCAATACTGTTGGGGTTGTTGTCTGTGCGCACGGCTTCGAGTATGGTGCGCGCAGCATAGGAACTGGCCCAGCCCACACAAGAACCCTGGCGGCCTTGATTGCGGGGGGTAGGCGCAAAACGCCTCAACGAAGCGCTCTGTGGCAAATTGTATTTAGGACTAGAAGAAGAAAGCGCTGCAAAAACCTTGTACTGGCTGTAGCGCTCTTGGTCGATGTTGCCCCCCATCGCATACAGCTGGTCTTGGTTGGGCTCGCTGCTTGCAAAATTCAAACCACCACTCATAAAAAAATAAACTCCTACGCCCACAATGGCGAGAGGAATTCCAATTTTAGGATAGCGAAAAACAAACAGCAGCAAGGCCATCAGCATACGCCCGCTTCCCCTACCGCCGCCACCGCCGCCTCTAGGATAATTGTTGTTGTTGCTTGGTCGTTCGTCTGGGCGAAATCTAATAGCCATGTTAAATCGTGTGTTGGTTAAAAATAGTGTTAAGGTGTTTTTGCTCTTAAAGCTACAACTTTATTGGTAATCCTGCTACTATAAATAAGTCAATTAAACCTTAGGACAGGGGATACCAAAAGCTGTTTTAGAACACTATACCATAACGGACGATTTGAGCAGATTGTTTTATAGAGCGCTAGAGAGGAGAACGATAACCAAGGGTTATACCGCTGCAACCGAAGGATTGTTTTTTAAAGTAGGTATACAAAAAAAAACGTAGAATAAAAAGTAGAAGATTTTTTACTAGTCCGAGGTATGAACGAGTGCATCCGAAGGACAAATGTACCAAAGTACATTTGACGGAGTGAACCGCTAGCGGTCTTTTACACCGCTTTAGCGGGCTAACTTAGCGAAGCGGCCTCACGACCGTAGGGAGCTAAAGCGCGTATTTTCAACGCTGGAATAGGTAAAAATAGACGCTTTTTAATGCGAGAACTTTTAGTTCCCTTCGTTCATGAGCGCTACGCTTTAGTTGAGGGACTACTTAAACGGCACAAAGCAAGCAAAAAGAATGTCCGTTACACCTTGAATTTGGCTCGGAGTTTTAAGGGTAAATCTTCTAAGTAATCAACATCGCTCAATTCGGGTAAGAGCAAGTAAGTATAAGAATTGTCTTCAGAAGCAGACAGCGCGTTGAGGGTACTTTGCAACAAATTGTCTTGACTCCAAGGTTGTTCCTCAAAAACACTGTCCAACAGCGACTCGGGAGCATCCGATAATTGGCGCAAGCCCAACAAATAATAGCCGCCGTCCTGCGCAGGGCCCAGAACCACATCGTGGTTATTGAGGGCAGACAGAGCCTGGTTTAGCAATGCACTGGACAAATCGTAGCAATCGCTGCCAATAACCAACACCCGCTCATAACCTTCGGCAAAGGCCTCTTCAAAAGCCGTTCGCATGCGCTGGCCTAAATCGCCCTGCGTTTGTAAACCTTTATGATAAGAAGGCCCTTGAAAAACATCATCGTCTAATACTTCCTCCGAATAATAGATGCGCTTATCACTGGGTACAGCGGCCACAATTTGAGCGGTGTGTTGCAGCAAAAAACGATAAATTTCCAAGGCTTTTTGCGCGCCTACGCTGCTGGCCAAGCGAGTTTTGACACTGCCTAGAATGGGATTTTTACAAAGAATCAGAATACAAGTGCGCTCGGACATAGAAAAGTTGTTAAATTGGTAAGGATTAAAGCAAAGCTAAACAAATATTGCTAACTTTCAACCTAGTATTTTAAAAGTTGTTTTTTCAACGACTTAACAGTTCTATTTTTATTGTGATAAATGACAACAACATGCAGCAGACGAACAAGGCCATTATTGCGGCTCTTAAAATTCTAAAAAAAGAAAATCCAAATAGCGCGGCCATTGAGTTGCTAGAAGACGGGCTCAAACATTCGATGAAACACTACGTCATGAACATGGCAGCTATGGGCGCAGTGGTAGAATTGGAAGAGATAGAGCAGGAACTCAAAAATGGCCTAAAACTATTGGACATCTTTAATCGCAAATCGCCCGAGGCAGAGGCTTAATGTTCGCGGAGGTAGCGGTAATGGGGGCGAATACTGTAATTAAAAAAGCGGCCACGGGATTTAGCGTTGACCAAATTGAGGTACACCGAAGCGGGAACATTGAAGTAGCGATAGACGTCGCCTTGTAAAAATTCAATTTCCAAAGCCGCTTGATTGGGGTCGTAGCCGATGCCAGCGATGCTGGTCGAAATGATGGGATTTCTACGCATAGATGTAAGGAAGTTAAGTGGTGGGCGCAAGGCCAAAAAATCAATAAATGCCTTCGTAAAAAGACACATCTATATAACCCCAAAAACGTCCACAAAGTTCGCGCAAGCGCTCCCAAAATACAACTATTTTCAATTAAAAAAATATTTTTTAAGTTATTGATTGTCAGTTGTAAACAACCTTTATAGGTGCGGTTATCCACTTACCCCAACGCGGGGCGTATCCGTGTACGGCTTGTACGGGCGTATCGGTGTTTTTTACCACCGTTTTGCCCGTATTGACCCACTCAAAAATACCGCCGTGTAAGTTGTAGACCCGCTCAAATCCACGCTCTAACAAGGCTTCGCCGATCCGCTCGCTGCGGTAGCCCACCGAGCAGTATACCAACACGGGCTGCGTTTTGTCCAGTGCCTCCAGGGCTTCCCAATCGGGCGCTTTGTAATCCACGAACTGCGCCCCTTTCAAATGGCTGACTTGATACTCCGATTCCGAGCGCGTATCCAGAATGGCATAGCGCTCCAATTGCTTAATTTCGCTGGGTAGTAAGCGCGGTACAGAGTCTTCGTAAAGGGCATTGAGTAGGTCTTGGTAGGTGGAAGCGGTTAGAGCTCGTACGAAGCGCCAACCCCAACTGGCGGCAGCGATGAGCAATAGGAGGGTGATTAGGAGAAGAACTTTTTTTGTAGTGGTCATGTGGTGCTAAATATCGGTGGGCGCATTGTGCTAGATGGGATTAAAGTTTGGCTCAAAACAGTTTTGCGCAGTGCCCGTAAACGCGTTGATCAAAGCATCTTTAACAAGTGGTTCATCGTTAAAAATAAAGAATAACTAAGGCATTAAAAATAGGGTTAGTTTATGTAGAACAAGGTTTTACCTCAAACCAACAGCTAAAAAAGTGCAACACTTCCTAGTAGTAACGAAGCACTCGCTTGCGATAAATTGCACTGTCCCGCCAATCCTTCACCCAGTTCCCCATTTCATCATATTCCAACGTTGGATCATTCATAGGCTCGGTCATTAGAGAGTCTAATAAATGCTTTGATTCAAACGGTTGGAGGGAGCCACTTAGCAAGCCCTTAAAACCGTGAAGTTTGCCATCTTTATAAATGCGAATACCGTAGAGTTCTCCCTGTTCATCGTAGTTGTATAGGTTTAGTTCGTACTCGGTTGGTGCCATAGGTTGCCGCTCCTTCAACAACAGTGC
>CAYUZF010000118.1:6203-10410 GCA_964449615.1 uncultured Aureispira sp.
CTTGCTCTGCAACAGTCATATAAAGCGTGCTATCTACGGTGGCTACGACGTAGCCTTCTGCGTTGTAGGCTTTGTAACGCACGGCGCATGAGCCCCATTTATCACAATTTTTTTTGTACAATAAATTACCATAATCATCGTAAGTATAGGTTTCTTTTCGTACAACAAGCGTACTATCCTCAAAAGTGGAAGCAACAGTCAACAAGCGGTTTTGAGCGTCAAATGTTCGTGTTGTAAGATGCGTCAACACTTTGCCCTTTTGGGCAACGACTCTTTCTTCGATTGGATTGCCGCGCTCGTCGTAGCGAAAATAAGTTTCTTCGCTGGTATACCGCTTTGTATCTTTGGGCGCATTGCCAGGTAGTGGAATGACCTTGACCAACTGGTTTTTACGGTTGTAAACGTTTTTGAGTCGAACATAAGCAACGACTTTATTGGAATAAAAAGAGGGGTCGCTCGTATAGAACCTTAGAGGATTGCCCTGTTTGTCGTAGCGGTGTACCTGCTCAGAAAAACCACGGTCTTCCGTCCAAACGCCCTGCTTAGTAACGCGCCCCTGGCGGTCGTATTCTATAAAAGCATACATCGTGGTGTCCATTCCAATCCACATTTTGGAATCTGGATAGCGGGGATTGGGAGGCGTTACGTACCATTGGTTGTCGTAGGTTATTACGCTTCGCGCAGCACCTTTAAGGGGGTTGTGGTCTGTATCGTAAAGTATTTTGGGAGATGCTCTTTTTTTAGTCGCTGTGGAAGGAAACCAATCCATAGAAAAGGATGGGTTTACAGAAGAATCTGCTGTTACAACAGCCACAGAAGTAGAGACAGTGGTATCGGTAGAAGAAGGGATACAACTGCTCAAACACAAAACAAAAGGCAGGCAACAAACAATACAAAGCATAGATAGGAGGGTTTATTATGAGGTATAAAAATAGGGTTAATCAAGTTGCAAACGGCGCACCAGCCCCAGCGCTTTTCCCACTCCATACACTGCCACCGCCAGTAGCATGCCCAACAAAGCGCCCGCTACCACATCCGATACATAATGCACCCCAACATACACCTGCCCGTAAGCAATCGAGGCCGCCCAAGCAAAAAGCAACCCCCAGTAGCGCTTTTTCCACGTCTTACCAAAGAGCAAAAACAATTGCATCACCAACGCAAAATGGTTGCAGGCATGCGAAGAGGTAAAACTATAGCCGTGTCCGCAGGGAATAAGCATGCGCACTTGCTCCAGCAGCGGCTCCCGACAAGGACGCAAACGCTGTACGCTTTGTTTGATCCAAACACTACTGACCTGATCTGCCAGACCGATGCTTGCCGCAATCAACAACAACGCCCAAAAAGCACGCCATTTGTAGTCTTTTATAAGAACAAACAACAAGACTAGATAAAGCGGCAGCCAAGTTGTTTTGGTGCGCCAAAGCGGCATAAGAGCATCCAACCAGGGGTGGTGCAAGTGGCCATTAACCAACACAAATAGAGCGCGGTCAGCCTCCAAAAAAGTTTCTACCATTGCTCCGCCAATAAAATCAAACGCGGCGATTGCTGTGCGTCGTAAGCCTGCAAATCATAACTGCCAAAGGTCTCTACAATACGCAACCCCGCTTGTGGAAGCAACCGCTCAAAATCTGCCAAATCAAACGCTCGCACCCGCTCCTGAAAATGATAAACTTGCCCCTTGTCCTCAAAACGAATGTCTTTGACAATGTAGCCGTTTTCTACGCGGCGCTGCAAACGAAAGGTAATGCCCGATAGCGTTTTTTCTTCTTTCAGAACCAATTTAGCAATAACTTGCGGCGCGTTGAAAAAGTCAATAACTAGGCGGCTTTGTTCGTTGCGTAGACTACTGCGCATGGCTTGCAGCGTTTGGACGTGCTCCTCCTCGGTGGGGAAGTAGCCAAAGCTGGTGAACAAATTCAGCACATAATCAAACGGCGAAAGGGTCAGCGGTTGGCGCATGTCGTGGGTGGCAAACTGCAAGCGCTCATGGGCAAACTGCTGCGCGTGGGCAATGCTTTCGGGCGATAAGTCAACACCCACAACGTCAAAGCCTTTCTTCGCCAAATAGATAGAATGCCGCCCTTTGCCACAGGCCAAGTCCAACAAACGGCTATCTGTAGTGGGTTGCAAATAATCCACCAACCGATCCATAAAAAACTGCGCTTCGGTATCGTCGCGGTGTTGGTACAACAGGTGGTAATAAGAAGAATCAAACCAAGTGGCAAACCATGTAGACATGTTCTGTATATTTAAAAAGAGGTGTGAAAAAACACAAAGTACAATATTTAGCAGCGGGACAAAAAATACTTAGAACTGGATTGAATTAGCCTTCAGAAAAAAATGTAAAAATGACAAAATAAACCTTGAAATGTTAACCTTCCTATCAACTTAGTACTATTTTGGATTAGCCAAAGCGACAAATAACTTCAATAGTTTATAAGCGGTCGTTACAACCTCAAATTATGAAGCAAATTATTCTCAAAAGTACTGGAATTGCCGCTGTAGTTCTACTTCGTTACCACATCGAATACTGGACTGGACTGCTCCAACTACAAGAAAAGGGAATTGTCTTTTTAGATTATTTCTTGGGCTTCTTGTACTTTGTTTTAATTCTTTCGTTTTTGCGAGACATCTTGACCTTTTGGTACCGAAAGAGCAAGCGCATCAGCGAACGTCTATCGGATAACATTATTGTTGGCGTCAACAACATCTATGCTATTCTAGTTGTATTGACAGTCATTATAACCGTGTTGGGCTTATTTGAAATAAATGTGCGGGACTTGTTTGCTAAGTATTATTGCAGCAGCTATTGCCATCATTTCTAAGGATTATTTTTCTAACCTAATCGGTGGCATGTTGATTACCTTTTCCAGCAATATCAACGTAGGAGACCACATAAAAGTAGGCAACAACAAAGGGCGCGTCTTGGATATTTCTATTAATATGTTCAGTTTGCTGACTGATGATGACGATGTGGTTACTTTGCCCAATAGTTTAGTCTATGCTTCCGAAGTCGTCAATTATACCAAACGCATCATAAAAAAGACCAGCATAGAGTTTGAAATTAGTTTGGGCGCTGTGCAAACCGTTACTCAATTAGAACAAGATTTGATTGCTTGTTTATCTGAATACAAAGACAACATTCAAGAGGATTCTTACCACCTCAAAGCCGTTGCCATAAAAAAAGATGCCGTTGATTTTAAGTTTCAATATGTCTTGGATGTTCCCGATCGTTTGATGGAACAGGAAATTCGTAAAAAAGTCGTTCGGCGTGTCGTCCAAATTATAAAACAAGTCTAAATACACAACAACAACAACAACATGTACAAAGAAATAAAGGTCATGAAACCTGGAACTTTTGAAGGAGAGAACCACTGGTATCCCAAAGCGCTCAACGCAACGATTCATCCAATGGTCAATTTCTTTCTAAATTTGAGTAAAGACCGCATAGTCAACCGATATTGCCACCTCAATCCCAGAGTAGATCCCAACAAGTTAAAGGAAATTTTAGAATACGAATGTGCTCATTTTCTGTGGTGCGGCACGGATTTGATCAACGCCACGTCTTCCGAAGGCTTTCGCCGAATGGTTGTTATTGAGAACAACTCTAGTCCATCGGGACAAAAATCTATGCCGCTGCTCAATGACAACCAAGAGGATGGTTCTTACCGTTTGTTGGTGGAGCGCACCTTCAAGCACTACCTCAAAAAAGGTCGTAGACGAGAAGGTAAGTTAGCCGTGTTGTACGATAAAAATCACATGGAGGCATCGGGCTATGCCCATATTATTGCGGATGTTATGGAAGAGAATTGCCTGTTGATTCCCTATTATCACAAGCAAGAAAATACCCACATCAAAATAGAAAACGACAAACTCTATTACCGCTTAGAGGAAGAAGGCGACTGGCAACCCTTGCGCGGTGTTTTTCGCTACGTTACCCAACGCCCGTGGACGCGCTTTTCCCTGCATTCTAAAACCAAAGTGCTCAATCCTATTGTCGCTTGTTTGGCAGGCGGGCGCAACAAAATGGTCGCTGCCAAAGCGTACGATTTGTACAATGCAGAATTGGAGGGCTCTGGGCTAAAAATCAACATTCCAGAAACCATTTGGGACGTAGCAAAGACCGAAATTCCACTGTGGGTGGCTAAAATGGGTGGCCAAGCCGTAATTAAGATTCCATACAGCAACGCGGGGCAGGGTGTCT
>CAYUZF010000118.1:10420-16170 GCA_964449615.1 uncultured Aureispira sp.
AGCAAGAATTGGAGGATTTTATGGATATGGATTTTGAATACCGCCGCTTTATTGTGCAGAGTTTGATTGGTAATTTTAATTGGAGTTCGACTAGTACCGAAGGAAAATTTTACCACGTAGGTACGATTCCCAACCAGAAAGGCGAAACCTTTGTAACCGATGTGCGCATGATGGTGAGCAGTACCCCAAAGGGCATTCGACCGCTGTGCGTCTACTCTCGCCGCGCCGCCAAACCGCTGGCCGATACCCTGCAAGGGGGCGGTAGCTCTTGGGAAATGCTCGGAACCAACCTGTCGGTCAAAGAAGGTGAAAACGAATGGTCCAGCGATACCAGCCGCTTGATGCTTATGGATCGACGTGATTTCAACAAATTGGGCTTGGGCTTGGATGATTTAATTGAGGGCTTTATTCAAACGGTTTGATCGACAATTGCCATTGATAAAATGTGCAAAAAACTCTACAACAGTAAAGGCCGTTTTAGAATGCGTTTGTTCAGATCTTTGAACGACGACCCTACTTTATTAAACGAAATTTATACCAATAATGAAAAAGTATAATTGCCTAGTCTTGACCGACCACCGAGGACACAGCGACCAAAATTCCCTCTACGCGTTGGTGCGTGCGTTGGTACAGCACCAGCAATGTGAACGCGTACAGGTAGCCAGCCGCGCCAACCCTCAAAATAATTCCTTTTTTGAATTGCACCAAAGCACGGCGGTGCATGCGCTGGAAGCAACTGCCCAATTCGACTTTGATCCCAACGGCCAACAGTTTTTGGCGGATACCCATTTGGTAGATGTCACATCCGTTGATTTTGTATTTATGCGCTTGCCGCGCCCCATCACCGACCAGTTTTTGGAATATGTGGTACAAGCTGCGCCCCAAGCCGTGTTGGTCAACCACCCGCAGGGCATTATTAAAACCAGCACCAAAGCATTTTTACTAGAATTTCCCGATTTGTGTCCGACCATGCAGCTTTGTCGCAGCAAAGAAGGCGTACGGGCTTTTGCCGAGCAGTTTCCTATTGTACTCAAACCCCTCCGCGAGTATGGCGGCAAGGGCATCGTAAAAATAAAGGATGGTCGCGTTGATGCGGGGGCAGCAGGGGAGCAAGATTTAGAAATATACCTAGAAAGCATCACCGAAGAGTTGGAACAGGAAGGCTATTTAGCCATGAAATTTTTGAAAAACGTCAGTCAAGGCGATAAGCGTATTTTGGTGGTCAATGGACAAATACTAGGCGCCTCTCTGCGCTTGCCTACCAGCGATTCTTGGTTGTGTAACATTGCACAAGGGGGGCAATCTACACCCGCTACCGTAAGCCCAGAAGAAGAAGCGATGGTTAAACGCTTGATGCCGCAGTTGTTGAGTGCAGGCATTGTAATGTTTGGCATGGATACACTGGTGAACGACGATGGGCAACGCGTGTTGTCCGAAATTAATACTTTGAGTATTGGCGGCTTTCCGCAAGCAGCCGAGCAGACAGGGCGACCTGTTGTGGAATTAGCCATTGATGGCATTATACAATATGTAAATAAGAAATACCATGCGAGAAGCAACAATTAAAGCTGTTTTTGATATAAAAGATACCCCACCACAATCTATTCGCCACTATTGGGTAGATTTGATTACCAATGGCTTGGGCGTAGCGATTCGGTTGCCTGTAATGGTAGCGCGCGGCAAAGAAGATTTTCCCATTCTGGGTGTGACGGCTGCCGTACACGGCAATGAGTTGAACGGAATTCCTGTTATTCAGCGTCTATTTAATGAAATTGACCCAGCAGAACTCAAGGGTACTATTGTCGCTATTCCAGTAGTCAACATTCCGTCTTATGTGCGGCGTAAGCGCCGTTTCAACGATGGCGTTGATCTCAACCACATTATGCCAGGCAAGGAGAATGGCAATGTCAGCCAAGTTTATGCCTACCGCTTTTTTGAGAAGTTTGTGCAGCACATGGATTATTTGTTAGACTTGCATACGGCCAGCACGGGACGGATCAACAGTTATTATGTACGGGCAGATATGAAACATCCCATTGCCCGCAAACTGGCGCTTTTGCAAAATGCACAAATCATAGTTCACAACCCTCCATCCGATGGAACCTTGCGCGGCGCAGCCGACGCCATTGATATTCCAGCCATTACGCTAGAAGTTGGCAATCCCAACACCTTTCAAAAGAAAATGATAAAGTCGGGGGTTATTGGCGTACACAACGTGTTGTCTTATTTGGAAATGATTGAAGAAGAAGTGGAAAAGCCGCAGCGTCCAACCGTAATTTGCCAGCGCTCTTATTGGCTCTACACCAATGTAGGAGGATTATTGGCCTTGCATGTAGATTTGATGGAAAAAGTAGAGGAAGGAACTTTGTTAGCTTCCATTCGCGATATTTTTGGTAATTTAATTAAACAGTATTATGCGCCCGAGGCGGGAATTATCATTGGCAAAAGTGTCAGTCCTGTCAACCAAGCAGGTGGAAGAATTCTGCATTTGGGCATTATACGAGAATGACATTTTATCACACTACATTCTAATAATATGCTTAAACCACTCACGGTGTTGCTTTTGGTTGCTGCTCTATGGGCTTGCAACAACCAACCAGCTACAGAAACGCCACTAACCGAACCAACGACCAACACCGCAGAAACACCCGCTACCGTCGAACCTACGCTAAGTCCTATCGACCTCAACAACGTCACGTTTATGCTAAAAGCAGAGGTGCTGGAGGAGACCGAAGCGGGTATGCCACGCGCCAAGCTCTATCTGGTGCCCTCTACAAAGCAAAAAGACTTGTTTTTGGCAGAAGACGTGGGAGGTGTTCTGGTCAATCGAGCGCGTTACGAAGAATTTGGAATTCCAGACGACGCCATTCTAGCCATTGAGTCTTACTATGCAGGTGGAGGTAATTATTATTATGTTACAACAAATAAAAATATACTTTACGTTCGTAAAGCTGCTTTATCAGAGCCACAACCAGCAGTAGAATCACCCGATCCTACTACGCTTTACCAACCTTTCAAACGCTTTAGTTTTTATGAAGAAGAGGTAATTGAAGAAAAATTATAAAAACATCCATACAAAGGAACAATAATCTGCAACCTTGTTATAGAAAGGCACCAACAACCATTCTAGGGCAAGGTTGTTTATGTGCATATTATGAAAAACACCTACATTGATCTCATTCAGCAAACCTACGATTTTCCACAGGCAGGATTTGATTTGCAGGATCAGCAACTGACGTTTCACGGCGTATCGCTACAGCGGCTTATTGAGAAATACGGGACGCCCTTTAAACTGACCTATTTGCCTAAGATTGGAACGCAAATTAAGCAGGCGCAACAGTGGTTTGCAGAAGCCATGCAAAAACGCAACTATCAAGGCGCGTACTACTTTTGCTATTGTACCAAATGCAACCATTTTCACCACGTGATCAACGAAGCATTGCGGCAAGACGTTCATTTAGAAACTTCTTCTGCTTTTGATATTGATTTGGTGGAACAATTGTACAAGAAAAAGAAAATTGACAAAAGTATTAGACTGTTGCACAACGGCTATAAAACGAATGATTACTTGCAAAAGGTGCGCCGTTTGATGCAGGAGGGATACTGCAATTCGGTGTTGATTTTGGACAGCCAGCGCGAATTGCAGCGCATAGAGGCGTTGGTGCAGCCCGATGAAGCGCCCGTAAAAATTGGTCTACGTTTGGCCGTCAACCAAGATGTCAAAGCGACTTATTTTACCTCGCGCTTAGGTATTCCGCGGCAGGACGCACTCAATTTTATAGAGGAGCGCGTTATAGGTAACCCTAAGGTGGAGTTAACGATGCTGCATTTTTTTGTTGATTCTGGTATTCAAGATTCGCTGTACTATTGGAAAGAATTTCAGCGTGCTATTGAACTGTATGCCAAGCTAAAAAAGCAGCTGCCAAGTTTGACAGGGTTCAATATTGGGGGCGGCTTTCCGGTGCGCAACCATCTAGGGTTTGAATACGATTACCAATATATGGTAGAAGCTATTGTAGCTGCCGTGCAAGATGGATGTGCGCGCGAAGGAGTACCTACACCAGATTTATTTACAGAGTTTGGCAAGTACACGGTAGGAGAAGCGGGCGCGATTGTATTTGAAGTGTTGGAACAGAAACGGCAAAACGATATGGAACATTGGTACATCATCAACAACAGCCTTATGAACACCATTCCAGATGCTTGGTCCATCCACGAAAAGTTTATCTTGTTGCCCATCAATAAATGGGAAAATCCTTACCAGCGCGTTATTATCGGGGGCATCAGCTGCGATCAAGCCGATTATTACAACTCGGAGGATTTTAATCAAGAAATCTTATTGCCCAGCTATAAAAACAGCGACAAAGAACCATTGTATTTGGGTTTCTTTCATACTGGAGCGTACCAAGATGCCATCAGTGGATATGGCGGCATCAAACATTGTTTAATTCCTTCGCCTCAACACATCATTGTGGAGCGCGATGAAGCAGGTAATTTTGTTGATTATCTATACCGCGATGAGCAAACGGCAGCCGATATGTTCAAAATATTGGGCTATACCTAAAATAAAGAGCCCGCTCCCTCCCGTAGGTTGAAGGGAACAAGCATCTTTACCATTCCTTAGACAGTCATCAAATAAGCTACAAAAGGAATAAACGTCATCGTTGCTACCGTTGCATGAAACAAAGGAATAAAAATGCGCCCAGGTACCTGCGCAACATGCATTACGACATTAGCAAAAAGTAATAGAATGAGTAATCCTATGAAGTAAATATGTACAGCAGGAGCTATAAACATCATCAAAATAGCCATTGGCATCATAAAACCACAAGGGAGTGCCAACAAAACGGTACAATACCAAAACATACGGTTTTTACCCTGTCGATCGGCGTACGCCCAGTAATTGTTCCACGCTTTTAACAACGGATTAGCAGGCGGAGTTGTATTGTTTCTTAAGGTATTGGGGGCTAGGTGGAGGGCATTTTTTGCAGTAGTTGTCATGATTATTTTATTTAAAGGATTTAAAGACCTTTTTGTCTTCTATTGGTATAAATTTTTTCGTCTACAATGTTGGTACTTCCAAACCATTAACTAAATCTTCTAAGGTATTGGTATTGCACATGGCTACCAATTCGTCGCGCACTACTTTGAATTGAAAGTGAAAGGGGCAAGGTTCTAGTGAACTGCACTCCTTCAACCCCAACCCGCACTGAGTAAATACATCGGTGCCATCTATGGCCGCTACGATATCGTACAAACTAATCTCTTCCAGCGGTTTGGAAATATAAAATCCGCCTGTTGGTCCTTTTTGTGAACTAACGATGGACTTTTTGACCAGATTTTGTAAAATCTTAGCTGTGAACGACGCTGGTGTATCGGCAGTTTCACAAATCTTCTTAATGCCAATTTTTTCATTTTCTTTGCCTGCTTTTGCAATGACCGTTAAGGCTCTTATTCCGTAGGCGCAAGCTTTAGAAAACATAAAAAGAGATTTTGAAGTTAATTTTTACTAGTGTGCCAATGAGTACACTACAAGTATAGGACAAAAAAGTCTTTTATTCAAGTTTTGGACAACTTTTTTTCATTTTTTTTTGCTTTTTTTAAGAAAATGGGGTTGTTTGGCCAAATGAATCGCTGTGTACTGTTCATTTTTGGCGGTGGTCTTCGTTTTTTATAGGGGCACTAGCACGCGTTTGTTTGAACATTTTCTTCGGAATTGGTATAGCTATGAGTTTGAACATTTTCTTCGG
>CAYUZF010000119.1:0-16151 GCA_964449615.1 uncultured Aureispira sp.
TCCCAGAGCAAGGTTGGGATGGCATTTACAAAGGGCAACCTGTTACTTCAGGTGCGTATACTTGGTACGCGGACGTCTTGTTTGTAGACGGCGAAACTATACAAATAAAGGGTGATGTAACTGTTTTACGGTAACAAAAACCTCTAACAATAGCACAGGGGCGGCTCCGAATTTGGAGGCGCCCCTTCTTTGTTCGTATATGGTTTATTTTTGGCTTTAGCTGTATTTTTACTAAATACTTGTACTTACTGCAATCGGCGGGAACGTTCTATCAAAAAATCCAAGCCTTTCTTTTCTTCAAACGCCTGATTCATCAATTTGCAAAACAGCATTTCTTCCCAATAACTGTAATTTTCTTTATCCAAATAGGGATTTCCAAAAGAAGGAAAACGCCATTCTGAAGCGCCGACTTCCAACCATTCGTCAAAATCGGGATGATAAGGGTTATTCTCATACAACCGCACCCGAATATAGCGCCGCTTTCCTTGGTGCCCAACTTCTACCAATACCCGCACTTTAAAAATAGCAGCTTCGAGTAAGATGTTTCCTGCTTTGAACAGACTGTAGCCCTCGTCGGGCCAAGCCACACGCTCCCACAGCCACGTCCACAACCATTCATCAATTGCTGCTTTCCCTTTCTCTACAACCGCCGTTCTAAATGATTTTTCCCAGATGGCGTGGTCCGTTTGCTTCAACTCTTCTTTCCAGTTCATACGTTTATTTTATTTGGTGCTTGGCTATAAGACCCATCAAACGCCCGTCTTGTTCAACCAATAAGCTAGTAATTTTGTGGTTTAGTAACAATTGATCCGCTTCCCAGAGTAGGGTATCAGGCGTAACCGTTTTGGGCTGGGCTGTCATTAAATCTTCTGCGGTCAATTCAAAAAAAGAAGCACTAGGATACTTTTGAAGGCTGCGCCTCAAATCGCCATCGGTAATAACTCCAATAATCTGTTGCGCTGCTTCTACAACAACGACCATCCCAAAAAGGCTTTTGGACATCTCCCAAATTACCGTTTTTACGTCGGTGTGGCGTGCTGCAATGGGTAATTGGTGGCGTGTCATTTCGTCGCCTACCGTTGTGACTAACTTCCGTCCCAAAGAACCGCCAGGGTGCAATTGGGCAAAGTTTTTTTCATCAAAATTTTTAGCGGTTAATAAAACCGTTGCTAAAGCATCGCCCATGACCATTGCTGCGGTAGTAGAAGCCATGGGTACCGCCGCGATTGGCGAAGCTTCCTTAGTAGTGCCTACATATAGAGCAACTGCTGCGTTGCGTGCCAGCGTAGAATCGACCTTCCCCACCAGAGCAATGTGTGGAATGGCCAAGCGTTTTACATAGGGCAACAGCTGTAAAATTTCATCCGTTTCCCCAGAATTAGAGATACTTAAAAAGCAATCTTGTGCCTGCAACATACCCAAATCTCCGTGTATGGCTTCGGAGGGATGCAAAAAGAAACTAGGACTTCCTGTACTCGACAGCGTGGCAGCTATTTTTTTGCCAACTAAGCCCGATTTGCCAATTCCACAAACAACAATGTGTCCCTGGCAAGCCAATAAATGCTCGATTGCCTGATCAAAGTTGGAGTTGAGATGCGTGCCCAATTGTAACAATGCTTGTGCTTGTGTACGAATGACTTCTTTGGCAATTTTTATACGATTGTTCATAACACAATGATACAACTTGATTGGGGGATTGACAACCACTGTGTAGGCATTTTTACTAAGCGCTGGATTTTTGCTTGCTATTTCGTAACTTACTCTTCTACAATATTTCTATTGACTTTAAACAAAAAAAATAAATTTATGCGAGGATTATTAACCGTACTCATAGGTAGTTTATTCGTTTCTTTTGTCGAAGCACAAGTGTATGTGCGCGGCGGTGGCGGGGTTGGATTGGGCGTAAGCCAGGATGCTTTTGGAATGCCTTTTTTAGAAAAGGACAGCAATGACCTAGCAGTGCGCCAAAATACCATTTTTGGCACGTTCGGTGGTGGGGCGCGTTTTGGGGTAGCGGGCGGCTATTGGTTTACACCTTCCTTTGGAGCGGAGTTGAATTTCTATTACTTCCACGGTTTTAAACAGTTGTATGGAGGATCAGAAAACGCTAGAGGAGCTAGTTACAAACGCCAGGCTTACTCGTACCAACTTCGCGCCACGCCTTCTCTAGTGGTACAGGCACCCGAAGGTAAATTTCGACCTTTTGCGCGCTTTGGGGTAGTATTACCGCTTTGGGGGCGGTTGATTGTAGAGGAAAACTGGGCTTACAACAGTACTAGAGGAACCCGCGAGAAAGAAACGGAGATTTATGGCAAATTTTCGCTGGGTTTCGAGTCCAGTGTTGGGGTTACTTATGCAGTGAACGAACGACTGGGCATTTATTTGCAAGCGACCTATACGGGGCTGCGCATTCGCTCGGATCGTGCGGAAGTAACCGTAGATGCGGAAACCGCTGTAGATGGCACGGCTACCAATAATTTAGACGGCGCGGAGACTATTTTTACACGAATAGAATTTCAGGATGTGATGACTTCTGAATCCAACACCAATGCGCTGCTTACTGCATTTATTGAAGACATTCCCCCAGATGTCGTTGTGCAAATGAACAATGCGCTGGACTTGGAAAAACCCTTAAACCTACCCACACAAAGCAGCAATTCTAATGCTTTATTTTTTACCGTAGGGGTACAATATACCTTCTCCAAATAGGTCGTTCTGAGTGTTTAGCAAGGGGGGTAGGGCATCTCGGCTTCGCCCGATGCCCTACCCCCCGCTCGATGCCTAGATCTATCTCCTACCACGGACGTTTTAATAGAATAAGGCCGTGCTGTGTGCCTTCGTAGTGGTTGTAAATCAGCACCTTTTTGGCTCTTCTGGGAACGGGACGCCAAATGGCGCGTCTTGGCATGGTCTGCCCAGACAATAAATTGACCGCCAACCACATGGCAAACGAAGAAGCCACATAATACTCTCCCACTAAATTTTTGTAAGTGTATACTCCTGTGGTTTCAAAAGTAGTCCCTCGCAAATATTCGTAGAAATGATCGGTTCTATTATCGCCATTATACCCCATAAACAACACATCTATGTCGTGCGGAGCCATGCCGTTGCGGGCTAAAAAAGCTTCTACGCGTTGCACCAGGTCTTCTTGCGTTGGAAAACTAAACAAATCTACATCCAGTACGCGAGCCAAAGAATCCTTGCTGTGCTCTCGCTCCGTCATAAACAGCGCAGCGCCCTCGCCTGCTACCGTTCCCTTCGACTTGGAACGCAATAGGCTTTCGGATTCGGTATGTTCGTTGCGTTTGTACAAGCCTCTTGCCTCATCTACATTAAAATTGGATTGCGACAGCTCATCTACACCGCCCAAAATCAAGCGCTCTACTTCAGTCGTTTCGTATTGCAAAAAGGTATCCAGCAATGCACTCTCGAAGGACAAGCCGTGGTTGATGTGCGTATTGTTGTAGCCTCTAATTTTGCCTAGCAGCGCCAAAGTACCCGAAATAGAGTTGGAAGTAGACTGCACAAAATCGCTGGGCGTCAGGGTGCCCTCTTCGTAGTCTACCATTTGGTGCAAAAAACTGATGGACTTGTCTATAGACCCATTGGCAGAGCCAATAATAATTCCATCGACCTGTTTTTCTAGTTTTTGTGCTTGTTTGAGCAAGGTCACCCCTGCGCCTACTCCCATACGAGCGGATTTGTCCATGCGGCGCAGTAGATTGAGCGGAATCATTTTTTTGTAAGGAGGTTCTAGCGCCTCGTATTGGTTGCCCAACAAATGTTCTACTTTTCCGAGAGTCAGCAACCGTCGGTCATAGCTCAATTGGGGAGAGATACAAGAAGAATCAACAATAAACATAACTTATACTTTTGAGAAGATGAGTGCAGAACAGTTGCCACCAAAGCCAAAGGAATTGGACAAGGCGTGTTTCAGCGGCTGCCCTTGCTGGTAACTGGTAATTGGTGGCGTGGATTCATGTCCTTCTATGGGGTTTTCAAAATTCAAACTGGGGTACAACTCGCCATTGTTGAGCGCCAAAAGGGTAACAACTGCTTCTATGCTTCCCGCTGCCGCTAAGGTGTGTCCTGTGTAAGGTTTGGTAGAATGGTAAGGGGGAATCGTCTCAAACACCTGTTGTAAGCCGTGCAATTCGACCGCGTCGTTGTTTTCTGTTCCTGTCCCATGTCCGTTTATGTAATCAATATCTGAAGGCTGCAAATCTGCTTTTTTCAGGGCTCCTTCAATGGCATTGATGATCCCTGTCGCTTCTTCCGACATAGACGAAGCATGAAAAGCATCGTTGGTGTTGCCGTAGCCCGTTACAGCTCCGTAGACTTTTCTGTCGCCGACTTCCTCCGCAGCTTCCAAAATCAAATAAGCTGCTCCTTCGCCCAACGTCAATCCTACTCGATCTCGGTCAAACGACTTGGCCGCTTCTGGAGCCAAAATACGCAAGGCATTAAATCCATTGACAGTAAACGCGGCTAGGCCATCCACCCCGCCAACAATAGCCCGCTTGGCGCGTCCCGATTGGATGAGTTGCACGCCAAAAGCGATAGAATTGGCCGAAGAAGAACAAGCCGTATTGAAGGTAGAAGAAAGTCCTCTAAACCCAAAACGCTTCATCAGCTTGACCGTATGCGCACCACAGACGTAAGAAGCCAAATAATCAGACGGGGTTCCTATTTTCTTCCCATCCCTATACAACTCCTGTGTACTAGACATGCCTCCAACGGTACTTGCGGATACAAAAGCCGTTTTCCAGTCTGTAATTTCGGCAGCCGTCCATCCAGCTTGTTGCAGCGCTTCTTGAACCGCTACCGTAGCCAACACATCGGTGCGAGTCATGCCTTTCTCCTCAGCAATGCCCAACTGTTGTTGCAACTCGGCAGTACTGTGCGGTACTTCTCCAAATGGGAATGTATCTTTGTAACGCGAATCTAAATGCGTGGCTTTTCCAACACCCGTTTGTCCTTTTTGCAAACTAGCTCTAGTGGCTGTCAGGTCTTTGCCAATAGCAGAGATGATGCCCATCCCTGTAATTAGAACTTTTGTCATAGCACTTTGAATTACTGCAAGAACGCATCAACAGGTCTTGCGGGAATGATTATAAAAGGGGATTAACAGTGAAAGCCTATCCTAAAAACATACTTGATAAGCAGCTTTTTAGATAAATCTATTCACAATAAACTCTAATAAAGGTACAATATTTTTTTTGTTTACTGTTGCCGATGCTCCAAAATATAGTTGGCCATGATTTCTATGTTTTCCAACACCTTCCGACCTTCCTTAGGATCGGTAATCTTGATTTGGTATTCGCGTTCTAACATCACCAACAATTCTACAGAATCAATAGAGTCTAAGCCCAAATCTCCATCAGGGCCAAACAGGGGCGCTTTTATATCCAAGTCCTCTGTTTCTATGTCCAACAGATTGAGGTAATCTATAACCTGCTGTTTGAGATGTATTATAAATTCTCCTTTGTTCATAACATCAATAGAGCTTAAATAAATGGTCTAATAGTGGATTATTGTATCAACTAGATCAATTGATCTTTTTTTAATTTGGCATAAGCAATGGTCAAGCAAACGGTTATAAAAGTCAGCAAACCAATAACTACAGGTTGTAAGGACGACCAAGCGCCCCCTTTTAAAAACAGTACATAAAACCCCTGTAAACACCAGTTGAGGGGTGAAATAAGACTGATGGTTTGTAAAAATTCGGGCATCACAAAACTCGGTACCCAAATGCCCCCAATAGCCGCTAATATAACGATAGACATAGCGCCAAACCCGTGCGCTTGTTCTTGTGTTTTGGCCAACGTCCCAACCACCATTGCATAACTAACCGCAGCAAAACCACTGAGCAACGTTATTAAAATAAAGCCTGGAATATTGTCGGGCAGCGTCAGTTCAGGCAATCCCAAAGCAGGAAAAGTCAACTTGGCCAAAGTAAAAACCAACGCTACTTGGGCAACGGCGGCACTGGTGTACAACAGCATCTTAGCGCCCACTACCAGCACAAAACTGGTAGGCATGGTTTTCAAACGCACAAAACTTCCATTCAAACGCTCCTTTACAATATTAGTTCCCAAAGACACCACCATAAAAAACATGGCAAAAATCGTCCAAGCGGGAACGTTGTGTTGGGTAGAGTTGGGCAGTTTATCTTGCTGAGAATTGGTAACTACCTTACGCTCAATCGGTACGCGGTTCTCAATCATAGCTACTTTGAGTTGTTCGGGCGCTTGAGTCAATTCTAATTCTGCACAGAGTTGGTTGATTAACAATTCCCCTTCCACCGTTTTTAAAAACGCATCAATCATGTTGATGATAGAAAACGAATAGTTCTCCTGTAGCGTAGGATCGTGGTAAAATTCTAAGGCCGACAATTTCATTTTCTCGACAGCCCCCCCCTGCTCCTCTTCTAAGCCCAATTCAGCCATCATATTTTGCGTAACCAAATTGGCTTTTTTATTCAGTTTTTCGCTAAAATCCACACTGATCACCATGCCCGTCAAGTAATCGGCCTCCAACATAGCTTGGTTCAAATTGGTAATGGTATCGTTTTGCTGCAAGGCAAACAAGCCAGAACGTTGCATTAAATCCACCAATTTTTTCCCCTCTGTCCCCTGGTCTCTATTGACGACCACCATCGAAATTTTATTCTCATTCACCAATCGAAAAGCAGAATCCTGTACAATGGTAATTACATAAACCAATAGCAACGGCATTCCGAATAAGACAATCAAAGCCGCCTTATCGTACAGCAGCAATTGAGCCTCTTTTCTAATGGCAACCCAAAGTTTAAACATGCGTTGTTCTTTATAAACGGTTGACGCTAATCGCGGTAAGCCTCTCCTGTAAAATGTAGAAATAAATCTTTTAAATTCTCCGCTTCGTGGTCTTTCAACATCGAATCCATCGCTCCTTCTAAAATGATGTTGCCTTGGTCAATCAAAGCAATTCGGTTGCAAAACTCCTGTGCTTCCGACAAATGGTGCGAAGTATAAATGATTGTCGTCCCGCGCTCATTCAACTCATTCAAGAATTTAAGAATAGCCACCTTGCTCTGCACATCCACCCCTACCGTCGGTTCGTCCAAAAACAAAATAGTAGGTTCATGAATGATCCCTATCGCCAAGTTTACCCGTCGTTTCATACCTCCCGAAAAAGTTTCTATGCGGTTGTTGGCGACGTGCGATAAGCCCAAAATACTTAAAATTTTTGGAATGCGCTCCTGTATGGCAGCCTTGTCTAAGTTATAGAGCGCTCCGAAGTAGCGCAAATTCTGTACAGGTGTCAATTCTTGATACAAGGCGTACTCTTGAGGTACAAAACCAATAGTTGATTGTATGGCCTTATAAGCTACTTTCTCGCGCCCTTTTAGATAGCGGATCGTGCCACTGCTTGCTTCAATAATACCACAGAGAATAGAAATCAAGGTGGTTTTGCCAGCACCATTGGGTCCTAATATACCATACTTGTCTCCTCTATAAACGGTGAGGTTGACCGCTTGCAAACTGTCGTGGTCTGCACCAGGGTAGCGCTTGTTTAGATGGTCTATTTGAATACAGCGATTGGGCATACAGATGTGTTATAATTTTAGTTGATAAAGGGCATCAAATAAACGGTATTCCAATGCTGCAATTTCGTCCAAACCATCGGCTACCGCTTCAAAATCTTGTTGGCTCGTCGTACGGCCTTTGTAAACGGCTGCCATACGCACCGCCGATTGGCGCAACAAATCGCCTGATTGGGTGGCCAATTCGGAGTAGGGCAATAGACGCTCGTCTCCCAAATGTTGGGCAGCTTCTTGTAAAAAAGCCGCATAAATAAACCGAAAACCGCCTCCCCCCGTGCCAATCTCCTCCTGCATGCGCACAAACTGCCCCAAATAAAGACCCGCAGTTTTGGGGCCGTACTGGTCTCGCCATTTTCTGATTTGTTTAGCTGTATAGCCAAACCCACTGCTGCCAATAAAAGGCAGCCGCACCCGCGTCATAAGGTAGGCATTTTTCTTGATGGCTTTCTTAATCGCCGCTTGAATTTGCGCTTGGTTTATGGCAGGCACTTTTGTCGGGTAATAAACGTGTCCTTTGGGTGCCATCGCTCCACGAGCAAAACGCACATCTTCCAACTCAACCGCACTCAACGTAGTTACCGTCTCCATAACGGGGTCACTGATCAGGTACTGCCCTTCTTTCTGTCCGTAAACTATTAAATTATGGGCATTAAAATGAAATCGATAGGCTTTTGGAAAGTAAGGCAAATGGAAAACACCAACTTGACAGCCGACTAATCTACCTGCCGCTAATTGAGCATCCAAATAGGCTTGCGCTTTCTCTTTGTTAGAAAATTTCTTGTGAACAACCTTTATTCCAAGTCCTTTGCAAGCGTTTTTAAAAATACGCCCTGGCAATGAGCGAAACGATACAGTTGGCGCGTGGTTGACTTTTAGAAAAGGAATGTGGATGTACAACAAGCCCGCCCCCAATCCGAAAACTAGAGGCTCTGTCATGAAGTCAAGTCCTTGATCCCGCAGCAAATTGGTGGCTACGCCGTTTTCACAGTGCGCCGTTTGCAGATGGTCAAACTCCTCTTTTGTTGTCTTTATAATGGTTGACATCAAAGTTTTTTAGTTCGTTTGTAGTAATTCTAAAAGCCGCTGCATAGCGCTCCAATAAATTGTCGTTCAAGCGCGCAAAAGGGCCAGCTTTGAGGTGGCGGTTGACTCGAAAACTCCAAAGTTTCACATAAGCAGCTAAGGTCGGCACATCCATCAAACTACGCTCCATAAAATAAAGAATAGGACTTGCATTTCCGCGCTCGATGGCTTCTATTGCGGCTTCCATGCGGCGGTGGGCTTCCTCCCAAGCTTGGTTGAGGGCTTCTGTCTTCACGCTCCAGCCCGTGCTTAACGCGGTCTCGTAAGTTCCATCCTCGTTGCGCCCATAACAGAGTTCGCGTGTGTAAGAAGCCAAACTGCTTTCATCTTGTGGGATGTCTTCTTTTTTCATAACAAGGGCTTTTATTTCAACAATAAGTTAACAGACCGTTAGCCAAGCCGTCATGTAAGAAAAACGAGCGCTTTCGGGAATTAACAACAACAATTGTTCTCCCTTTTTGAGTTGTCCGTTGTTCAGCAGTTCTTCCAACATTAAATAAATAGAGCCTGCGCCTACGTTGCCTTTTGTAGACAAATTGGTAAACCATTTGTCCCGTGGCAGCGGCCACCCCAGCGCCTCAAAATTATCTGCAATCGCATCTTCAAAAAAATAGCTCGACATGTGTGGTAGAAAATAATCTACGTCCTTTATGGTTTTGCCGTGGGCCTCCATTTGCCTTACGGCAAATTTAATTCCCAGCGGTACGATGTGCTCGCTCAAGAGTTTGACATCCTGTTTGATGCTAAACAAAGAGTGCTGCGCTTGTTCCATTGCCGAGAAATCTTTGTAAGAATTCAAGGTTCCGTCTTCGTTCTTTTCTGCGCCTGCGTACATACAGGCTTCCAGCTGTTGGGCATAAGAAGCGCCTTGCATCCAGTCAATGCGCAAGGAAATTCCCGTATCACTCAGTTCGGGCTCCAACAACAGCGCCCCTGCTCCATCGGAGAGCATCCAGCGCAAGAAATCTTTTTCAAAAGCGATGTAAGGATTCTCCTCCAACTGCTCTATCTGTTGTATCTCCTCCTCAAATTTATCGTTGGTCAACATGCCCGATACCCGTTCTGATCCCGTAGCAACAGCGCGCTTTTTCTCTCCAAGTTTGACCGCCATATAGGCGTATTTTAAGGCGTGCATCCCCGAGCAACAGACCCCCGCAGGCGAAACAACTTCTACGCTGCGCGCTTCTGGAAGATACCCGTGTACCATGACCCCATGGGAGGGAATGATTTGATCTGGAGTAGAAGTACCCGTACTCAACAAATCCATGGTTTTCAAGTCTTCCGCATCTACAAATAAGTTCTTTACCGCTAAGGCAGACATTTCCGCATTGGTGTGGGTGGCCTTGCCTGCCTTATCCAAAGCGTAGTAGCGTTTCTTGATGCCGTTTCTACGCAACACAATGGCCCTTGAACGCGATGGACGGCCACCAATTTGACCTAAATATTGCTCCATTTCCTCGTTCTCTACCACTTCATTAGGCAAGAAAGCTGCTGCTTTGGTGATATATACGTCTTTCATAATTTTAATCCAATAAGCTCTTTTTGTAGCAACAACAAGCGCTAAATACTTACACTGTAGACTGCGACACGCTAAATTAGCGGGTAAAAGTACGCTTTTTTTTGCTGTTATTACTTGTTATTCTAAGAAGGTTGTCTAAGAACACAAACAATGCCCTACTTGGGTTTAAAATAAATCAAAAAAACTAATTACCGCAGGCTTACATAAATAGAAATTCAGGACGCCTACACTGGAGGTTATGCCACTAGTGCTTGCTCAATAACCGTGATCCAATCTAAGAACGGTGTTTCACTATCAGGCTTGGTAGATGCTTCTATGGTTTTTTGATGGAGTACTTTTGCCTGTTCTAGATCTACCCCTGTCAAGAGCAGGAGCAACTCATCACAGCGATTGCGAGAGGTACTGCGAATGGAAGCACTGACTAGGATAGCTCCAACAGCCAATTGTTGTTTGTATGGGCCAGCCATTGCTTCTAGCGCTTTCCACAGCGGCTCACCCACGATCCCCAAATAAGTAGACGCGATACCAATGCCCCGCCAAGCAGCTTTCAACCGCTCCCCTTCCAAGCCGTCTAAATTTTCTTTGAGTACTTGCACATCACCTTGACTTTTGTGCCAGTAACTCCGACCGATGCCCTGCCAATACAGCGCCTTTACTTCCGTAGACTGTTCGTTCATGTAGTCTACTTCAGTTCTTTTTCTAAAATAATTGTTGTAATAACCATACCCTGCCCAAATACGGCTGCCCCACAAGACAGGCGCTTCGGCAACGTAAGGACTGGGGTCTAAGCGCAATTGTGCCAACGCCATGCCCAAACCCAAATAAGAAGAGATTGGATAGGGATGGGCCGCATCTTCGGCGAGTACGCTCCAATTGCTAAGCGGCTCTTGATTGCGCAAAGCACTGGTAGCCAACTGCATCGCAGCCGCTTCAAAAGCTATGGCAGTGTAGTCAAAAAAATGATTGGGAATGTCTGTTACTAGTCGTTTTACGAGGGGTTGTTGCTCGGTCCATTCTTGTGCTTTGACAAATACGTGCTGTAATTGAGCAATGCCAATGGATAGTAGCATGCTGTCGTTCATCATACGGTTGTTGTTTGGTTTAACCAGAATGCTTCCATATCTTTTACAATAGTAGGATCACTGCTCAAAGCTTCTACACTCTGGGCTTGTTGTGCTACTATTTCTCGGGAATGATAGAGGGCAAACTGGTAGGGGTTAATGTTGTTAAGTTGATATAAAGAATCGTATTGTTGGCGAATTTTCTGATAAATATGTACGGCCATTTTTTCAAACACTTGTAAGTTTCCCTTACACTGTTGCAGCAATTGTTCTGGCGTATGCGGCTTTTGCAAACCCAAATGGATGCGTTTGATAAAAGGAATGTTCATAAAATCAACAAACTGGTTGCAGTGCGGTGCTGGCGTCTTCTCCCAAGTAGCCCAATCTTGGAAAAACTGCTGCATCCGACGGTTAAGCTCCTTAATGCGTTGACTTACGGCACTCTTTTGCACAAATACAGCACGCAAAATGGCTAAATCCGTGAAGGCATTGTTCGTAAAGAGCAGGCAAGGAAAACCCCAGTACAAAGTCCAATCCCACAATATTTTGACCACCATAATCTGGCTATGACCAAATAAAGCATATTGTTGTTGATAAATGGGAATCCAGCTTTCAAAAAAAGCGCGGAAGATACGATCGTACAAAATAGAACGCCCTGCCACGTTCTCCCCACCATGCTGCCGCACAATTAAATCACTCATCCAGGTATTGCCCAAAGCGATAAAATCGGTTCCCGGTGAATAAAGAGGATCCAAAAATGCCCCCGCTTCGCCCACAATTCCCCACTGCCGCGTACTGTAAAAATGGGTGCAGTGCAGAGGGTAGTTTTTCAATTGCTTAAAATCTTCAGAGCCCCGCTCCAAAGCGGCCAACTGCCGAGCGCAAAGTGGCTCGTGCTTGTGCAACCAAGCTAGGGCTTTGAGCCAGGTATGGTGTTCGCGCAAATCGTGAAAATTGGGGTCGGTCACAATACCTACACTGGTATAGCCAGAAACCAAAGGGATCAGCCACACCCAATACCCCGTTCCCATCAAATGCACCGTACTCAACCGCCGCAACCCCTGTGCAAACTTTCCTCGCCAAGCCGCGTTGTCCGACCATTCATCAATGTCGATTTCTCCTTTAAAGCGAAACCAAACGGCATTGTTTTGATGCTCGATAGAATTTTGGAGCTTTAGGCGGCGCTTTAACAAACTGCTGCGTCCGCTGGCATCCACCAGCCAATCTCCTTTTATCAGCTGCTGCGCGCCCTTGTGCATATAACTGACCACATGCGGATATTCCTCCCTTGTACCTAAAACTACTGTTTCTACTTTCGCACCTAATAATATAGTTACTCCTAATTCGCTTAATTGTTCAATCAAATCATTCTCAAACAACCCGCGATCAATTTGGTGGCTTGGAATGGGCAACGAAGTACTAGCTCCCAGTTCTACCCGTTGATCAATCTGTTCTTTCAAGTGGGGAGAAAAGAAAAAGCGCAGGCCAGTCTTCGGTAACTGGTGTTGATCTAGGTAGGGCCCCAAACCCAATACCTCTCTTAAGTAATAAGTCCCCAATTCTACGGTAGACTCTCCTACTTTGTGGCTGGCGGTAGGTGCATTTTTGGGGCGTGCTTCTAGCACAGTAATGGACAAATTAGGAGCCTGTCTTTTTAGCTGTAAGGCCAATGTAAGACCAGCCAACCCACCCCCTAAAATTAGGACATGTTGGGCAACATTCATAGGATTGTTTATTTAGGTACTAGAATTGTTGGACGTGGGGGAGCCGTCCAACTACAGTCATACTAGCATTTCAGAGGGTTGTTTGCTCGGCAGCGGTTCAATCCCCCAGTTGAGATGGGTTATTTTTTGCGCTTTGATCTGCTTTCTTCTAAAAGGCCGCACCAAAATAGTGTAAACCCCAATTACAAAAGGAGAAATTAAGAAAAGAGCAATTATGAGGTAATATTTATAAACACCAAGCCAGAAAGCCCGTCTTTTTGGTGTGGTACTTTTTTGTTTAATTAATTGCGCCCACATCAAAAACAGCTGTTTAGCACGACTCTCTATCAAAATAATAGTAGGGTGTAAATCAATGGAAGCTTGACCATCTGTTTTCTGCTCCAGAATACGCGCTTGCAACTGCTGGTATTGGTTCTGTTGCAGTGCGTCAAGTACTGGTTCTCCAAAGCTGCTCGTCGCTGCAATGTCTTCTGACGAAACACCAGGCAAAGGCAATAGGCCCCATTTCCGATCCTTCCGACCTGTCAACATCCAATGCAGAATAGAAAGGGCACTGATTAAATTTTGGTGGCGATCAATCAGCGGTATATTGGCTACCAAGTGGCCGCCTGCTGCTTTTATACGCTCTACAACGGCTTTTTGCGAATTGATCCACATATTGCGCGCTCCGATTACGGTGACAACAGGCGTGTCTTTTAACACTGCCAAAAATTGTGGGTCTTGCAGTAGAGCAGTTGTTGGAATAGACGGCGATAAAAACCAGGGCTGGTACCCCAGAATCACCAAATCATACTGCGAACGCAGCAACGTGTACGGAGCTAAAGGCGCAGCCTCCTCCAAAACCGACTCGGGCATCGCATCAAAAAAACGAGCGCTACTCCAAGGAAAAACAAAGGGATCCGCCACCTCTATGGATACGCGCTCCACCACTGCCTTGCCCTCAAATGGCTTTAGAAACTGTTCTAAAATAGCATCCAACTGCCCCGACTGCGAATAATTGATTACTAAAACATGTTTCATAGCCTATTGGTATTGGTATTATTTCAACTCTGCACTGGTCAGTAAAGCAGATTGGTTAGCGTAATCCTTGATGTAAGCGCGGGTTTTGCTATCCATCTTGCGATAACCTGCTAAAATAATTGCTTTGTCCTCTGCAATGTTTTTATTGTATTTTAGAATTTTAGGGGCATTTTCTTGAATTGTTAACCGAATGAAGCGAAATTCTGCGTTGTTGGGCGCTTGCGCAATTGCTTTTTCCAGCAATGCACGTCCTTCTTTAAAAACGCTAATTTTTTTGGCAGCTCCCTGCAAGTAGCCCGATTTTTTCATTTTAAGCCCCCCCGTATACGCACAAGTACTTCCAGTTTGTTTTTGATGTGTCAACTGTTCTAAAGCTTGGTCGATGGCAGGTAGAGAATCACTTCCAAATGCTTTGTAAAAAGTATTACTGTTGGTTGTCCAAACGAAACTGCTGCTGATTACGATGAATAGT
The DNA here is from genome assembly GCA_964449615.1 of uncultured Aureispira sp. Classification (GTDB taxonomy): domain Bacteria; phylum Bacteroidota; class Bacteroidia; order Chitinophagales; family Saprospiraceae; genus Aureispira. The sequence goes on from CAYUZF010000119.1 coordinate 14,468, forward strand.
AACAAAGAGAATTTTGAAGCCATTGCTATCACTTACGAATTAAAATTCCTATCTCTAAAAACGGTACAACGCTTGTATACGTCCTTTTGATAAGTACTAATAAAAAAGTTTACCCGTTTGCCCTTTCCAAAACTATACCTAAATCTCTCCAATAACCAAGTGTTTCAACGGTTGAAAACATCTAGCGTATTTTCGTGTTGTGCTGTACGCACAAATTTTGTCAAGTAGGTCGGCTCTGGGTATTGCTACAAAGATATACTTTTTCCTCCCTTATCCTAATAAGTAAGATGGGTATCTAGTCGTAAAAACAGAATAATACCCCAAATTAGATACTGTTGTCTAATAATTAAATAAACTTGCATTTTTCTAAGTAATAGCTTATATTAGCGCCTGTATACCTTCTTTTATAAAACGTGTATACATTATAATATACACAAAAACTACTCCCACAATGAGAAAAAGCAAGCTGGCGAAACTCTTCGATTGGCCAACCTACCTAAATGCCCAAACCACTTTAAGCAACTCTCCCGATGACCAATCGAGCCTCAAAAAAGCAGCCGCGCAGGACAAAGCCTTGCAGGCCTTCCAAGCCCATGTTACCAAAGACATCAAACTGGGGTTGAAAACTCTACAAGAAGCTGTCAAAAAAGGCGAAGAGGCTTCGGTGCCTTACTACCTGCATTTGGACTATTTTGCCCAAGCCGAAGCAGGCAGCGGCAGTTTGTTGATTCTAGGCACCCAACCCGCCATCAGAAAGGCCTTTGTCGCCGCAGGAAAAACGCCCGAAAAAGTCAACCTGTCTTTTGGTACCGCTCAATTGGACGCCAACAATATCCTGCGGTTTGTTCCTGAAAAAAACGGCATGAAAGTAAAACCCAAGCCGTTGGTACAAGCCCTCAAACAAGCGCCTATTGCAAAAAGTAACCCAGGCTTTTGGTCCAAACGCAAAATCAACAACGTCATTATTGGCGCAGAAGAAGAACAAGCTGACTTGACAGGCAACAGCGATTTGGTAGACGAAGCGGTCACCTACACCGAACAGGGCGTCAACTCCGAAATCTACGATGCGTTTAAGGTCTTTGTCAACCGCGACTACCTCAACAGCAATGGCACGCGCAATGCAGAGTATTACGCACAGATTTTGGCACAAGTAGACGACTGGACGCAGCAGCTACAAACAGAATACAAAACTAAAGGGGACCAACAACTCAAAGCGGCTTACCAGCAGATGGGTAAAACGATGCTGGCCTTCAAAAAGAAAGTGCAGCAGGAAATGCAGGAGGACACAGCACAGCACATCAACGAAGAAAGCAGCTTATCGAGCTTCGAGCAGGTGTTTGAACGCACGCTGGACGAATACCAAGCAAGCGAAGATGCTTACCAACGTTCGGTACTAAAAGGGAAGTTGGAACGCATTGCATTAGAATTGGAGCAGAAAGCCAACGGAGACAAAGCCGCCACGGCCTTGTTGGAACAGTTCAGAACGGCCATCACCAATTTATCCGACTCGTCTCCTACGGTAGATGCCGAAACACAGGCCGCCCTAGAAACGCTTCTATCAGACATGAAAACGCTGTTAGCAGCGCTGGAAACAGTCACCATTTAACCAAATCCAAATACTAAAAACGATATGAGAATGCACCTTATAATGCTGCCTTTCTTACTACTGGGATGGAGCAGTAAG
>CAYUZF010000120.1:0-3758 GCA_964449615.1 uncultured Aureispira sp.
TCAATTGGAATTGGTAAGTACCATCTTCCAAAGATTTTACGTTCAAGGCGTTGTAGTTGTTACCATCTTCAACTTGTAGGGTGTTGTGACCTACAGTTTCGAAACCCTCCTCATCGAGGATCTTCATAGTCAATTGGCGCTGCTCTTCAGACTTCAAAGAGAATACGAATACATCGTCGTTCACTTCGTCTTGAGCAATCATTTCGATGTCCAATACTTTAGCTACTTTTTCAGCAGCCATCAAAGTAGTGTAAATTGTAGCAACGATTTGTTGATCGTCACCATCGTCCATCATCAATACAACCGCAACCATTTTTTCTTCATTGGCTGGTGCATTTGCAAAAGCAGAACCTAAGGCTACTACCATTGCTAGAGCTAACATTAAAACTTTCATAGCTAATTAGTTTTGTGTTAAAATTAAAAAAAAGAATTCAAGTCAGTATGTTGTTTACTGTACTTTAATACAGCAACTGCATTTTTTAAAAAGCTTGTGGAAGTAAAATTTCCACAGGTTATCCAAATCGGGTAATCGCTGCTTGTCAAATATACGCCTTTATTCTAGCAATACAAGAGTTTTCCTAAAAAAAAGACTAACTCCTTGCAATATAGCGCTTTAATAAGGGTTACTTAACAAAAATGTAACCAAACGCTTGTTACTACTCGATTATAAAAGCCCTAAGAGCAAGTACCATAAGGACAGATATTTCGCAAAAAGGTTGGAAAGTCAGCCGCATAGACAAGTATTAATTTAAATCTAACCGCCTTTTTTTTACGCAGTACCGCCATTGCCTTAGTATATACAAAGTAAAAAGAAAAAAAGTTCCTTACAACTGTCAAAAAATGCTGACTGTCAATAAGTAATTCATTAGTAATATATGGATTGGGTGGTTGCAACTACGTCTACTTGCAAGAATGGCCTATCTTTGAGTTTTTTATTTCACTAACCATACCACATGCAGACACTCTACGACAAAATTCAAGAAACGGTTCAACACATTCAAAACCGTTGCCCCAATTTTCAACCTCAAATAGGCATTGTACTCGGCACAGGTTTGAGCGGCCTGGCTCAAGGCATTGAGGTAACCGCCGAATTTCTCTACGCCGACTTGCCACACTTTGTACAATCTACAGTAGCAGGGCATTCTGGCAAATTAATCTTAGGACAACTCAACGGGGTAGCAGTCGCCGCGCTTGCAGGGCGCTTTCATTATTACGAAGGCTATGAAATGGATGCCGTAACGTTCCCAATACGCGTGCTAAATTTCTTGGGCGTACAACGCGTTGTCATTTCCAATGCCGCTGGGAGCGTGCAACCGCACCTGCAAGCAGGGGATTTGGTTTTTATAAAAGACCACATCAACCTGCACGCCCAAAACCCCCTGCGCGGTACCAACGATGCGCGTTTGGGCTTGCGCTTTCCCGATATGCTGCGCGCCTACGACCGCAACCTCAACAAAACCGCACTGGAAATGGCCGCCGCTAAAAACATCCGTGCCTTTGAGGGCGTTTATGTAGGGACACAGGGGCCGAACTTAGAAACCCCTGCCGAATACAACTTCTTTCACCTCATAGGGGGCGACGTCGTCGGCATGTCAACGGTACCCGAAGTGTTGGTTGCCAAACACATGGATTTGCCTATCTTGGTCGTTTCGGTGGTTTCCAACCGCTGCTACCCCATTGAAGAGCTGACCGAAACGACCTTGGAAGAAGTCTTGGCAGTGGTAGAAGTGGCGGCGGCTAAATTAGAAACTCTAGTATTGGAATTGTTGCCCATAATGGCAGCGACCAACTAAGGTTTGGTAATGGTTGAGAATAATTGTATTTTTGCGCTTTATAGCTGAATTATTTACGCTCGTTGGAGTGTTGTAAGAATTCCACCCGCTTAGAAATAGACACTAGTATATTATGATAGATAAATTACGCGCACTCAAGGACAAATATCAACTGTTGGAAGAACAGTTGTCCGATCCTGAAATAACGAGTGATATGAAGCGCTTTATGAAAATAAGCAAGGAGTACAAAGATTTGGAACCTCTTGTAAAAGCGCACGACGAATACGTAGAAATGCGCAGCAATATGGCCGAATGTCGAGAAGTCATCAACGACGGAGGCGATCCCGATTTTGTAGAAATGGCCAAGGACGAGTTGAAAGATTTGGAGGGCAGAATAGAGGTTTTTGAGGACGAGTTGAAAATTATGCTTATCCCAAAAGATCCCGAAGACGAGAAAGACGTCACGATCGAAATTCGTTCGGGGGCAGGAGGCGACGAAGCAGCGATTTTTGCTGGGGATATGCTCCGCGTATACGAGCGCTTCATTGATCGCCAGGGCTGGAAACGCGAATACATCGCCACCAACGAAAGTGAATCGGGCGGCTACAGCAAAGTTATTTTAGAGGTCAAAGGGGAAAATGTGTACGGCATGCTCAAATACGAATCGGGTACGCACCGCGTACAACGCATTCCCAAAACCGAATCACAAGGCCGCGTCCATACGTCTGCCATTACGGTTGCCGTTATGCCGATTTTTGAAATGGAAGACGTGGAAATCAACAAGGCCGATTTGTCTTGGGATACGTTTAGAGCCAGTGGTGCGGGTGGGCAGCACGTGAATAAAACGGAATCTGCCGTGCGGGTAACCCACAAACCTACGGGCGTAGTGGTGGAGTGTCAAGATGGGCGTTCTCAACTCAAAAACCGCGAAATAGCGCTTACCAAACTGTACGCTCGTTTGTACGAATTGCAGCAGCAAGAACACGAAGACAGCATTTCTGCCCTGCGAAATACCTTAATCGTTTCGGGCGACCGCTCTTCTAAAATTCGCACCTACAATTATTCGCAAAACCGCGTTACCGACCACCGCATCAACTTTACCAAATACAATCTGAGCGAAGTAATGGACGGCCAAATAGATGAGTTCATAGAGGCCATACAAGTAACGTACAACATGGAAAAATTGAAAGCTTCAGAAGAAGTGTAGCACAGGGCAGTAGGGTGGCGTAGTAGGGGACGAATGCTACTACGCCACCACCCTCTAAAAACAACCTTGCACCAACCGCCCCATTACCGCTTCACCACCAACAAACTGCCTTGCTCGGCAGCGCCCTGTACCCGAAGCACGTATACCCCAACAGACAACGCCTCCGTAGACAAGCGCCACTGCTGCACGCCTCGCGCCAACCTTCTTTGCGCTTGGTGTACTACGCGCCCTGCCACGTCCACCAATTCCAACTGGTAGATGCCTGCTTGTACCTCCAGTTCCAACAGCAAGTACTGCTCAAACGGCATGGGCATCGCCTCGATGGCCAAACTAGTGCTGGGCAAGGCCCGCACGCCAATCGGAGCTGTGATTTCTACCAAAATACTATCCTCTTGGCAACCTCTAGTCCCTGTAGCATAGACCCAAACCCGCCCCGTTGTGTTGTCGGTGGTCAACACCCCCGCACTGTTAATGGTGCAGCCCAAATCAGGCATTCCTACCAACCAGACAACAGCTTCGGTAGAAGAGTTGGGCAAATAAGTAAACTGGCATTGGTGTGTACTGCTCGTCATGATAGCAATAGTGTCAGGACTGGCCACTATTAAAGTAGCAGCATTGGGCAAAACCACTTGGTAACAGCTGTGTGCCGTGTCCGATGGATTGACGCGATAACACAGCTCGGGAACATTGGCGGCACAGTTGCCAAACAAATTAATAAAGGTATTGAGTTGGCTGATGGTAGATACCAAATTAGGAACAGAAGTTTGGGCGCCGCTCGT
>CAYUZF010000120.1:3768-15786 GCA_964449615.1 uncultured Aureispira sp.
GATGCCTGTGAAAGAAATAACATCGTTCAAATTTTGAATGTCCGACCCTCTAAAAATTCCTTGTGCGTTCAGCGAATCACACAAACCAGGAAAGAAATTGCCCGCCGCCGTGCAACAAGTAGCGCCACCGATGTACAAGCCGTTCAACAAGGAGTCTACCACCAGTTGAATTTGACCCAGATCATAAGAAAAAGGCACCAAACACAGTTCTTGGCAAGTCGTCAAACCCAAATCGCTCGGCACCACCCGCCCATCCAAACTAGAAACCAGAACAGGAGGACCAAAGCCATCCGCAGCCAACGTATCTTGGCGCACCACCAAAAACTCAGTATTGGGTAAACCCGTTGGTACTACAGTATAACTAGGAATAGGAGTGGTGTCGGTCGCCAAGAGCGCCGTGCGGGTATTGGCCAACTGCCCCGCCACCGCAGACGGACAGTTTTGAGCTGGTAGCCCCTCCCAACCCAATAGTACCAAACAAGCAATAAATAGGTATTTGTACGACATATGCAGTATTTTTTTGATAAAATAATAAAAAACAAAACAGCTTCTAAACTACAATTTTTATCAAACTCTACCTATAAAAACAAGCGCGTATTGCTATCGGGCATTGTAGCAATACGTTTGGCACCCCAAAAAAAGAGCGCCCTCAACAGTTGTTAAGGGCGCTCCAGAAAATAGCACAAGGCCATTTATTCATTACTTAGCTGTACAAGTGTAACCACCTGCTTCGTAAGCATCTTTCAAGTTTTCGTTAGTAACATTATCGCTACCAGCAGAAATGCTGCCACCGCAGTTGCCAGAGTTCGTAGCCACACCATCGCAGATATCTGCTGTACAAGTAATGGTACCAACCGTGTTTTCACACTCGTAACAAGTTTCTTTTGCGCAAGAAGATAGACCGAAGGTAACAAATGCGCTGATGGTAATAGCAAATAGGTATTTCATTGTTAGTTAGTTTGAGAACATAAAGTTGATCGAATACTTCCTGAAAGAAAGGGTTTAGGAGAAAAACTTTATGTCTTGATTAGAAATAGGAATTGTTTTAAGTGAACCCAATATATAGGAACTTTTGACAGCGGCTAAGATGAGAAAAAAACCTAAGCCTATATGAAGTCATGAATAATTATTTGTAAAAAATTGAGTTGACACTATTGTAAAAGAAGAGGCTTAGAAAAGCAATATCCGTTGTTAAAAGAACACAAATCCCACACACAACTGCCCAGAGCTCTATAAATAGCTGTATCTTTACCCAGTGATTGGCACAAGACACCCCAAACGCAATAAGCAAACACATGCAGCAATTTATTTTTATAAGTCTATTCGTACTCGGCTTTCAACAGTGGAGCCACGCCCAAACACCACAATACCAAGTAGCCTTTGATACAGGGCAAACGGCTATTTCATTGGCCCAGCTCGACAGCATCAAAGCATTGGTACGCCGCTCGCGCAGTACTGGATTGTCAAAAATTCGAGTACTGGCCTACGCGCACGATGCCAAAAAAGGCGACACCAACGAACAATTGTCGCGTCGCCGTGCCTATTTGATCCAGCAATGTTTGGAGCGCGAAGGAGTGCCTTTGTCGTTGTTGTACATTCAAAACATTGTCTGCGACGCTGCCTTAGAAGTATGTACGGCTTGCGCCAACTTATCGTTAGAAAAAAGCGATGGCAGTCTACCCCGCAACAGCTACAGCCAACGCAACCGCGATTTTTTGTACCGCCAATCTACGGCAAAAAGTGAGCGTTTCTGGATTGACCCCAGTCAAGAAAATTACGTCATTAGCAAAGCGGGAATTCTAATCCATCTGCCTGCCCACACGTTGTTAACGACCTACGATGGCCCTGTTGAATTGACCTTGCGGGTGTTGGAAAATAGCCAAGACCATTGGCAACACGGCCTAGCCAGCCACACAGAAGAGGGCGCTTTGTTGGCGCACAAAAGCATTTACCTACAAGCCCGACAAGACGGCGCTTTGTTGCCGGCCAACTTGCGCTACCCGACTACCCTAGTACTGCCCAACCACGACCGCCAGCCCCAGCAATGGAAGTTGTGGCAACAACAAGACCGCCAATGGAAAACGCCTAGCCAGCACAGTGCTACCGCTCTATTTTTAGGCGATTATTACAACAAACAATCGGACGTCTGCGCAACTACCAACCAGCAAAATATTTACGCGCCCAACTATGGAGCCGCGCCAGAGCGCCCCAATTATATCAACATCCAACAAGCAACCACGCTACAAGATGCGGCCATTGCCGCGCTAGAGGAACGCTTAGCGCCGTTGGAAGCCGTGCGCTACAACAAAAGTGGCAAAAAAGAAATCTGGACGCCTCAACAAAAACAACGGGCGTTTCAACTCCGCAACCAAAAAGCACAGTTTCTGGTGACGCGGGAGAAAATTCGCCGAGAGGCGCAGCAAAAAAACACGGCACTCGAAGAGGCGTATTACAAACAATTGGGAGCGTACAACCGCCGCCGCCATACGCTACAAACGGCGTATGTGAAGGCGCTGGAGCAACGCGCCCGCCACACGCGCTACCAAGACAGCGACCCACAGGCAACAATGAACGAAGATCGCTGTTTGGCGTTGCAACAATACCAACAATTGCTACAAGCCGAGTACGACTCCACAACGTACAAAAACATAGAGCAGCAGTTGGCGCAAATTCCCGCATCGGAACAGCCGCGTGAGCTGGGCTACTGGATCAAGAGCGAACAATTGGGTTGGCTGGCGCTAGGGCGTACAGTGGAGCGTACAGCGAACAGTAGGGCGCAGTTTTTTGCGCAAAGCAGCGCCTCCCCGTACAAGATTACTGCTTTTTATCATCAAAAAGATGGGCAGGTATTTAATGGAAAACCTCAGGAAGATGGCCGCCTGGCCTTTACGGGAATTGATCCCGAGCAAGCTGGACACGTTTTGGCCGTTTTGGAAAAAGAGGGCGAATTTTGGTTGGCGCTGCAAGCTGTTGGTGGTACAGGCGTTGCACTGGCCAATAAAACCATCGGGCTTCAATTCGAGCATCGAAAGTTGCAAGAAGCCCTACAAAGTCTTCCTGCTTCGGACTTGTAAGCACTGTGCCCAAAAATACCGCATCTTGGTCGAATAGATGTTGGCTTTACGTAGAGAAAGGACTATTTTAGAACCACTATTGTACAAACACTACCTGCATCTAAGGAAGCCGCGCCGTGCGCAAACACACTCTTGATTATGACCCTTACGGAAAACATCAGTCTTGCTTTTAACGCCATTCGTGCCAATTTACTGCGCGCTACGCTCACCTTATTGATCATTGCTTTTGGAATTATGGCGCTGGTGGGAATTTTGACCTCTATAGACGCTATAAAAAGTTCTTTGACGGATAATTTTGCCAGTATGGGCACCAATACGTTTAACGTGATTCGGAAAGGAACGGGCATCGGGGGCGGGAGACGAGGCGAACGCCGCAAGGTAGGGGACAAAATTACTTTTGAGCAGGCCAGTACCTTTAAAAAACGGTACAACTACCCCGCACAGGTTTCCCTCTCCGCTCTAGGCTCTGCTTCGGCTGTTGTCAAATACGAAAAAACCGAAACCGATCCTACCACGACTGTTTATGGTGCCGACGAAACCTACCTCAACGTAGCGGGCTACGCGCTACTAGCAGGCCGCAACCTAACAGCAGCCGAAGCAGAAGAAGGCCGCAACTTGGTCATCATTGGTTCCGATATTCGCAAACGACTGTTCGCCAACATTGCCCCCGCTGCTATCTTAGGGCAACGCATTTCTATTCGCAACATCAAATTTACCATCATTGGCCTACTCGAAGAAAAAGGCTCTAGTCTGTCCTTCAACGGCGACCAAATGGTCATCATACCGCTGCAAACCCTGCGCAAATATTTTGGCTCCCAAACCGATTCTTACAATTTATCGGTTATGGTAACCGATGCGCTGAACATGGATCCCGCTATGGCTGCCGCCGAAGGCCTGTTTCGTCAAATTCGCCGCACCCCCCTCAATGAAGAATCCGATTTTGAACTGGAAAAAAGCGATGGTTTAATTTCTATTATTGTAGACAATACCGCTACGCTTCAATTGGCCGCCATTTTTATTGGTTTGATAACTTTGTTGGGAGCCGCCATTGGTCTAATGAACATCATGCTGGTATCGGTGACTGAGCGCACGCGGGAGATTGGAATTAGCAAATCGCTGGGGGCGACGCGTCGAGTCATCTTAGTGCAGTTTTTGGTAGAAGCTATTGTCATTTGTCAATTGGGGGGCTTTGTGGGAATTGTCTTGGGCATTTTGGCAGGCAACGGAGTTACCTTAATTGTGGGCGGCGCTTTTGTGGTACCTTGGGCGTGGATTGCGTTGGGGTTCACGCTCTGTTTTGTGGTGGGCATTTTGTCGGGGCTGTATCCAGCCGTCAAGGCATCGCGTTTAGACCCCATCGAAGCGCTGCGCTACGAGTAGTTTTTGGGGGAAAAGGTACATCAAATGAGCGGCAGCGCTTGCTTACAAAGCCTTCAACAGCTTCTCCAACAGCCTGTAATTATCGGAGCCGACTTGCGTCAATAAATCATTGTCAGAAAACAACTTCGCTTGTGCAATAGCCCGCTGTAAGTGCGGCAAAAAACGCTCGGGCTGGATGTCGTTTTTCAAGTAACCGCCTTCTAGGTTTTTGTTGAGATAGTGGTCCAAAAAACGCTTCTTTTTATTAATTTTCTTATTGGTTAATAAGTCTTCTTCCGAAAAATCGCGCACTTCGAAATGGTGCAACAGCAGCCAAAATTCAAAGCAAGGATTGCTCAGAGCCACATAGAAATTCTTTTCCAAACGGCACTTTTCCAACCATTCTTCCAGTTTCCAGCGGTCGCGGTCTATAATCATCCAGAATTCGTCGCTAGGCGAAGTACGGTAGAGGTTTTTGTAGGTTTTGAGTTGTCGAAACACGTGTTTGGGCGCGCTCATCGTATCCAAACGGGGACGTTTGAGGGATAAAATTTTTATCACAGCATCGCTGTAGCGCAAATATTCTTTGATGGCTTGGTAATATTGCGGCTCGGTTTCGTTGCCCTCATAAGCCAAAATGAACAACTTTTCAGGGGTTCGAGTAACACGGTTGCGCCGTCCAATGCCCGTATTGCGATCCCTAAACTTCATGTGCCATTGGCTTTGCTTTATCGGAAATATTGGAAGCAACTACCGCCGAAAGCTTATAGGGGTTGCCAAATTTTGGAACTGCTTGGAAGCGCCCCAACAAGTAGTCTTTGCGTATTTTTTTATCAAAGCGAATGTTGTATTCCTCCAAAGAGTAAATAGAAGAAGCACCCGTCTGGTCTTTTTTGACAAACCAAATTTCGTCCTTGCGCAAAAGGTCTTGCGTAAGCAGTGCCGTAGCATGGCTGGCCAAAATCAATTGGCTGTTGATGCCTTTAGAATGTTCCAAAAACAATTCTAACAGTTCGTAAATAAGATTCGGGTGCAGGCTGCGTTCCATTTCATCCACAATAAATACATTGTCACCCGCCAGCAAATCCACCAACATCGGAATCAAATCCATGATGCGTTGCGTACCGTCCGACTCCTCGTGTACATCAAAATAACTCATCTCGCCGTCCGTGCCTTCTATGCGGTGCTTGGTCATGAGTTTGCAGACCGAAATTTCGTCCTGATCGCTTTTAGAAAAAAAATAGCGAATGTTTTTGATGGGACTGTCAATGATGGCGGTGGTTTTGTCAGAACTGCGCTGCAACAAACTATTGACCACTTCGTCCTTGACCCGTTCGGGCAATTCGGTTTGGTCAATGTCAATTTCCTCTAGGGAAATGCCGTCAATACCCGTATCAAAATAAGCTAAAAACTCTTTGTACATGGTTGTCAAGCGCTCACTTTGGTGCAGTTCAAATTCCAATCCAGGTGTTTTGGAGTGGGGATACCAAATCGTCAAGGCATTCTGAAACCAATCAAGTACGTTTAGAAGATCGTCAATAGCATCGACGTGCTCTTCGACGTTGCGGTTGTTGATTTCTGTTAGAAACAACTGGTTTTCGGGCGTTCCCATGGCAATGAATTCTAAGAACTGCGCTTGCTTACCTTTGGAATTGCGGGCTTGAAGTGGGGCGAGGTTAAAAGTACTTCCTTCGCGCTCAAAAATAACTTTGCTGCGTTTGTTGTCTATTTGATACAGCCATTCGCCCTCGATTCTGCGTTTGCTAAAAATAAATCCATAAGCATAACAGCGTCCCTTGTGTTTGATTTCGAATTCCATACGGCTGGGCTGCTGCAAACTATTTTTATCCAATTTGAAAGACTGGAAGTTGAGTAGGTGGTTGGGCGCGGTGCCTTTGAGAAGGAGTTGCTGCCCGAAATGAATGGCTTTTACCAAGTTGGATTTGCCCGAAGCGTTGGAACCGTATAACACGGCCGTCTTCACCAAGTTTACCTCTTTTTTAGAAGTTTTTTTGATCAAATGGTGGGATTTATTACGACCGCCCATACCCGCTACCATAGAGAAGGTATGCCGATCCCGAAAGGACAAAAAATTCTCAATACTGTACGTGATTAGCATAGTTCTAGTCAATTTTAGATACAAGTTAGTGAAAAAATCACAAAGTAGGCTCATTTTTTACAACTATCTTCTCTACAAAAAAGTTGCCAGTACTCTACCTTTTACCTTCTTTTTGTACTAGAATTTACCAAATAGACTTCAAAAAGTAGAATTTGGCCAGCAGCAACGCGCTCTTTTTTAAAACCCTGTCACAAGGGCATTAAACAAAAAAAAGAATGTCCTGTTTTAGCCTAAGCGATACCACAAAAGCAACCTTTTTATCCACTGCTCCCATTATGAAAACAGCTCCAAAATAGCTCCTTTCTTTCAATTTTTATTGAAACTTGTGAAACTAATTGCTAAAAAAACGGCTTAGAACCAATAGAATCTCTATATTATGCTGTACTTTTGGTGGGTAGTCTATTAATACCAATTAAGTTATGGAACAACAACCTCCCCAACCTTCATATGTTGATAAGGATGAAACGGCAGTTTCGCGCAAGCAAGACCACATTGAATTGGCTTTTCAGTCTCAAGTAGGTATTGCTGCCATTGACGACCGTTTTTATTACGAGCCGCTGTTGGCGGGACATCCAGTGGAAGAGGAAGATACCTCTTTTGAATTTCTGGGCAAGACGTTGCAAGCCCCTCTTTGGGTGTCGAGTATGACGGGCGGCACGGAGTATGCCAACCGCATCAACCACAATTTGGCAAAAGCTGCTAAAGAATTCGGTTTTGGAATGGGTTTGGGCTCCTGCCGAAGCTTATTGACGAGCGATGAGTATTTGCCCGATTTTGATGTGCGTTCGGTTATTGGAGACGATTTGCCGTTGTATGCGAATTTGGGCATTGCGCAATTGGAGCAATTGCTGGACGAAAATAAAACGGACTTGGTGGCTCAGTTGTTGGACAAATTGAGCGTGGATGGCTTAATTATCCATGTTAATCCTTTTCAAGAGTGGTTGCAACCTGAGGGCGATCGGTTTAAATATGCGCCCATTGACACCATTGAAAAAATGATGGATAAATTCCCTGATACCTCCTTTATTGTCAAGGAAGTAGGGCAGGGGATGGGGTACAGAAGTATGAAGGCCTTGTTGCAATTGCCTCTAGCAGCGGTAGACTTTGCCGCCAATGGTGGAACAAATTTTGCGAAGTTAGAATTACACCGTTCCGACCCTGAATACCGCGCTATTTACGAAAAACTAGCCAATATAGGCCACAGTGCCCCCGAAATGGTCGATATGACCAACGAACTAATGGCGACCCTAGGACCGCGTGCCCAATGTCAACAAATTATAGTTTCTGGTGGCATCCGAGATTTCTTGGATGGTTATTACTGTATTAATAAATTAACAATGCCCGCTATTTATGGGCAAGCTTCTGCGTTTTTGAAACACGCCCGCGGAGCTTATGAACCGTTGCGTGCTTATGTAGCGGCCCAAATTGAAGGGCTCAGAGTAGCGCGTAATTTTCTAACCGTAAAAGAACAATAGACTTTCAAAGAGCGTCGTAGGCGTAGGTTAGGTTGCCCCATACCACCACATTCTTACGACTATCCTTCAACAACCTCTATGTAAAATCAACGAATTATGAAGAAGCCAACAATCGTATCTGGATTTTCTAAACTATCCAAACGGGGAAAAATTCGTTGGTTGGTAGAAAATTTCTTTACCAATCCAGAAGAAGTAGCGCGCGAACTCAAGAGTTTTTGGTACGGCGATCCCCAAAAACAGAAAATCTTTGACGATTTTAGCGAGAATACGGTGAGTAATTTTTACTTGCCTTACGGCGTAGTGCCCAATCTACAAATCAACGATAAGTTGTATTGCGTGCCGATGGTCATCGAAGAATCTTCGGTAGTGGCGGCAGCTTCCAGCGCTTCCAAATATTGGCTTAAGCGCGGCGGGATCAAAGCGGAAATAGTCGCTACGCAGAAAATCGGGCAAGTGCATTTTGACTGGAAAGGCGACTCAGTAGAATTGCAGCGCGTTTTTTCTCCACTGCAGAATCGCATTTACGAAGATACGGCTCACATTACCAACAACATGCGCCGTCGTGGCGGTGGAATTGGTCAGATAGAGTTGGTGGATATGACGCACCTAGAACCCAACTATTACCAGCTCAAAATGACTTTTGAGACTTGTGATTCGATGGGCGCTAACTTTATCAACTCGACGCTGGAGGAAACGGGGCGTTCGTTGCGCGCTTTTGTGAGCGAGCAGGAGCACTGGCAGAAGGAGGCGCGTGAGGTCAACATTATCATGGCAATCTTGTCCAATTATACGCCCGAATGTTTGGTGCGTGCTTGGGTAGAGTGTCCAGTAGAAGAATTGGGTTTGTTTGAGAATGGTAAAATGGACGCTGAAACGTTTGCGTACAAATTTGACAAAGCCCTTAAAATTGCACACATTGATGTACACCGCGCCACGACCCACAACAAAGGTATTTTTAACGGCATCGACGCGGTAGCGTTGGCAACGGGCAATGATTTTCGCGCTATTGAGTCTTGTGGCCACACCTATGCGGCACGCGACGGCCATTATAGAAGTTTGTCCAGCGTAGAAGTAAAGGACGGCATGTTTAAGTTTTGGTTGGACATTCCAATGGCGGTGGGTACGGTAGGAGGTTTGACGGCCTTGCACCCATTGGCCAAGCGCTCTTTAGAAATGTTGGGCAATCCCTCTGCAGAGGAGTTGATGATGGTGATTGCAGCGGCGGGTTTGGTACAGAATTTTGCAGCCGTACGTTCTTTGGTAACTACAGGCATACAGCAGGGGCACATGAAAATGCACTTGATGAACATTCTCAACCACTTGGAAGCAACGGAAAAAGAAGCACTAGTGGTGCTGTCGCATTTTAAAGATAAATTGGTTTCCTTCACCGCCGTGCGTGATTTCTTGACGGTCTTGCGTACCAATTCTGCCAAAACTTTGGGCATGAAATAACTCTAAAGCACACCTATACAATGGCTAGAAAACCAAGCAAACTCGAACTGCTACTTCAAGATGTCCCGCCGCCCCTGCGCAACAAATTCATCTTGGTAACAGGCCTATTTGTGGTCTGGATGTTTTTCTTTGATGACAACAGCGTGATTTCTCAGTATAAATTGCAGAGTACCCGCCAAGAGTTGGAGGAAAAGTTGGAGTACCACCAGCAAGAAATTGCCAAGAGTGAAAAGGACAACCGCGAGTTACATTCGGATGATAAATCGAGAGAAAAATTTGCCCGAGAGCATTATTATATGAAGAAGGCAGACGAAGAATTGTTTATTATAGAAGATTAAGCCCCCTATAAAGACTGCTTTTGTCGAAAAAGGGGTAATAATTTGGCGCTCCTTTGCTTAATTTGTAAATTTGAACAACACACGGCTGTCACAGCCCTACATTCAATTCATCATCAAAAAATAACCAATACAATGTCTGTACTAGTCAATAAAGATTCTAAAATTATTGTACAGGGCTTCACAGGAAAAGAAGGAACTTTCCACGCCAGCCAAATGATCGAATACGGAACCAATGTGGTTGGAGGTGTCACACCAGGCAAAGGGGGACAAACCCACTTAGACCGTCCTGTTTTTGGAACGGTAGCCGATGCCGTAGCTGAAACGGGAGCAGATACCACCATCATCTTTGTTCCTCCTCGCTTTGCAGCAGACGCCGTATTGGAAGCAGCGGACGCAGGAATCAAAGTAATCATCTGCATCACAGAAGGGATTCCTGTTCAGGATATGGTCAAGGTAAAAGCTTTTGTAGAAGACAAAGATGTGCGTTTGATTGGGCCAAACTGCCCTGGTGTCATCACCGCAGACGAAGCCAAAGTAGGCATTATGCCTGGTTTTATTTTCAAAAAAGGAAAAATTGGCATCGTTTCTAAATCAGGTACCTTAACTTATGAAGCAGCCGACCAAATCGTAAAAGCTGGTCTAGGTGTAACCACGGCCATCGGTATCGGCGGTGATCCGATCATCGGCACCACTACCAAAGAAGCCGTAGAATTGTTGATGGCCGACCCCGAAACGGAAGGCATCGTTATGATCGGTGAAATCGGTGGTAACTTGGAAGCACAAGCAGCACGCTGGATTAAGGAAAACGGCAATAAAAAACCCGTCGTTGGGTTTATCGCGGGCGAAACCGCTCCTGCTGGCCGTACGATGGGACACGCGGGGGCTATCGTAGGTGGCGCAGACGATACGGCTGCTGCCAAAAAACGCATTTTAAAAGAAAACGGTATCTATGTAGTGGATTCTCCTGCGGATATTGGAGCGACTATGGTGAAAGCTTTGGAAGCCATCAACGCTTAAGCCCTGCGCTCGAAGAACAATAACTATCATAGCTGATACATTGAACGGCTGCCTCTAGGAATAGGGGTAGTCGTTTTTATAATTTTAGAGAAAATTGTCAGGAGAAAAATTAACACTTCTAACCTTTGAGCGCTAACAATGGCCTGCTGTGGTGGCGTTCTTTGTTGTTTGAATTTTCTACGAAAGGACTTTCTTATACAACGGCTCTTTCTTCTGCAATAAAAAATAATCTATCATGCAAGCCATTGTGTTCGCGACACAAGACCTTGATTTCACAAAAAAAGTGAAACAATTTGTTTTTAAAACAAAAAAGTCGTACCTTCGTTATTGCTTAAAAGCGGAGCTATTTCAAACAAGTTGTTCCTATCTATTGGCTTGGTAATTGCCTAGTTATTAACTAATCAATTAGTTAATAATAGAGCACAAAAATAGACTTTCCGCAAGGCCGCTGTTTTTAAAACACTTAACGTACAATAATGGCAACAGTAAAATATACCGCAGATAATATTCGCTCACTTGATTGGAAGGAACACATTCGGATGCGTCCAGGGATGTACATCGGAAAATTGGGCAACGGAACTTCTTCGGATGATGGCATCTACATTTTATTCAAAGAGGTCATAGACAACTCGATTGACGAGTATATGATGGGCGCGGGTAAGAAAATAGAAATTAAACTTACCGAAGATGGCCTGTTGAGTATCCGCGATTACGGACGCGGCATTCCGCTTACTAAAGTAGTGGATTGTGTATCTAAAATCAACACAGGTGGAAAATACGATTCGGGTGCCTTTCAAAAAACGGTAGGATTAAACGGCGTAGGTACGAAGGCAGTGAACGCTTTGTCGACGTACTTCAAGGTGATTTCGTATAGAAACGGCAAAAAGAAAGTCGCCGAGTTTAGTCAGGGGAATATTGTAGAAGAAAGCAAATTGATTCCTACAGAAGAGCCCAATGGCACCTATATGGAGTTTCGTCCAGATGTTTCCATTTTTAAGAACTACAAGTTCAATCGCCAATACATAGAAGACCGCATTTGGGATTATGCTTACTTGAATGCAGGGCTGCGCATTATTTTTAATGGCAAGACCTACGTCTCTAAAAACGGCTTGCTCGATTTGCTGACCAAGCGCGTGGACGTTGAAAAAATTCGTTATCCCATCATCCACCTCAAAGGCGATGAC
>CAYUZF010000121.1:0-15773 GCA_964449615.1 uncultured Aureispira sp.
CACTTTCCGAAGGCTCGCTTAACTCTGTTTCGCTGCCTTCCGTCAGCAGTTCTTGCTCCGTAGTTTCTTCTTCGGGCAACAACGTGGTTTCTTCCTCTGTTGGCGGCGCTAGCTCTGTGGGTGCGGTCGTAGTGGGCGCAGGGAGAGTATCAGAATCGGCAGAAGCGGGAACCGCACTTTCTACAAGGGCATCGGGGATTGCTGGGGGGGCGTTTCCGTCTCTGTAGACGTTTGTTGTTCTTGTTGTAATGTGCGGGCAATGTCCCAAAGCGCGTCTCCCAATTGCTTTTTTTGACCTGGCGCTACGTACACGTCAGGATATTTATTAAGCGTTGCTGTTCCTGCTTCTTCGGCTTCGGCTGCATCGTAATGTACGCGTACTTCCTTCAACGATATTTTGGTAATGTACTCAATGCTCGCCTGCAAATTGACAGGAATACCTGTTTCGCTTATCGTGCCTTGCGGATTTTCCGAAGAAGCTTTGCGCTCGGCAGCTGCTTTGATTTATGCGCCTTGCAGGGCTTGAGGGCTATTGTTGGCCATGTTTTGCTAACGAGCCGCTTCTTTAGCTTGGATACTGGTTTCGGAGAGGTGCTTGAAATGCCGCGCCCGTTCGTTGGGATCCTCGCCTGCGCTACCGCCTGTATTGCCGCCGCTGCTTGCTGCGCTAGACGATGCACGATTTTCGCGCTCTTGTGTACTGTTAATAGATTGCTGCTCTATAGGCGCTTCGAGTTGCTGTTGTTCCTGTTCCATGAGTTGGGACATTGTTGGTTATCGGTAAAAAGGAAAGGTGGTTGGTTATTATTAAGGTAGGCTAAATATAGTTAAATAAATGCAAGTTGTCAACCCCTAAAGTGAATTTTGATGTAAATCAGCTGCTGCCCTAAAATATTAATATAAAAAAGACAGAACACAGAAGGAAGCTTTTGTAAATCCTACACACTTTTACCACAAAAATAAAACTATAAAACAATGGAAATTTGTGACATGGTTTAGGAAAGAGCATAAAAAAACATCAAGCACGAAGCGCTTGATGTTTTTGTTGGTGATTGGCGGGAAAATAGTACGTATTAAGTACCATAATTAAATCACCAAATAAAAGGAAGGCAAGTATTTAATGATACCCAAATATACAACTTAGTTCGAGCAAAAGCGAAAAAGAACAGCACTTTTTTAATTTTTTTTGAGGTAAAACCCTTAACGGTCAGTGTACTTAGACGTATATGTTGAGGTATGCCTGCTTGGGGAGGGGGAAGGGAGCCAACTCGTACAACGGTCGATCCCAAGAGCGGTCTAAGCCTTCGTAATCAAAATCGGCAAAGCGTTCGTAATGCACGGCCTTAGTCGTAAGGAAATCTCGTCCTAGCACCAACCCTAATTTACCTAAATCGCCGTAAAAATATTCTAATAATAATGGCAGCAATTGAGTTTGAAAGACCTTTTGAAGATCTTCTAAGCTATAAACAGGCATCAAATACGCATGTCCAATCAAATGTTGTTGATCCAGCAAAATAGCGATCCGCTCATTCATGCTCTTGAGCAAAGCTTGCAAGTCAATGCCCTCCACGTTTTGCGCTAACAGTTCGGGGCGGGGCAGCAATTCCAAGAAGGAAAAACGACGCCGCAAGGCCAAATCTAACTGCTCTATGCTGCGGTCGCTGCTGTTCATGGTTGCCAAAACGTATAAATTGGGGGGCAGGGCAAACGTTTCTTTAGAATAGGGCAGGGTAACCTGTAGCGCATTGGGAGCATGCTGGCGTTTGTCGGCTTCCAACAAAGTAATCAATTCTCCAAAAATATTTGCCACATTTCCCCGATTCAACTCATCAATAATCAACACCACTTCCAAATCAGGGCGCTGTTGTGCTTGTTGCGCTAGACGCTTCAAAACGCCCATTTCTACCGCATAGTGTACCTGTTCGTTCACCACAATCGGCTTGATCCCTTCTACAAAATCCTCATAAGACATAGATTGGTGAAAAGTAGTGAACACCAAGCGGCCTTGCTCCATGTAATGCGCCAAACGCGCCTGAACGGTCGCATCGGGCAGTTGTAAAATATGCTCCAATGCTTCTCTATCCAACAGAGCTAAGGCGCGGCGCAAACTCTCGTAGGTTTTGCCACAGCCAGGCGGCCCATACAAAATTTGGTTGAGGGGATGCGGTGCGCGAGGTGGGGTAGTTTTGTACGCTAGGCGCGGCTCATTGGCCTGTGTTGCCAATATTTCATCTCGGTAAACGTCCTCCTCTGTATAGTACCAAATGTTGTACACAGGGGGTGTCTGCAACAAGTGGGCTAAAAGGTAGGTGTAGTTGCTGTAATTTTTAATGGGCAGCTCAAAATTGCTAAAGTAACTGCGCAATTGCAAATCAAAGCTTTCCGTTTGGTAGGCACGGTTGAGCAAATTGTTGAGAAGGGCACGGCGGTTGTTGCGGCGCAGAATTGGGCTGTGCTCCTCGGGGTGCAGCAGGTACAAAACAGCGTAGCGCACCGCCTCGGTTTGCAGGGCGGCAGGGTCGTTGTTGGCTTGGCGGTAGGCGAGGAGCTGCTTGACCCAGCGGTCTTGCCGAATGCCTGTTTTGCCCAGCGTCCGCTTGTCAGCGTAGTCGTTCCAAGCCAATTTGTTGGCCGCTTTGTCCTCTATATAAGCGATGACTTGCCCGAGCGCGAGCGCTAAGGCGTGGCTGGGTTGCCCTTCTAGCTGCGTTACAAATTCGGCATAACTGCCCTTAAACGCTTGGTAATGCACCAAAAAATGCTCGTATTGTTCGTCGTCCAGCGGAATTTTCTGAAAAGCTAGAAGCGCTTGCTGCCCTTTGGCAAACCAAAACTCCTCGGCGGTTTGAATGCGCTGAATATCATCGCGCTGGAGCATTTCTTGAAGCGCTTTTTCGACAATACTCTGGTAAGGGTCTTTTTGGGCAACGGCGGCTAAGATGTCTTTGTTGACAAAGGGGTCCATGGCGGCTTGGTAGAGCCAATGCTGGTGGGAATGGCGGTTGCGGCTTTTCTTTTTGGGTTGTTGGGCGAGGAGTTTCAAGGCACGGAGCCAAGCTTTGGAAAGCTCCGAATCGCTGAGGACTTGGCGCGAAAGCACCAAACGCGCTAGACCAACGGCACGTTTGGCTATGAGGCGCTTGTGGCGTTGAAACTGCTGAACGTTGGGCAAATTGGGCACGTCTTCTGCTAGCAACAAGACTTCTATCCACTGTTGGCGCTGTTCTATTTTATGCACCAAAATAGGCACTTTATTGAGTTGCACATAGAGCGCGTTGTTTTCTTCTTGTAAAAAACACCACAGGTTGTTGGCCTCTTCTTTGATGGACAATTGTTCCAAACCATAGCGCAACAGCTTTAAAAAGTCCTCGACCAAAAGCAGCGAAGGAAAAAGCTTGAGGTATTGTACCAATTGTTTTTTGGAAGTCATGTAAGCAAGTGCTAAGTTAGAAAATGAAACGCGTGCTAACTAAAACGAATGGCTTTTACAGGATCAATTTTAGCGACCAACCAAGAGGGAATCAACAACACAGTAAGCGTAATCAACAACGTTCCCACATTGAGCAGCAACAAAGTTAGCCAATTGATTTCTACAGGCGCGACCGCTACATAATACAGGTCTTCGGGCAACTTGATAATGCCAAATTGCGCCTGTAACCAACACAGTGTCAAGCCAATTACATTCCCCCAAAATAAGCCATAGCCGATGATATAAGCCGAGTTGTACAAGAAAATCTTGCGAATTGACCAATTGGCTGCGCCCAAGGCTTTTAAAATGCCTATCATATTGGTGCGTTCCAAAATCAAAATCATCAAAGAGGTCGTCATATTAATAATAGAAACCAATATCATTAACAACAAAATAACCCGCTCGTTCATATCCGTCAAGCTCAACCAATCAAAAATATTAGTCTCCTGCTCCTTGATGGTATAGGCATATTGATCGACTTCGCGCAACGCCACATAATTCACATAATCCCCTAATGGATCCAAATCTTCAATGTGGTCTACAAACAATTCAAAGCCAGAAATCTGAGGGGGCAATTCTTGGTTCATGCGGTTGATGGAAGACCAATGCACCAAGCCCAATTGGTCAGCTAGGATGTTCTCGGAGCCTTTGTAAATGCCTTTGATGCGGTAGTTGAATTCATACGGCTCTTGGTCGTCGGTGAGGTAGGTCACGGATACCGAGTCGCCCACCGATGCGCCCGAGTAATACGCGTAGAGATGCGGCACTACAATGGCGTTGGTGTCGGGGTTGGCAAAGTCCAAATTTTCACCTGCTTGTAAGTTTTCTTGTACGGACGTCCAAAATTCGTCGCCTTCGGCAGTGCCTTCGGTGAAGCCGCGCAGCGTGAGCCCTTCGCCTGGTAAGTCCAAGCGCTCGCCATAATTGCGATAAGGCCGCCAGTTGTTGAGTTGCTGCAACGTACGCACATCCACCATTGCAAAACGGCGGTCGTATTCTTCCAAGCCCGTTTTATAAATGCCTGTCACCGTAAATTTACGCCCCAGCGAATTGCCATCTTTGACAAAATAAATCAAAAACTGGTCGTTCAATTCCAGTTGCAGGCGCAAGGCCGTAGTTTCAGAAATGAGAATGCCGCGTTGGGGTTGAGGAGTAGTGTTGTCCAAAACATCCCCTTGTTTGATGTATTGCCGCAGAAAATCCCAATCGTAATCCTGCCCCACACCGCGTAGCACAATGCCTTCAATCTGGTCTTTGGTTTTTATAATGCCTTCCTTGTGGATGTAATATTGGATGTGTCGAATGCCACCTTCGGTTTCGCGCACGACTTCTTGCTGTGCAATTCGATAGTTGGGCAACGCCAAAAACACACTGCCTATAACTACTGCCAAAAAGGCCAGCACCCAGCGAAAAGCCGTACCCAGAAAACGCTTAAAAACAGGTAAAAAAATTAGTAGAAGCGCCAGCAACATCCCCCCCAATCCAATCCAAATAAACGGCTCTGACTGGTTGAGTTTCCAAGAGGCCATCCAATCGGTTTGCGTTTCCAAATACTGCACTTTGCCAATAGTATCAATACTGGGGTAATAGTCCTGTTGTTGGTTCATCGGGCTAGCCTCAAAAGCATAACTAGACGCCGTAGCACTGGTGGTGATGTGAATATGCCCCCAAAAGCCAAATATTTTTTCGCTGATGGTATTTTTGAAACCCGCCACAATACTCGTAGCCAAAATCATGACCACCATGCTCAACGCAATGGCAATAACTGCCAGGCGCAAAATAGAGCGAGAAAACGACTTTTTGGTCGCTGTCCCGACCCGTTTTGCTATTAAAAATTCTATGTTCAAAATAGGAGCGCTTTAGAGTATAGATCCAATGATTAAAGGTAACTTGCTCTTAACAACCACAAGTGCCGCTAACAGGTTGCACATGTAAGATATTTCCCGCCTTATCTTTCAACGTCAACGTACCTTCGTAGGTATCGGCTTCCCCTTCGTAGTTGGTCATGTTTTCAGTCTCTACCACCACTTGATAAGCCTCATTGTAATAAACGTCTTCCTCTGACAGCTCGTAATCGGAATTGGCTTGGCGGGCTTTGGCCTTAACAACAGCGTCCGCGGTAAGGTCGCGCACTTCGCGAACGGCCATGCCTTCGGATTCGTTGCGAATTGGCACCTCGGCAGGAATGTTGTCCAAAAGCATCAAGATGTGGGTCAAGTATTCCAACTTATCTTTGTCTGCGGGTACAGGCGCCCCAAAAAACAATGTCTGTCCCTGTTTCGGGAGGATGATCCAGTCTTGGTTTTCTTTGGCATAATCTACGCGCTCTTGCAACTGCATGCGGTATTCTCCGCTCTTGCTTTTGAGTTTGACAACATCGCCTGCTATTTTAACGCATGCTTCGCCCCCCATATCCGAGACAAAAAAGGAACCTGCATCGTTGCCCTCGCCCTTGAGTTTGTAATCGCAAGCGCAAGACAAATCGGTAATGTCGCAATCGTTGTAGCCGAGGCGCTCCAAGGTTTGGCGGGGTTCTACGGTTGGAGCCGCTACGTCGTTGCCCATAGTGGGTTCGGTGGTGGTGTCGTTATTGGCAGCGTCTTCACAAGAGAATAAAAGGGTGCTGCTGAGTAACAAGGCAACCCACAAACCAGTAGCTTTGATTGGTGTACAAAAAGACATAGTTTTTATAGTGTTGTATAGGTGGTGATAGAATGCTATTAATAAAGTACTTTGTAGCTAAATGTAGGCTTTTTTTTGAAATTAGAGCGCCTACTCTGCGAAAAGTGTGCGGAACACTACTTGTATGCAAAAATAGACAGCAGCTTGTTTTTATAGAAAGAATGGAGTACCTTTATTCACTAAGCCTATTTATTAACTGCTTATAATTTTTATATCATTATGGATGAATTGACCTATCAGGGTTTGGCCAACATGGACAAAACGACATTCAAGCGCTTAGAAAAAATCAAAGGAATGTCTACTGGACAAGCTTCGCCCGCAAGTACGGCGCTTGCAGCCCACCGCCATTTTTCGGCAGGAGGGCGCCAAGTACTGTTACAAGGAATTAGTTTTGAGTAGAATGGGAGTTCCCTGCAAATGGATGGTCTTTGCTTTTTTTACTTTACAATATAAACCAATGTATATTTGGATGGAAGGGTAGTTTACTGTGTTATTGTAAGGCTACTGTTTTGCTGAGTAAAATTAAAAGTTATTTACGAAGGTATAAAGCATCGTTTCTTCTGCCTTTTTAGAAAACACTTTCTTTCTAGTGTCTATTATTTGCTTATCTTTGTTGGAAATTTTTATACCAGACACTATAGTTGTCGGCTAGAAGCGGGGGCGCAGCGTTAGAAAAAGAGCCCTAGAAATCCCTCCTGCAAACCAATATATCGTTTAGACCAGTCGACAACTGCTTAAAAAAAACTTAGTTATGCCATATTTTTTCACATCCGAATCTGTTTCGGAAGGTCACCCAGACAAAGTGGCTGATCAAATTTCAGATGCTATTATTGATGCGTTTTTAGCGCAAGATTCTTTGTCAAAAGTGGCTTGTGAAACCTTCGTTACTACCGGCCAAGTGGTGATCGGTGGCGAGGTGCGCTCCAAAGCCTATGTTGATGTTCAAAAAGTCGTGCGCGAAACCATTCGCAAAATTGGCTATACCAAATCCGAGTATCAATTCGACGCCAACTCCTGCGGCGTGTTATCGGCCATCCACGAGCAGTCTGCCGAGATTGCACAAGGGGTAGATGTCGGTAAATCAGAAGACGAGCAAGGAGCAGGCGACCAGGGCATGATGTTTGGTTATGCCACCGACGAGACAGACAACTACATGCCGTTGGCGCTGGACTTGTCCCACCGATTGCTCAAAGAACTGGCGCGCTTGCGTCGCGATGGTCAAGAAATCAGCTATTTGCGCCCCGATGCCAAATCTCAAGTAACCATTGAGTACGACGACAACAACCAACCCATCCGCGTAAACACCATCGTTTTGTCTACCCAGCACGATGATTTCGACGAGGACGAAAAAATGTTGGCTAAAATTAAAGCAGACATCGTTAACATTTTAATTCCCAAAGTGGTGAGCGAATTGCCTCCCCGCATACAGGATTTATTTGACGACAACATCATTTACCACATCAACCCTACAGGAAAATTTGTAATTGGTGGTCCCCACGGCGACACGGGGTTGACGGGTCGTAAAATCATCGTAGATACCTACGGTGGGAAAGGCGCACACGGGGGTGGTGCTTTCTCTGGCAAAGACTCTTCTAAAGTAGACCGTTCGGCGGCTTATGCCACGCGCCACATTGCCAAAAATATGGTCGCTGCTGGTTTGGCCAAGCAATGTTTGGTACAAGTCGCGTACGCGATTGGTGTCGCAGAGCCCGTCGGTTTGTTTGTCGATACCTACGGCACGGCCAAAGTGGACATGAACGACGGCCAAATTGCTGCTAAAATCAAAGAATTGTGGGACTTGCGCCCTGCGGCTATTGTTCGCAACTTGGGCTTGCGCAACCCCATTTACTCCGAAACGGCTGCTTATGGCCACATGGGGCGCACACCAGGTTCTGTGGTGGTCAATGGCAACGAATACGAAACCTTTACTTGGGAAAAATTAGACCGCGTAGAGGACGTAAAAGCCGCTTTTGGTCTGATGGAAGAATCAAACGCTTAAGCATAACCTTCTCTTAGGTTAACAATTGTACTTAAAAGCTCTTTCTACCTGTTGGTGGGAAGGGCCTTTATTGTATTTAAAATAAAACTTAAAATTTGGGAACTGTTTTGTAATCGAAGGGGATATTTTACTGGAATTGGTAGTGCATAGTAAAAGCCCCTAACAAACGGAAAGAGGTATTCGGAGATAAGTCTCCATTTTATGAAAGGTAAAGGAGCGGATATATTAGACCGATAAAACAGGAAATGCAGCCCGATTTATGGCGCAGTATTTTTTATATGACAGCGCTAAAAAGTAGAAGAAGAAATGAATTACTCCATAAAAGACTTAATAGAAAAGATGCAGGAAAACGAGCAATAATCGACAAACTACTTGAACAGCGAATGGGAAGCTGGCTCTTTACTACAGGAACGGTCTACTTTTTAGTTTTTGATAGAAGAATTTTTGTTTGATTTTTCCCTTTTTATTTAATCTTTTTTTAAATTCTGTTGTATTAACTAGTACCTTTAAGGTTATTTGCACATTTTCCCCGCGGGCATTGCTGGGGGGCACGCTGCTCCAATGCTTCCAATAAACCACTGTTTTGTTATGTCCAACCTACCAACCAGTCCTTTCAGTAAACGGCGTCGCTTCTTGCGTTTAGGAATCTCTATTGTTGTCTTTCTAGCAGCGTTGTTGCTGGGCCTCTATTTGTACACCCAAAGCTACCAAACCGAGGTGCCCTTGACAGGTATGGATTATGGTTACCTAGTTGCACTGCTAATAATTGTATTGATTTCTTTTGGGTTGATTTTGCGGGAGGTGAAAATGAACGAGAAGCCTTAAGCAGAGCAACAAAAAAAACTCGTCCCCGCCTTGCTTTGTAGGTAAGGTACCGTTGAATGGGGGAGCTTACCGAGCAGCGCAGGGACGAGCCTACTTAAATATAGGAGCAACCTACAGGCGTCGGCTTAGTTTAGGCACCAACTCCTCTTTCCAAGCTCTGAAAGTACCCGCTAAAATGTGCTTGCGGGCTTCTCCCACCAACCACAAATAAAAAGCAAGGTTGTGAATGGAGGTAATTTGTGGCCCTAGCAGTTCGCCAGCGGCAAACAAATGACGCACATAGGCTTTGGTATAAAATGTAGACGTCGGGTTGGGTGCATTGGGATCGAGCGGAGAAAAATCAGCCTTCCACTTGGCATTTTTAATGTTGATCGAACCCTCGCTGGTGTAAATCAACCCGTGGCGCGCATTGCGGCTTGGCAATACACAATCAAACATATCCACCCCCAAAGCAATGCACTCTAAAATATTAGCAGGCGTACCCACGCCCATTAAATAACGCGGTTTTTCTTTAGGTAAAATACTACAAACCAACTCCGTCATTTCATACATGTCCTCATGAGGTTCGCCCACTGACAAGCCTCCAATGGCATTGCCTACGCTGTCGTAACCCGCAATTGTTTCCGCAGACTGCTTGCGCAAATCTTTGTAGACCGAACCTTGTACAATAGGGAAGAGCGCTTGCTCGTAACCGTAAAGGGGATCGGTTTGGTGAAAATGGGTCCAGCAACGTTTGAGCCAACGGTGGGTCATGTGCATGGAGCGTTTGGCGTATTTGTATTCACAAGGATAAGGTGTGCATTCGTCAAACGCCATGATAATGTCCGCACCAATTTTGCGCTGTATGTCCATTACATTTTCAGGCGTAAAAAGATGCTTAGAACCGTCGATATGGGAAGCAAAAGTAGCGCCTTCTTCCTTGATTTTGCGGCGATGTGCTAATGAAAAAACTTGGTAGCCACCGCTATCGGTCAAAATGGGCTTGTTCCAGCCATTAAATTTATGCAAACCGCCTGCTTGCTCCAAAATATCGGTACCTGGGCGCAAATACAAATGATAGGTATTGCCCAAAATAATTTGCGCCTTAATATCCTCCTCCAATTCGCGCTGGTGTACACCTTTGACGGTGGCGATGGTACCTACGGGCATAAAAATAGGCGTCTGTATGCTGCCGTGTGCCGTGTGCAACGTTCCCGCACGGGCGCTAGAATTTGGATCGTTCCCCTCTAAATCAAAAGTCATCTTCATAAGCTGTTTTAATCTTGTATTTCGATGGATTGCTCCAATTGTTGTATGCGTTTTTCTAATGCTTGGCGGTTGTCCGCTGTTTGTCCACCCAGTTGCAACAGACCGTTCAAGGCTCTTACTTGCGCTTGCGCTAAAGCTTGTTCAGAAGGTACATTTACGTCAGGGACAACGCCTGTATTTTCCCAGTTGCTTCCAGTAAGCGCGCTGGTCTCTTGACCAACGGGAACAAAGAACAGGTATTCTTTTGCTACCGCGTGCAATTCGGCTGGACTGGCCAAACCTGCCGTAGTGGCGCCCACAACTACAGCTACCCCATTTTGCTGTAAGTGATAACTCAGGGCTTCGGCTGCCGAGCGGGTCTGTAGACTGGTCAAGATATATACAGGACGGTACAAATACTTATTGCCTTTTACCCTAGCTTTGGTGGTATTGCGCACACGGCGCTGCTCGTGGCGGTAATAGGTCGAACTTAGTTGCGTTTTGTTTTTAAAAAAATAACTGGAAAACAACAACATCGTTTCTACATAGCCTCCTTGGTTGTTGCGCAAATCTAGGATGAGTGCATCGGTAGAGGCCAGCGCGCTCATGGCCAGCGCCAACGATTTTTCGGAATCTTTTTTAGAAGCAAAATACCTGTAATCTATATAACCAATATTGCCAGGCAACAAACCCACTTCTTCAAAGCCGAGAATATGCAGGCTTTTTTCTAGCTTTATAAACGGTTCCACTGTTTCTTTGGAGCGTTTGGTTGCTGCTGCATAGGGAACCAACGCCGTACAATGCTGCAATAAAAAATGTTGGTTGTTGCTTTTCTGCCGCAGCAAAATGGTTACCGTATCTGCCAATTCGGCGGGCGATAAATGTGCAAAAGCGTCTGTTTGGGCGTAAGCCAACAAATCTTCTTGTAGGGTGCGTCCTATTGCCGAAGAGATGTACAGTTTTTTGGTGAGGGCTGCGGTTTCCTCTAAGGCAATTTGATGGTTCCAGCGCACTTGCGCTTGACCAAAGGGAAGAAAAGATAACCAACCTGCTAATCCTACCCACACTAACGTGTACTTGTTCATTGTTTTAAGTTTTTGTAACTTGCTTGTTTGTTAAGAATTCCAACACTCTAACAGCAGCAGCGCGATCTATGACGACCTTACTTTTATCCTGTTGGTATGTAATAATGGCCTTACAAGCAGTATTTTGGGGAGGATTATTTCTGCGTTTGGCTTGGTACCGTCCTCAACGCGCTTCCACCGAGGCTTTGCCAGCCGTTTCGGTAATTGTCTGCGCTAGGAACGAGGCTGTAAATCTACAAAAAAACTTAGAATACTTGTTACAACAGGATTATCCAATCTTTGAGTTGTTACTAGTAGACGATGCGTCACAAGATGCTACGCCTAGCGTTCTGCGAAAGCTGCAAAAAAAATACTTCCAACTGCGCGTTTTGCGGCTGGAATACAAAACAACCGCTGGCAAAAAAGCAGCTTTGAGCCAAGGCATTGCTGCGGCGCGCTATGCACACTTGTTGCTCACCGATGCCGACTGTCGCCCTGCTTCTGACCAATGGATACGCTGTATGGCGGCACAGGCAGTGCAGGACAACAAAGCCTTGGTGTTGGGCTACGGCCCTTACAACGAGGCGCCTACTTGGCTCAATCGCTGGGTGCAATTTGAAACGGTTTTTGTCTTGTTGCAATATGCTTCGATGGCGCTTTGGGGACAGCCGTACATGGGGGTTGGACGTAATTTGTGGTACGAAAAGCGACTTTTTGAACAAGCAGGCGGTTTTGAACGGCACTTGGAGGTCATTTCTGGAGACGATGATTTATTAGTTAACCAAGTGGCAACGGGGCATAACACAGGCTTGTGTTTGCACCCCGATAGTTTTGTTTATTCACCGCCGCCGCAGACCTGGCGCGGCTTGTACCAACAAAAAACGCGGCATTATTCGAGCAGTACCTATTACCGTTGGCAACACCAGTTGATTTTAGGACTCTTAGCGGGTTCACAGTTCTTTTTTTACACAGGATTGTTGTTAATTATAGCGACTAATGCTTGGAATTGTGCTATTATTGTAATGGTAATCTTAAGAAGCCTTTTATTGCTTTTTATTTATTATCGTTTGCTCCATACCCTGCGACAAAAGGCGCTGTTTCCTTACGTGTTGCTAATGGATGCTTTATTGCCTTTTTATTATCTTATTTTTGCTGCGGCTGCACTAGGAGCAACGCGGCCCACGATTTGGAACCGCCGTTAGAGGCTTCCATAAGAATAAACCATGAACAAGAATTTATCTGAGCGCGCGATTGAGGATTATGATTTAGTACGCAAAGCCGTGGACGAGAAAGACCAGGCGGCTTATGCTACGTTGATGGAGCGGTATCGCGATTCAGTCTACCACACGATGCTCAAAATGGTGCACAACCAAGACGATGCCGACGACTTAACAATGGAGGCTTTTGGCAAGGCATTTCGCAAGTTGCACACCTATACCCCCAACTATGCCTTTAGTACTTGGTTGTTTAAAATTGCAAGTAACAACGGAATCGATTTTTTGCGCAAAAAACGCCTCAAATTATTGTCCATTGATGACCCTCTAGCCCAAGAAGGCGAACAAGATTACTCCAACAACCTTAAATCTACTGCTCTCGATCCCGAAGAGCGTTTTATTCGCCAGCAGCGCCAACTAATCATGCGCAGCCTACTCACCAAACTGAGTGAAAAGTACCGCGTAATGATCGAACTGCGCTTTTTTGAAGAACTTTCTTACCAAGAAATTTCTGAGCAATTGGATTTGCCAATTGGCACCGTCAAAGCACAACTCTTTCGCGCCAAAGAATTGTTGTACGATGTGCTAAAAGATACCAATGCCAATGGAGCTTTGTAAATTCTTGTTTTTTTATTAACGAAGGTCAACAGAGGCAGCAGCCCCCTGCTCAAAACGGCAAATGGTAGAGCCTTCTACCCAATCCGTTGCTGCATCGCTCGCCGTCGGAAACAGCTCTTTAGTCGCCCAGCGCTCTTCTTCGCCAATCCCATAGGTCACAATAGCAAGCAATTGGTTGTATGGATCAAAATAATGCACCTCGCCCGCCAACAAATAGGCACCATCGGGCGACACCACTATAGGAACCACCACTTCTACCCGCACATCAGGTTCTACAAAATCCAAAGAATGAAAGCGCTGTTGGGCTTCTGTACAAAGCGAATATTGCAGATAAGCATTTTGTAAATCGCTGAGTTTGGTGCAGGAGGGTAGGGTCAACAGCAGACCTAATAGACCAACCAATAGGGAGCGTAGCATAGTGGGTGTCGTTTGTGGGAAATGACAGGTTATGAGGTATATAGATAACGCGCCGTTGAAGGATTCTATTCTATTTCCTTTGTAAAAAAATAAAAAAGACACTTACTCTGTTCTTGAACAAAGATACTAGATGGGCACTTTTTAGCAAAGCCTTTCTACTTTACGCTAACGCAGAACTAAGCGTGCTCTCGCTTAATGGGGGCAGTAAAATGTAAAAACGGAAGTACTCTATTACTGCAAAAGTACTCCCGTATTTCTTTTTTAGCAACAGCGTACAGCGCTACAAGATGGCTTTTTGTTCAAAAGCACAGCACTTACTAGAGACAGAAGAGGGCGAAGGTAGGCAAACGCGCTCCCCCTGTTCCCCTGCGGCAACATCTGCCGTTTCTTTGGTTGTAATCAGGTATTTAGTACCCACATAACGACCGTCTTTAAACTCATAGCTAACCGAAGCAATTTTGTGCTTGTCTTGGTAGTAATCTACTTGACCAGCTTGATAGTACTGGCCATCTGCTGATTTTTTTAAGTCAACCACCACTTTTTGATAAACGCCATCGCCCAGCGTAGCCGTCGGGTCTTCAAATGTATAATCTTGGCAAGGCACACAGTCGCTAACCTTAAGCGCTAGGGTTTCTTGTTTCTCACAAGCCACCAACAGTAATCCAACGAACAAAGAAAATAAAAGGATTTTCATAGCTTTATAGTTGTAATGAACAATAATATTAGACTATCTAATAACCTCAGCTGCTCCAAAAAGTTGGTCATTATTGTGTTATTATTGGAGGGGCTTTTGCCACTGTGTACAATAATTTTCTACGTCCACCACACAACCTTCGTCGTCTTCGCCCATCCAAATTCCTGAATTATCGGTGTTGGTAGGATTGTCAGTTGACGCGGAAACGTATTGTTTGGTAAGAATATACTTATTGGCATCGTGGGTATACGTAACCTCTAAAAACAACTGTTCATTGTTGTAATAATAAACAGTACCCCGCTCAATATAGCGGTCGTCCGAAGACAATTGCAGAGGAGCTTGAACGTCAATTTTTTGAGTAATGTTGTCAGGATAGGTTTCATAGGGATTACTATAGGAATAATCTTCGCAATCTGCTACATGTAGCACGTCGTCCTTTGCTTTCTCACAAGCAACAAGGCAAAAAACGGCTAGTCCTAAAAATAAATTTTTCATAGTAATGGTCGTAAAGTGGATAAATTCAGGAGGAATGTCACTGTTGTAAACGCGGCAGTTTTTCAAAAGGTCTAGTCTAAAATAAAAAACAGGGACACTGCTCTGGTAGAAGCGCATCCCTGTTTTATATATAATAAATATCTAAACTAATAAATCACAAAGCGCAGCGTTTGCGAACGTCCAGGAGCGTCTAAACGCATCAAATAGCTGCCAGGCATCAAGCTCTCTGTAGGCAGGGTAGTTTGGTCGTGTCCTTTGCGAAAGGTGCGCTGCTGCGACAGCTGTAATTGTCCCAATGCGTTGTAAATTTGTAATTGGAAGCTGATCGCTGTTGGCAAATCCCAAGTGCGGATGGTCAACGGCTGCCCCTGTGCCAGCGGTACAGGGAAAAGCGTCAATTGTGCCACAGGGCGGTTGGTCGAAGCTCGGCGCAGCGCCACCACATTAGAGTAGAACTTGGAGCCGTCCAAATCTAGCTGCACATAACGGTAATATTGTAAATCGTAGCGCAAAGGGCGGTCGTAATACTCGTAAAATTGTTGCACCGTGCTGTTGCCCGCACCAGGCAACCAAGCAATGCGCGTCCATTTGATGCCATCGGGACTGCGTTGCAGTTCAAACCCTTCGTTCAAATATTCGCTGTACGTATGCCAATACAAGCGCGCAGCTCCATCTACGAGTTTCCCAAACAGCGGCGAACCTTCGATGGGAAACACCTCGTAACACATACCCATGTTGTCTTCCGAGTACGAGCGCGTTGCCGAACCATCGCCCGAACTTCCCTGGTATTCAAAGCAAACGCCGTTGTCCCGAATAATCACCGCTGTAGTGTCGTTTCCGTCGTTGCCTTGTCCGCCGACATACTCCCAGCAAATACCTTTATCCCGAATAATTACTTCTGTAGTGTCGTTTCCGTCGTTGCCTTGTCCGCCGACATACTCCCAGCAAACGCCCTTGTCTCGAATGACAACGCCTGTAGTATCCTTTCCGTCGTTGCCCTGCCCGCCGAGATATTCCCAGCAAACGCCCTTGTCTCGAATGACAACGCCTGTAGTATCCTTTCCGTCGT
>CAYUZF010000122.1:0-5483 GCA_964449615.1 uncultured Aureispira sp.
TGATAGGCTTGGTGTTGCTTGTAAAGTTCGATGTAACGGCGGCCTTTTTTGGCCAGCAATTGTTTTTTCTTTTTGGGGTCTTTTTCTAGAGCAATGCGGCGCGTCAAGTCTTTGTGTTCGGCTTGGAGGGCATGCATGCGGTCTTTCCGCTCCACCAATTCGCCAAACGCCGCCTGTTTTTTTAAGTAGTCGCTGTACTTGCCTTTGGCTAAGGTCTCTTGCTGTTGCAGGTGCTTTTGAGTAAGCTGGCTGAGTTTATCACTGACCAAATCACTTACCGAAACACCCAGCGTGGTACCAATCTTAAACCCTACTTCCAGTTTCAAATCTACAAAATGTTCCAAAATCGCAGCATTGGGCAAGTACTGGCGGGCGGCATTGAGGTCTAGATTTGCTTTGCCACTAATTTCAACAGGCGTAAAAGCCATACTGCGGGTTTTGATGTCCTCTGCTACTACCCCAAAATCGGCTATTTTTACACCAACTTCACAAGGCAAACCAAATACCGTTACCGTGAGTTTGAACTCCCCTACGGCCAACGTACTACCGATATTCATGTCCGATAGGCTGCTGCCTACCGTTCGCGGAAGCGCCTCAAAAGCCCCTACCAATGTCTTTCCCAAGCCGCTGCTGTCGGCTTCCAGCGATTTGCCCTGCTCAATGGTCGCTACCCCTGTGATGGCCAAACTGATTTCAGCGGCCTCAATTTTCAGTTGGCTGTCGCGAAAAGGGGGAATTTTGTTGAGTGCTTTCTTAGGCCACTCAATAGCCGTAGGCTTACTTTCCCACGCGATTTCTAGCTGGGTGCCTTTGTCGGGACGCTCATTTAGCGCCAACTGCAATTCGCCGTTGCCGTCGGGTTTTTCTTGCAGCCTACCGCGTAGCAACAAGATTAAATTGGCCGACAATTCTTGCTGCTTTGCTTGTAAACCTTTGGTTTTGAGGGTATGCGTAATGGCTTGTTCGACAAAGCTTTGGTATTGTGCTTCCGAAACGTCCCCACTCGGAGCCAATTGCACCAACTGTTTTTTAGCATTGCTGTAGTAAAGCTGGTAAAAATGTTCGATGCGGCGAATTAAGTCCTGTGCCTGCTCGTCTTGCAGCGCTTTACTGGCCTTAAACAGCTCAGAGAGCTGCTCTTTGCAGGGCTGGGGGAGCCGCACTTGTGCCAACAAGGTCGGCCAATCGTCGCCTTGCGGAGCCTGTTCGTCTTGTTGGGCGGCCAATTTTTTACGCGCTGCACGCAATGCCTTATGCAGGCGTTTGAGCAGCTTCCAACGCTTTTTTTCTTGGGTGCTTATTTGTTCTAAGCCTTTAAGGGCAACTTGGTAAGCTTCAATTTGGCCTTCTAAATCGCTGAGGTGGTTCCAGAGTTGTTTGTCAACGGGCATGGTGTTCTTTTTTGACAATAAAAAACAAAGCTAAACTATTTCTATCAAAAAAGCAAGTTCATTTTTTAAAGTACCAACAAGGGTCGCCTCAAAACGCATCGTAAAATTCCTGCTTGACAGGCACTTCCAAAAAGCCCAAAGAACCAGGTTTGGCACGTAGGAAAAAATTCCAAGTTTGGCGCTGTGGTTGCCAACTCAGTCCCATTTGCCAACAGTGCAGATCACGGGCAAAGGTGAAATCTGGAAAGGTCAACCGCTTGTCTTTGATGCTGTAACCAATGCGGTTGATGCTAAACGACCACCCTTTGGAGAGGTTGACGCCACCTGCCAAACTGATTTGGTGCGCCGCTACCACCGAACTATCTACGCCATTAACAAACTGGTTATTAATCACAAAATCATAGTTGATCGAGACATTTCGCAGCAGGTTAAATTCCTGTCGGTCAGGAGTTCGCTCTGCACCCTTTTTGGCAAAGAGGTTTACCAAATCTTTGGAGGTGAGACTTGTACCCGCATTAAACGCAATAGACGTTACTCGAACCAAGCGCCCCGTGCGCTCAAATTCAAAGGCCGCCAATCGACGGTTGGTTTCTACATCGGCTTGGTACGGGTCAAAGGTCGAGGTAAAACGCAAAGTCAATTTCCTAAAGAGGTTGGTAGTCGCATTAAAATTGATAACCGAAAAGTGGTTGCTGTCTGCCGCCATATTGTAACTTCCCGTAAGGTTCATGGTCGGAATCAGCGTTACTTTTTTATACGGATCTTTCAACAGCGAATCGCGACGGCCTTTTTTTACTTTAGAATCCAATAAGACATTTAACCCGTAAGTAATGTTGGCCGAGCGGCCTTCTGGTGGCGCATAAGTGAAATAATTGTAACGGCGGCGCAAATCGGGATAGCGGGAATCGTATTGCACCGAATCGCGGTAATAATCCAGCGCACCAGTATAATCAGGCGACCAAGTAAAGCCCACGCGAGGCGTGAACACAGCCCGCAGCGCTTTCAGCCCCCCGATGTTAAAATTGCCAATCGCAAAAATCTGCGTATTCAGATTCACCCCTGCGCTAAAATCGTGCGTGGTATAAAAACCGTATTCTCGAGATTCTTCGATGCTGCCATACTCCACAACTTCTGGATTCTCCGGATCGACAATCGTAGTCGTGTCGAAGGTCTGTATATTGCGGTAAAAATACCAGCGTTGGGAGTAGCGGATCGACGGCTCTACGTTGAGCGCGTCTTTGAACAATTTAAACGAATAGGAGAGGTTGGGCGTGTGTACTACGTTGTAATTGGCGGTAGCCAGAGCTTCTTCAATGCCGCCTTGCTGGAACAAGCTGGTATCGGTAGTAGTAATAGTGTTGTTGGCCGTGATGCCGTAAGAAAATCCGATGCGCTCGTACCAGCGTTGTTTGCCTGAAACGACTTGGCGCTTGAAAGGGAAAATTTGATTCATTCTAAAGGTCAAGCGCGGAAGCGTAATGTTCATCACCCCCGTTTCGGTGTTTTGGCTGTGCGAAATATTAGCCGAGAGCGTAAACGGCGTTCCCAAAAAGCGTTTGGTATACCCAATATTAGAAAAGAACGTCTGTTTTAAAACACTTTCTGCATCGTTAAACGTATTGTCGTAAAAATCAGAGGTTCCAAAATCCACGCTGGCCGTAAAGGTCTGGCTGGGGTGGGCAGAAGGCGCTTGGTTGTGCGTCCAATTAAAATTAAAACTTTGGGTTAGACTATAATCAGGCGACCCTCTATAATCGGCTTGCAAACGGGTGTAACCCAAAGTAACAGTTCCATTGGCTTTGTAACGCACATTGTAATTAGAAATCGCACGGGAACGAATAGAACCCCGCATGTAAAAATCGCCCGTCACCTGCAAGTCCCAATAATCGCTTTCACCGTAATAAAAACCGATGTTGCGAATACCAGGGCCATTTTGCGGCGAAAATTCAATGTCCATGCTCAAAATCAAGCCCGAACGTTTGTTTTTGGTAATGGGAAAGAACCCAAACGGCAGTACAATAGGCGTAGGCGAGCCCATGATTTCTAAAAAAGAAGGCCCCACCACAATCAATTTTCCAGGGATAATCTTGGCTTTGGAAGCACGAATGCCAAAGTGCGGATGCGCCGCGTCGCAAGTGGTATACAAACAGCCTTGACTGTACAAAATATCCTGTTTGTTGTTGCCCAAAGAATCCGCCCCCTTGCTAATAAATTTGGTGGCATCCGACAGCAGAAAACCATCGCCTTGTTGAGTAGAAGCGTCATAGACTTTTCCTTTTTTAGTTTTAAAATTAAACTCTATACGGCGACTGGTAAACGTTTGCGATTTGTCGTCAAAAACGGGACATTCTGTTTCGTTACCCGCACTGTCCACCAAGCAAGTAGCCGTGGCCACATTGGTCAGAAAATTAAACTCAATGTACCCCGCTTTCAAACTGTACTGCTCATAAAACACCTCTGCGTTGTGGTATAAGTACACTTTTCGCGTAGATAAATCGTAAATCATAGAATCGGCAGATTCATATTGCACAGGCGTATCCACCGAATCGGGCGAATATTGTATCTGGCGGTCAATCATGGCCTGGATCACAGCCACTTGTTCCAACGAATCTTGACGCAACGAGTCGGCCACTGCTAGTGCAGCCACACTATCTACGACCATCAAATTGCTATCGACAATGACCACGCTGCTGTCTATAATCGGCAACAAACTATCCACTCTTCCGCTCGCCACTCGGCTGGAGTCCAGAAGGGGCGTTTTGTTAGTAGCGAGCACCAAATCAACGGAGTCGCTGGGGACTTGCGAAGAATCGGCTGTTGTGAGAAATTTAGATTTTTTGGAAACGGGGGGCGTGTTTTCGGCAATCAATACACTATCCTGCGCTGCTAGACGGGTCTTTTGTTGGGTCAAGCGCTGCATTTTGCGTGCGGCTCTAGCTTCGGGGGTGTTGTAGGGAAAACCACAACTGCTGCAAAAAAAGCCACAGAATGCTAGGAAGAAAAAAAGTTTGTAATATTTTCGTAGAATCAAAACCACTAGTAGGGAGATTGCTGCAAAGTTGTTGTCACAACCTTTGTGTTTGCGATTGAAAAGATGCCCTTAGTTAGGTGTTGTTATAGGTAATCAGGTCTAGTCGTAATCAATAAAGAGACGCATTTCATTGGGACAAGGTTGTAACCACAACCGAGGCAGTACCAAAACCTTTCCAGAAGTAGCGAAAGTACGACTATTCGAGAGAACCTAATAAAAACAGCTTCAAAAGCTCTGAAATCTTATGATCTTACCCTAAACAGCAGGGGAATGCAAGCATCAAACGCTCGGTTTAAACCTGCCCCTTTGTTAACAATTTTTGGTAATCGTTATTTATTCACTAAGAAAAACAGAAGCCTCGTTGGAAGCGTTGGTTGGCTGTTGTTCAAAAAAGATACTTGTGTCCGCATCTCGTCCCCGCCTGCGTTACTTCGCGCCAGTTGTTTGTCTGTTATGTTTAGGTGCCCTGCCTTTGTGCTTGGGTAGTTTTAAAAAAGTCCCCCAACGGCTTACTATTGTACTCGACGCTGGGCACGGTGGCAAAGATACAGGAGCGCAGGGGCGTTCTGTGAATGAAAAGGACATTGCGTTGCAATTGACCTTGCAATTGGGCTATTATTTAGAACACTATCTGCCAGAGGTGGAGGTATTGTACACCCGCCAAAGCGATGTGTTTGTTCCCTTACACGAACGGGTGCGCCTAGCCAACGACCGACAAGCCGATGTGTTTTTCTCCATCCACTGCAATGCCTTAGAGGAGCGCAACGCAGCGGTTCAGGGAACCGAAACCTTTGTTTTGGGTTTGAATCAAGCCGCCGATAATTTGGCCATAGCCAAAAGAGAGAACAAAGCCATTTTATTAGAACCTGACTACAGCAACCACTACGCAGGCTACGACCCCCACTCTCCCGAAGGGCATATTATGTTGAGTATGTACCAAAATGCTCATTTGGATCAGAGTTTGGCATTGGCCAGTAAAATCGAGCAGCAATTTGCGCATACCATACAGCGCCGCAGCCGAGGGGTCAAACAAGCGGGGTTTTTGGTCTTGCGCGAAACGA
>CAYUZF010000122.1:5493-6672 GCA_964449615.1 uncultured Aureispira sp.
CGTGTTACATCAAACCTTTATGCCCAGTGTTTTGGTGGAAACGGGCTTTTTATCCAATAACCAAGAAGAATATTATTTGGCTTCCAGAACAGGGCAGGCTTATATAGCATCGGCCATGTTTCGCGCCATTCAAAGCTATGTGAAAGAAGTTAAGAAGCCTAAAAACACGGCGCACCAATGGGTGCGTGGGCAGGCAGCGCAACCGCCAACCGCCACGCTTTCTAGTACTGCTGCCCCAGTTGCTACTCCAAATACGGGGATTGTATATAAAGTACAATTGGCCGCAGCAGGCAGCCGTCCACAGCCCCAACAAGAACCCTGGGCTTCTATAGAGGCGTTGGAATACTATTGGTCGGGGCAGCATTATAAATACCTAATTGGACATTATTATCAAAAAGAGAAGGCTATTGCTTGTC
Organism: uncultured Aureispira sp.; assembly: GCA_964449615.1. GTDB lineage: Bacteria > Bacteroidota > Bacteroidia > Chitinophagales > Saprospiraceae > Aureispira. The sequence goes on from CAYUZF010000122.1 coordinate 5,910, forward strand.
AAAATGCTTGGCGCCGTTACGGTTTTGTAGATGCGTTTATTGTCGCCTTTAAGCAGGGCAAACCTCTAAAAATAGGCCGCGCTTCTTAAAAAATGCTGCCAAGTATTGCCACGCCTTGCAAACAAAGCAAGCCGCTTTGGTGTTGAGACTCTGATAAGGCCAATCCCAGCAAATGCGAAACTTAAAGCAACACCAACGTTTATGCTGTCGTTAAAGCTTTATAAATTCCAAAGAATTTACTTACTTTGACCAATAAAGCGGTTTTTGCAGCTTGGTTTAAGCCAATCCTTGTCCCTCAACTGTATTATAGTTGCTGTTAAAGCACCAACAGTTGTTTTAAAAAAAATGTCTTGGAAATATCTAAAGAAGCCAGAATAGGAATTATTGGGTTTGTCGCCCTAGCGGCAATTCTATTTATATTCAATTACCTAAATCGACAAAACGTCTTTTCTAGGAATTTAATCATTACGGTAGAGTTTGATAATTTGAGTTTTATTCGCAAAGGGGATTTGGTATTGATCAAAGGGCGGAGATATGGCAACGTGGTCGCTATTTATAAAGATGGAGAGCGGTTGTTGGTAGATTTGGACATTGAACCACAGACTAAGATTCCTAAGACGGCAACGGCTGTTATTTCTGAGCTTACGCTAATGGGCGGGCATACGGTTTCTATTTTGTACGAAAAAGCTTGTATAAGCAATTGTTTGGAAACGGGGGATGTCATTCCTGGAACCGTCTATACCATGAAGGAGCAAGTGCGCGA
>CAYUZF010000122.1:6697-15681 GCA_964449615.1 uncultured Aureispira sp.
CAGAGCCTATTTTGCGCAAAATTGGAGATTTGGCGGATACCATCGCAGGGCCCAACGGTATGAGCAAAATATTGGGCGACGCTTATGCTTCCCTCAACCGTTTGAAGAAAAGCACAAACACAACCAACCGCCAATTGCGCGGACTCAACCAGCGTTTTCCCAACGACATCAAGGATTTTGAAGCGTTAACCTCGGCTTTGTTGCGCGCCGATCAAAAAGCAGCACAAGAATTGGCCGATGAGGTGTCTACCGATCCCACTATGGCCGCTGCATTGGGTACTTTTGTCAACAACATGTCCAGTCTTACAGAAGCGGACATAGACAGCATGACGCAATTGCTGTATAGTGCTTACGAAACGGCGGAAAAAATACCGCAGCAACTCGAAAAAGTAAAATCGGGTATTGCCAGTGCCGACCAGACCTTGGATAAGTTGGACAAAGGTTTAGAGCCTTATCAAGAGGAGAGTAAGGGAACGGTTCCCAAATTGTTGTACGATGAGGCGTACAAAGAAGATGCGCGCAAATCCCTTGAAAATACCGCCAAGAAAATTAAAGACATTCGAGAGAATCCAGAAAAATATTTATCTACTAAAAAATAAAGAGGACGAGCAGCAAGTAGATGCCCAATGCATATGATGCCGCTGTCCTACAACACATTTAGAACAAACTTCTTTCATTTTAAACTATAACGACCGTGCGTAACGAAGTTAAAATAGGCATTTTAGGTGCCGTCACTATTGTGATTCTATTTTGGGGCTACAACTTTTTGCAAGGCAAAAATGTCTTTTCTACGGATATTGTTGTCAATGCTATTTTTAAATCTGTAGACGGCCTCAATATCGCCGCGCCCGTTACCATCAATGGTTATAAAGTAGGGGCGGTGACCAATATTATGCCTTCAGAAGATTACTCCAAAGTAATTGTAGAATTGAACATCCGCAGTGGAACAGAAGTACCCCAAAATGCCGTAGCAGTATTGGTACAGCCTTCTCTAATGGGTGGAAAAGAGATTTCTTTGAAATTTGTAGGCCGTTGTACCGATAATTGTATTGAATCTGGTGCGACGCTCAACGGTAGTGTATCGGGCATGGTAGAGAGTATTTTGGAAGTCGCCGACCCTTACATGGGAAAAATTGATACGATCTTGGGTGCTGTTTCAAAACTATCCATGGATGAAAATGAGGACTTGAAACGAACGTTTAACGAATTGCAAGGCGTGGTGAGCAACGTGCGCGTATTAACGGATCTTGTCAATAACTTATTGGTGAGTTCTTCGGTGAATATTTCGGCTTCTATGTCTAACTTGAAATCCATTACAGGAAATATCAAGGACAACAATGGAGAGATTACCAGCATGTTGCAAAATTTAAACGCCATTACCCAGCAAGTCGAAGATGCCGACCTCAAAGCGACCATCGCTTCGGCCAAAGCTGCGATAGAGGAAATGAATGCAGTTATGCAAGGCTTAGAAGGTACCGTCGGCAAGGCCAACCGCCTAGTAGACAACATGAGCAAAATTACCGACTTTGAAGATCAAAATGGTTTGATGGCGGCTTTGTTCAACGATCCTAGATTCAAAGGAGATGTAGAGGAAGCGATTGACAACATCAACTTACTGGTGCAAGATATTCGCTTGCATCCAGAGCGTTACCGCACCATCTTAAGCGGCAAATACAAGCCTTACAAAGAACCTGTACAGGAAGAAGGCAAATAAAAAAGCCCCCTTGAACGCATTCGCTTTACAATAAAAATAGCGCCCCTTTGGAGCTTTTGAGCAACGGTTGATCTGTTTGCAAAAAGCCCCAAAGGGGCGCTTTCTTTTGAGCTAGGCTGGTACAACCATTCCTCAATACACCAACTCTATGAATTATATAGAAGGCTTTCAAGTTACTACCCAACTCCCCACCGAGCAACACCGAGCACTGCAGCACAGCTTCCAGCGGCTTTGTCAATCTTATGGTTTAGACCCTCTGCGCATAGAGACGTACCAAAAGATACTATTCGAAGCGCACCAACAACCCCGACGCTACTACCACAATTTATCCCACCTGCACAACATGTTGGCTCTTTTGCAACAGCAAACACTAGACGAAGCGCACAAACACTTATTGGAATTGGCTATTTGGTACCACGACAGTATCTACGATGCAGCTAGCAAAAACAACGAAGCACAATCGGCAAAATTAGCGCAAGCGCACTGGAAACAACATCTGCCTACCCCGCAATTAGAATCCTTGAAAAAACTCATTCAGGCGACGGCAAAACACCAATTACTAGACTACACCGTTGCAGAGCAGCTATTTTTAGATTTAGATTTGTCTATATTGGCTGCACCACCAGCTGTTTATAGGGCTTATAGCCAAGCCATAGCGCAAGAGTATCAAGCGGTGTACCCGCGTTTACTGTACAAAATGGGACGCAAAAAAGTATTGAAGAATTTTCTAGCGCGCCCTCGGATTTACTTCAGCAACCCTTTTTACGAGTCCTACGAAGCCGCTGCCCGCGCCAACTTAGCCGCAGAACAGAAAGAATTGGCCTAAAAATGGCAGACAATTTAGAAAACTAGCAGAAAATTGGTAAAAGCTTTGTAACTTAATACTTTGTATTGCGTTTATCACATACGGCCTTATTTTTGTACATAGACAACACACCTGACCGAACCGACCTATTTTCTGACCCTTCCCCACTACAAAACATTAGTATTATATGAATCCGTATTCAGATGGCATTTTGTCTATTGCATTTCGTGTATTCAAGTACGGCATCATCATTTTGCCGACTTCGGCCATTGGGTTGTTGTTGCTCAATTTTTGGATGATGGCTTCTGTTTCCGATAAGCTTTACAACGATACCGACGAAATAGTATATAGTGATGTAGCCTTGGTATTGGGAACTAGTCGCAGTGTGAACGGCGTGGATGAGAATCCTTATTTTACCCATCGCATTGAAGCCGCTAGCGATTTGTATTTTAGTGGGAAGGTCAAGCACATTTTAGTGAGTGGGGACAATAGTTCCATAAATTACAATGAACCGAGGGACATGCGTCGGGCGTTGATGAAGCGAGGGGTGCCAGATAGCTGTATTACTATGGACTTTGCGGGGCTACGGACGCTGGATTCTGTAGTACGCAGCCGCAAAATTTTTCAGCAAAAGCGGATTACCATCGTCTCTCAAGAATTCCACAACTACCGCGCCTTATTTATCGCCCAGTATTATGGGCTGGACGCTGTTGCTTACAATGCTGCCATGCCACAGCAAGCCGCTTTCAAGATTACCATGCGCGAGTATTTGGCTCGTCCAAAAGCCCTGCTGGATTTGTACATATTGGGCACCCAGCCCAAATTTTTAGGAGATACAGTAGAAATTAGAGTATAGTAGTTCCAACTGCGGGAAACAGTTTTGAAAATAGGCAATATCAGTACAAAGGTCTAGGAATTAACAAATTCTTAAAAAAAAACGTACTTTTGTATCTTTGCAGAATAGGGGAGTTATCGACGGAGCTAACTTCCTCTTCCCATAGAAGTGTATACCTTACTTCTTTTTTTCAAAACTATCTTTGCTGACAAAATTATAACTACTATGAGCCGCCAACCCCTAGTTGCAGGCAACTGGAAAATGAACAAGCATATAAAGGAAGCGCTTGAACTGACCAACAATTTATTAATAGAGGCCAAAGAATTGTCCAACGATGTAGAAATCGTTATCGCGCCGCCCGCCCTTTATTTATATCCCATACAGCAATTGCTCACCGATGGAAGCCTACACTTAGCTGCCCAAAACTGCCACCAAGCTTCAAAAGGAGCGTACACAGGGGAGTTGTCGGCACCCATGCTAGCCGCTTTGAATACGCGTTACGTGATTTTGGGCCACTCCGAGCGCCGCAGCTATTTCCAAGAAGACAACGAATTGTTGGCCAAAAAAGTCAACGCTGTTTTAGGCTGTGATCTAAAGGTGATTTTTTGCTGTGGCGAACCTTTGGAAGTGCGCGAACAAGAAGGACAAGAAGCCTACGTACAGCAGCAGTTAGAAGAGAGCCTGTTTCAGCGCACCGCTGGCGACTTGGCACACGTAGTTGTTGCGTACGAACCCATTTGGGCCATTGGTACAGGCCGAACAGCCACCCCCAAGCAAGCACAGAACATGCACCAGTTCATCAGAAATCTACTCGCTCAAAAGTATGGAAAAACTGCTGCGGACGGTGTTCGGATTCTCTACGGCGGAAGTTGCAAACCCTCCAATGCGGCAGAATTATTTGCACAACCCGATGTAGATGGTGCTTTGGTAGGAGGTGCGGCGCTGCAAGCCAGCGATTTTCTCTCTATTATAAAAGCCAGAAAAACAGCTTCTAGCACACCTTAAAGTGCGTTTTAACAGGGCGTGAATTTTTTTTTTCTTTTTTTTTAACACGCGGGGATACATTTCACAGCATCTTCACGTTCTATATAGGACTTATGACAAGTCCCATTGCAAACAATAGCTATTTTTTATTTTGTAATAACTTATAAGTCCTTTAAAACACAGGTGTTATCACCCATATATTATCTACCAAACTATTTAGCATATTACTACAACACTACTCCAGATGAAAATTCTCCTTCCAGTTCTTCTACGAGTGAGTTTACTCTGCCTTGTTTTGATGGGCACTTACAGCCAAGCTTCTGCTACCCACAACTTGGGCTGTACGATAACTTACGAATGTTTGGGCAACAACCAGTACGAAATTGTTATGATTTGTTACGGGGATTGTGACCCTGGTAGCGCCTCTTTACGTGGTTTTGAATCCTTAGATATCACCAGTACGACTTGTGGTACACAGCCAGATCTTCGGGTAGATACCATAGGGCATCTATCCAACATCAACGTATCCCAGCTTTGTGATACAACCACAGCTACTTGCGACGGGGGAACCGATCCTGGGGTAGAACAATTCTACTACAGAGGAGTAACTACCCTGCCCGCAGGCTGTATTTGGACCATTTCGTACGGTACTTGCTGCCGTTCGGGGGCGATTACTAACCTTCAGAACCCCAATGGGGCGGGAACTTATGTATTCACTACGGTTAATACAAATATCGTTCCTTGTAACAATTCGGTGCAGTTCGACAACGTGCCTATTATATATACTTGTGATAGTAGTTTTACCTCTTACAATCCTGGAGCCACGGATGCGGATGGAGATACGTTGGTGTTCTCCCTCGTTCAACCCTTGGACGACCCTGCACCAGGAACAGCGATTCCTTTTGCGGGAGGCGCAACAATCAATACACCCGTACTAGTAGAACCTGGAACCACGTTCCAGTTTGATTCGACAACGGGGCAGATAAATTTTGTTCCTTTAGATAATACGCCACAGATTTGTATGACTTCTATCAAGGTAGAAGAAATAAGAAATGGGGTGGTCATCGCTACCACTATTCGCGAGGTTCAAATTGTAGTGTTAACCAATTGTTTGAACGAACAACCTGTTGTAGATTCTAATGGGGTGCGAGGGACAGCCTTAACCATCAATGGCAACGACTTGGAACTCTGTAGAGGCAACTTTGGTCAATTTGATTTGGTCATACAAGACCCCGACAGGGATTCCCTAACAGTAAGCAGTAACATTATAACGGCGATTCCTGGCGCGGTTATCAATTATACCATAGACGATACCAGAAAAGATTCTATTATTATCTCTTTTACCATCAACTCCATCAACCTAACACCAGGTATTTATCCTTTCTCCATTGATGTTAATGACAATGCTTGTCCCGTTCCATCGCAGCAATTTTTGGGTTATGCCCTGCGCGTCTACGGATCCAATTATACAGATAATATATATTGTAGGAACGACAATGACCCAGTTCCCATAATAATCGGAGACTCTTCAGGGGTATTTAGGCAACTGCTGACCAATCCGCCAGGTTTAGTTTTAGACTCCATAACGGGAGTGATTGACTTGGATTCTTCGGTAGTAGGAACTTTTGATATTGTGTATACGCTGGACTCTATCGCTATTTGTCCATCGGATTCTATACAAATTACCATTGTAGATATTCCAGATCCTGCCTTTAGCTATCCGATGCCGCTTTGGTGTCGACAAGGAGCAGATGCTACACCAGTAATCACGGGTACACCAGGGGGCTTGTTCAGCTCTGACCCAGGGTTGGACATCAATCCAATTACAGGATTTGTAGATATTTCGGCTTCCACAATAGGACAGCATATTATATACTACGATGTAATAGGGGGTACCTGTGCTGCTAGGGATAGTTTTATAATGGACATCATGGAACTCACTACATTCGATACCGATGCGAGTCAGTATTTTATTTGTGCTAATGAATTTGATACTGTTCAGTTGTTCAGTACCGTTACTTATGCGGGAACTACGCCACCCATACAGCAATACAGCTGGACACCAAATACTAATATAAACAGTACTACTATTCCGAATCCACAGGTCATTCTGTTGACACCTGATACTTATGTGTTGACATACAACGATAGTATATGCCCGACGCAAGTAGATACTATAAAAATAGAGGCGCCTTACCCAGTCAATATCCTACCCACCTCGGACATTGTTTTGTGTAACGGGAACAGCGCACAAATCGGTGCGGGCGTGGCACCTGGTCCAGGAGATCGAACCTTCAATTATGGTGGAGCGACGGTGATTCAAACAGAAGATACCACGGTATTTACGCTAAACGTTAATGGAGTGGCACCAAATAACATCAATAATGTTTTGTTGTCTTCGTTAGAAGTTTGTTTTGATGTGGATATCAATTCGCTAGGCTTAATAACAGTCTTCTTGCAAGCACCTAGTGGAGAGGAGATTTTATTGACCAATAGAAATGGATTGACCAACACGACTTTAAATGGTGCTACTTTCTCTACACAAGCGGGAAACACGCCCATTACCAGCATTCCGATTTTTCCTCCTATTCCTGCCAACGGCAGCTATTTTCCGCAAAACGGGCCTGCTGGTTTCAATACTTTATTGGGAGCAACGGCTAATGGTACTTGGAGGTTGATTATAGTACACAACAACTTTGGACTAAGTGCGGGAACAGGACGATTATTGGATTGGTGTTTGAATTTTGCCGATCTATCAACAGCTACTTTTGACTGGTCACCGAATACGAATATTACTTGTACACAATGCGATAGTCCAATTGTAAATCCAAGCGTAAACACCACCTATGATGTAGTAGCGACCAATCTATTTGGCTGTCGTGATACAGCTTCCGTAAATGTGGTAATCGATACGGCTTTGCCTTCTCCAATTACAACTTGCGGAAATACCACAGGCAGTTCTGTAACCTTCAACTGGGTGCCTGTATTTGGAGCAGCGGGCTACAGCGTGAGTATTGATGGTGGCGCGCCTAATATCATAGGTGCCAACTTAGATTCTTTTCAAGTCACGGGATTAACATTCAACCAGTGTGTTACAATGGTTATTATCCCCTTGTCGGGAAATACTTGTGCCGATGGCGCGCCCGATACGATTATTTGTTGCGCTTTGAATTGTTCACCGCCTACAGTAGCTATAACGCCTTCAGGTGGTACTATACTATGTGCGGGGGACAGTGTAGACTTAGACGTAGGGGTATTTGATAGTTACCTTTGGTCAACTGGTGCTACGACGCAAATTATCCGCGTAGGCGCTACCGATGCTTACAGTGTTACAGCTACAGACATCAACGGCTGTTCTGCTGCTGATACCATTGATGTTACGGTTGGTACCCCATTGACGGTTAATATAGTGGCTACTGATTTATCTTGTAATAATATGGCTACGCCTGATGGACGTTTGGTGGTAACAGGACTCGGCAGCTTCGGCTCGTACAGTTACAACTGGTCAAATGCAGGCAGCACCACCGATACCTTAGATGGTTTAGCGCCTGGCAACTACTGCGTTACAGTAACTGATGCACAGGGCTGTGTGGCCGATACCTGCGCTACGATCAACGAACCAGCTGCCATTACTTTTAGCACCACCCAAACTGATGTGACTTGTTTTGGCGGTGCGGACGGCTCCGCTACAGTGGTCGCGATCGGTGGAACGAGTAGTTTAAACTACCTCTGGTCCAACGGGCAAAATACGGCTACAGCCACCAACCTTCCCGCAGGATTAGTTTGCGTTACCATTACCGACGTTAATGGCTGCGCGGCAGATACTTGTTTGACCATTCTACAACCTACCGCAACAGTAACGGCTAGCGCCAGTATTGTTACGACTTATACGGGCGGTACTAACGTCAGCTGTAACGGCGTTTGCGATGGTATTGCTACCGTCACCGCTTTGGGCGGAAGCCCTGCGGCCAGGGGCTACAGCTACGCTTGGAACACCCTTCCTACCCAAACCACCGACAGCGCTTTTGCGTTGTGTGCTGGAACTGTAATAGTTACGGTGACCGATAGTTTGGGCTGCTCGGCAGTGGACAGCGTTAGTTTGAGTGAGCCGACGGCGGTGAGCGTGAGCAGTGCCAGCGATCCAGCGGCCTGTAACGGACAGGCCAGCGGCCAAGCCAGCGCAGTAGCCACAGGTGGCGCAGGCAACTACAGTTATCTTTGGAATACTACGCCTGTACAGCAAATAGGCGATACGGCTAGGAACTTAACGGCAGGCATCTATATAGTAACGGCTACCGATGCCAATGGCTGTTTTGGTCAGTCTAGCGTAACGGTAAGCGAGCCGAGTGCGGTAGGTATCAGTACAAGCATTGCCAGCGATTACAGCGGGGCAGCGATTAGTTGTAATGGTGCTTGTGACGGCGCAGCGGCAGTTATTGGAACAGGTGGTACGCAGCCCTATAGCTACTTATGGCCAGATGGCCAAGTAACAGATACTGCAACAGCGTTGTGTGCGGGCTCGTACGGTGTGACGATTACAGATGCCAATGGTTGTAGCATCAGCAGCACGATTAGCGTGAGCGAGCCAAGTGCGGTAAGCGTCACGGCGAGCAGTACGGATGCCTTGTGCAATGGCGCCGCCAATG
>CAYUZF010000123.1:0-1454 GCA_964449615.1 uncultured Aureispira sp.
CGCAGAAGTCCTTTTCGGACAACGATAAACTGCTCGGGCGTCCAGAGGGCTTTACGGTAGAAGTGCGCGAATTTGAATACGCCGTAGGAGCGGGATTTGTAATTCCTATTTTGGGTAAAATGATGCGCATGCCTGGCCTGCCCAGTGTACCCGCTTCAGAAGGCATGGAGATGGATACAGATGGCAAAATTTCGGGCTTGTCTTAGTCACGACCACTAAGAACCGCAATATTTCCGAAGCTTTTCGCCAGCCTGCGCATGCCCCAAACGAGCAGCTTCGTGCAAATCAGCACAAGCCTTTTCGGGCAACAATACTTGCAAATAAATCAACCCACGGTAGTAATACGGTTGGTCAAATTGTGGGTTGAATTCCAATGCTTTGCTGTAATCGGCCAAAGCGCCGTGCAAATCGTTTTCTTGTTGTTTGAGAAAACCCAACTTAACGTACAAATCCGCATCGCCACCTTCCATGGTGAGCGTGCGCTCGAAATCTTCGCGTGCTTTAGCGTATTTTTTTAATTCAAAATAGGCCATGCCGCGGTGGTAGCGGTATTTGGCTTTGTAAGGGCTTGCCTCTATGGCCGCGCTGTAGTCCTCTACGGCGGCGGCTACTTGGCGCATCTTCATTTTAGAAACAGCTCGGTAATAATAGAGCACAGGCACCAACTGTTCGTGTTGGTTGCTATCAATAGCCTCATTGAGCAGGTCGATGCTGCGTTGGTAGCGTTGCCCATCAAAATGTGCAATAGCTTGTTTCATCAACACTTCTGCACTGATGGGCGTTTGTTCCTGCGGAAGCGCTGCAAAATACTTACGTGGCGTAGCTTGGGGGTGGCTGCTATCTGCTGCCTGCGCCCAAAGAGCGCCAACACTTATTAAAAAGAAAAAAGAAACGTAAAAAAATCGCATGGACATTGAATTAGTAGCATTATAAAAGATAACTCCGACCCAAGCAAACAAAAGTTGTACCGAGCCATTAGTATATTGGAATAGAACTGTTTTCAGCACAAGCATTTTGATTAGAAAGCCGTTCAACAAATCTCAAAATTATTGGATAAAGTCTATCTTTGTGTGTATAATAAGGAACTCTTTGAGCCTTTAACCCTTGTTTTATAACCGCTTACAAGCGCACAAGATACCAAAAACGTTTGATTATGTTCATCAATTGTAGAGGACATTTGTTATCCTTAGAGCGTCCGCTGTTGATGGGCATTCTCAATACTACCCCAGATTCGTTCTACGCGGGCAGTCGAATAGCTTCTGAAAAAGCCCTATTGGCGCAAGCCGAAAAAATGTTGAAAGAAGGGGCTACGATTTTGGACATTGGAGGGGCTTCTTCCCGGCCTGGCGCCGTAGCGGTAGCCGTAGAAGAGGAACTGGCGCGGGTGGTGCCTGCGGTGCGGTTGTTGAAACAGCATTTCCATCATATTCACTCCCGTATGAGGCTTATCTTCA
>CAYUZF010000123.1:1464-4788 GCA_964449615.1 uncultured Aureispira sp.
GAAGCAGGCGCGCATTTGTTGAACGATATTTCAGGGGGGCGTTTGGACGAGCAGTTGTTGCAAGTAGTCGCCCAAGCCAATGCGCCTTATATTTTGATGCACATGCAGGGAACCCCACGCACCATGCAACAAAACCCTCAGTACGGCGATTTAATGACCGAAGTACTTGACTTTTTTATTGGACAGATCGGGCAATTGCAGGCCTTGGGGATCAAAGATATTGTATTGGATGTTGGGTTTGGTTTTGGAAAGACGCTGGCACACAATTACGAATTATTGGCCAACTTATCCGCCTTTCGAACGCTAGGGCTGCCGCTGTTGGTGGGGGTTTCTCGCAAGTCTATGATTTGGAAATTGTTGAACAATACGCCCGAAAAAGCCCTAAATGGAACTACCGCCCTCCACCTCGTCGCTTTGCAGCAAGGCGCGAAAATTCTACGCGTACACGACGTAAAAGCAGCGCAAGAAGTATTGACTTTATGGGAACAATTGGAACAGGGGCGCCAACAAGTATCTTTTAGTTAGAAGAGACTTATTATAACAACAAAGCAAAGTAGCAACTACTTTATAGAAATAAAATACATGGAACCGACACAGAAAAGAGTATTAGGCATCCAATTGCCCACCGATCCACGCTGGGTAAACATGGCCGAAATGAGTTTGGAAGAAATTTTGACGGATCACGCTTACTGCGAGCAAAAAGCAACAACGAGTTGCATCAGCTTGATACAGCGTTATTCCGATAAGGTCTTATTGGTAGAAAAGGTAGCGCCCATTGTTTCCGAAGAATGGAGCCATTTTAGACTGGTGTTAAAAGAATTGGACAAGCGCGGGTTGAAATTGGGAAGGCAACGCAAAGACGAATACGTCAATGCCTTGTTAAAATTTGTCCGAAAAGGGGTAGACGAAGAATCGCTGTTCTTGGATCGTTTGTTGGTCTGTGCTATGATTGAGGCGCGCAGCTGTGAGCGGTTCCGTTTGTTGTCCCTGAATATCAGTGAGGAAGCACTGCGAAACTTTTACCACAAATTTATGGTTTCAGAAGCAGGGCATTACCGCCTGTTCTTAGATTTGGCAACCCACTATGTGGGTGAAGAAAAAACACAAGCGCGTTGGAAAGAATGTTTGACGTTTGAAGCCGACTTAGTTTCAAAATTAGAGCCTAGAGCTGACCGCATGCACTAAGCCCAGAAAAACGCTATCTTTCTGAGTGCCTTCTGCACCCCTTCGCCTTTTTACGACGTCTTATAAAAGGAAGGCTCTTTTATAAGTAAACAAACGTATAGTGTAGCGTTTGTTTATTTGCTATAATAAAAAACAACATGTACCTAACATAAGAGAAGTTGTTCAGGAGTTTTAGAAGCTCCCGATTGATCCTGAGACGACTAGCATGCCCCTATAACGCAAATTAAAAACAACAGATTATGAAGCAATTTCTTACAATAATAGGCTTATTTTTTTTGGCGTTGCAGCTACAAGCACAGTGCGATGGTGTTTTTACCAAGAACATCAAGCACAACAACATACACAGCTTGAGCACCCAAACTAATATCCTAGTTGCCCGTGTTAATTTTGATTACAGCATTAAATTTGAAAATTCCGAAGAAGGGATTACGGCTGTTGTCACCACTACAGGGCACAATTATACGTTGATTAAACCACTAGAAAAAGACGATAAATTGATGTTTATTGCCGCCGATGGTACCAAACGTCCTTATAATTTTATTTATGACAGTGAAAAAACAAAAGTGCAAAACCGAGCGGCATATGTCAATACGGTGCAGTTAGATATGGATGCCATACAATGGTTGTCTAAAAACACCATTAAGCAGATTCGTATGGTCAACATGGTAGAGATGAAAATGTATCCGTACTCTCTCGATCAAGCGCGCCACGACCAAATGCAACGCACACTATCCTGTTTTTTGCAGGAGTTGGATCCTACCCAGGTACGCGACAAAGAAGTAACCGCCAGTATGGAAGGCTTGGCCGCCAGCAACAACAAGAAAGTAGATAAAAAAAACACTTCTGCGGCTGCGACTATTGCCCGTTCTACTGGGTCGCCTTGCGACCAATTGACAGACGAAGAAGAAAAGCAACTCAAACGCGAATTGGTCTTGCGCAAAGATGAGCTGCGCAACGAAATTGCAGAGGTAAGAGCGCAAAACAACAAAATAAAATCGCGTTTGGCCAAAGACATTTCACTTGCCAAAGAAAATGCTGCCAAAACGCAAGCTGCCATCGCCCAGCAAGTACTAGACGCTCGTAAACGGGCCAATCAAGAAATTGAGGAAGCCCGCGCACAAGTAGCCCAATCCATTGCCGAAGCGCAAAAAACAGCGTCGAGTATCGCCGAAAAAGCACAATTGGAAGCGCTGTCCGTGAAAACGCGTTCGGATCAAAAAATACAAGAAATACAGGCGGAAGAGGCCGAAAAGGTGGCTAATGCACGAAAATCTGCTTCAGAGCGCATCGCAGAAGCCCACCAGCAATTTGAAACGGCCAAAGAGCAGTACAACGTAGAAATTCAGACCATCAAGGAAACCGTTACCGATGAACTGCAATCCATACAAAAAGAAGTAGCCGACAAAATTGCAGCCGCCAAAGCAGCAGCCCGCGAAGCGCAAAATTTGACAGCGCAGGATGTGTTAACAGCGCGCCAGTCGGCTGCGGATGAAGTGGCAAAGGCTAAGGAAAATGCAGCGATTGCAGTAGGCGAGGCCAAACAGAAAGCTGCTGAGGAAAAACAAGCGGCTCAATTAGAAGTAGCAGAAGCCAAACGCAAAGCGTCTGAGGAAATGGCTAAAATCCGCGAACAAGCCGCTACTTCTGTGGCCGAATCGTTGGACAAAGCCGCCGAAGAACGCAAGAAAATTGCCGCACAAATAGAAAAAGAACGCGCACTAGCTGCGGAGGAAATCGCCCGCATTAAGGCGGGAGTCATAGAGTCCAAAGAAAATGCAGCAGAAGAAAACAAACAAACCGCAAAGGATGTAGCCGCCGCCAAAGAAAAAGCTGCTCAAGAGGTCGCCAAAACAAAGGAACTGACTTCCGAAGCAGTGTTGGAGTCCCGGCAAGAAGCAGAGGAAAAGAAAAAAGTGATTGCACAAGATATTGCAGCCGCCAAAGAAAAAGCCACCGCAGAAATTGCGCGAATCAACGAAGAAATCCGCCAACGCATAGAAGCAGCCAAAGCCAACGAAGCCAAAATTAAAGCAGCTTCTGCCGAGGAAGTACTCGCGGCCAGAGAGAAAGCCACTACTGAAATCCAAAAAGCACAAGAGGAGGCAATTACCAAAATTCAAGAAGCGAGCAAAGAAGCAA
>CAYUZF010000123.1:4798-8908 GCA_964449615.1 uncultured Aureispira sp.
GCCGTCAAAACCAAATATGTTGGCGAAATTCAAGCTTCTCAAAAAACCGCACAGGAGCGCATGACGACTATTCGCGAAGAAACGGCTACACAAATTGCGAAAGCAAGAGCCAAAGCCAATGAATTAAAATCGGCCAGCGCTGAAGAAATCGCCAGCGCCAAAGAACGCGCAGCAGAAGAATTGTTTAAAACACAGGAAGCCACGCTCAACCAAATCGCAACGCTAAAAGAGCAGGAAGCACGCGTAAAAAATGAGACCTTCGAAGCTATGGCAAAATTCCAGCAAGACGTAGCCGAAGAGCGGGCTAAGATCAAAGAAAAATTAGCCAACGAGGTAGCCGCAGATAAAGAACGCGCTGCGCTAGAGCGCCAAAAAGCCGCCAACGAGATTGCCGAAACCAAAGAACGCGCCGCCGCCGAAATCGCCAAAACAAAGTCGGAAGCCGCTACTTCTATCGAAACGATTCGCGCCAATACCGTCGCTGCCGAAAAAGAAGAGACGCTGCGCCTGCTTAAAACAAAAGAAACTGTAGCGGAGCAAATTGCTTTGGCCAAAGAAAAGGCCGCCACCGAAGTAGAAAAAGCCAAACAAGCTGCCGAGGACAAAAAACAAAGCATCCAAACGGAATTGGAGGCTACGGTCAACAAAGCACAAGAAGACATGGCCAAAGCCAAAGAAAAAGCCGCTACCGAAATTGCAGCGACCAAAGAAAAAGCGGCCACACAGATTGCAGATACAAAGGCCAAAGCTGCCGAAGAAATTCAAAAAATACAAGCGGACAATACAGCGGCCAAACAAACTCTTGACGAAAAATTAAAAAAAGCGCAGGAGGAAAACGCCGAAGCCATCGCCCAATCTAAAGAAAAAGCGGCTGCGCAAATTGAAGCGGCTAAGGCCAAAGTGCTTGCCGAAGAAGCCAAAATCAAAACCGCCGAAGCTACGTTGAAAGAGCAACAAGAAACCATAGAGGCACAAAAGAAGAAAATCGAAATCCTAGAAAAACGCGTAGCAGAATTGCGTAAGGAGGTGAACGGAACAGATTAATGACTGTTTCATTGCTTGTAGGAGGCCATTGACGGCCTCCTACAAGAACTATACTTTCGGTACTGGTATAGAACTTGCATGTTAGCTAATTGTAGAGCAGGTGGAGAACAAGCCCGCTGCTCTACACCCCTTACAATGAAATTCAAAATTTAATAAAAACACCATACATGAAACAAGTATCATTGATCGTTTGCTTTTTTTTACTAATCGGAATGACAGGACTACAGGCACAATATTCTAAAGTAGCTTATGTAGACATGGAAAAAGTAATGGACTCGGTGGAGGAGTACAAAACTGCTCAAAAACAATTGGAGCAACAAGCGGAACGCTGGCGTCAAGAGATCGCCAAAGAATACGAACAAATTGAGGCCATGTACCGAGAGTACCAAACCCGCGAACCGCTGTTGAGCGATGAAATGCGCAAAGCCAAACAAGACGAAATTGTCGCCAAAGAAAAAGCCGTGCGCAGCTTACAAAATACGCGTTTTGGGCCAGAAGGAGAGCTGTTTAAAAAACGCCAAAGTTTGGTAAAGCCTATTCAAGAAAAGGTCTACGGCATTGTACAAAAACTAGCCAAAGATCGTGGGTTTGATTTTATATTCACGGCACCCGATGGCGCTACGCTGCTGTATGCAGATGAAGACAAAGATTTGACGGACGACATCATTCAGCGATTGAACTAAGTGCTTGTTGTGTTTTTTAATTATTGCTAGAAAACAAGTTAGATTATGAAAAAGAGCCTAGTGTATTATTGGGGGCTAATGGGGCTGTTGCTTTTGTTGGGTGCTGCCAATCCCATGCAAGCGCAAGAAAAAATTGCCTATGTCGATACCGATGAGATAATCATGGCCATGCCCGAATACAAAACCACTAGATTGAGTTTGGAAGAGTTTCAGCGCAAAGTGCAGCAAGAGCTAGACGATGAAAAGCGCGTCATTGCTAAATATTATACCGATGTCATCGAAAAGGTGAAAGAGGGCAGCATGACGGCCAAAGCACAGCAAGAAGCCGAAGAGAAATTGCAAAAAATGCAATCGGATCTACAGCTCAAAGCCAACCAAGCCGACCAGCGGTTGGTGGCCAAAGAAACCAAATTGACCGAGCCGATGTACGATAAATTTGAAGCGGCGCTGAAAGCAGTGGCACGCAGAAACGGTTATACCTATATTTTGGATAAAAAAATGTTGCTGTTTAGTGGCGGCATAGATGCAACCAGTCAAATGAAAAAAGAGTTGGGTTTGTAAACTAGCACCTGGACAAAATAGAAGAAAGTAGAATGCCTGAACAAGGGTGTTCTGCTTTTTTATTTTGGAGTGGCACCCAAATGCCGAAGGTTGCCAAAGCGTTAAGGGCTGTTAAAAGACTACTAGAACCTACTATAGTTATGTTAAGAAAGTCTATAAATCGAGTATGTTTTAAAAGACGGCACTACTTTGCACTTAACTATAGAACAAACAACTACTTTTATCCAAAGCCCACGGGCTATTTTAAAATCCCTTATTGTTATGAGATTATTTATTCTTGCAGGTTTACTGGCCTTTTTTAGCAGTTTTGCACAAGCCCAAACCCAAAAAATTGCTTTCATTGAATCTGAAAGTATTGTTCCTGAAATGCCTGCTTACAAAAAAGCACAAAGCGAATTGCAAGCTTACACCAAACAACTAGAAAAGGTGTTGCAGCAGAAAAAAGCAGCGTTGGAGAAAGATTATATGAGTGTAATGGACTCTATAGAAAAGGGACTGATGACGCCCATTCAACAGAAGAAAGCAGAAGAGCGCTTGCAATTGGGGCAACAGCAATTGCAACAAGAAGCCATGCAGGCCGATAAAAAAGTTGCTGAAAAAGAAGGCAAACTCATTGAGCCACTGTACGAAAAATTTGAAGCGGCTATCCAGGCGGTTGCCAAAGAAGAAGGGTACACCTATATGGTGGATAAGAAATTTATGCTTTACAGTGTAGGCGGTATAGATGCCACTTCAAAAGTAAAAGCAAAGCTGGGAATCTAGTTATTTTAGCGTACTTCTTGAGAACATACGTATAAAATAAAAAGGCTAAGAGACAGCTAAACGGCTGATTTTTAGCCTTTTTTAGGTCTTATGGCAACGATTTGCTTTTTTTAGACGGGTTCATTAGGTCAAAACGAGGTGAATCCGTACTTTTGTACCCGCAAATTTACCCCTATTGACTGTCCTGTGTTGAGGTGTCTACAAAAAGTGGTACGCAATATGTATATACTTCAACAAATGTCTTCCTTTTTGTCGCTCCGTTAAAGCACCAACTGGGAAGTAAGGGGCTGCTCGCATTGGGTGAGCAACTTTTAATTCTATCAATAAAAAAACAAAAAAAATCAAGATGAAAAATGTCTTAAATCTATTATCCGTGTTCACCATAGTTGCATTTATGGCATTTGGTACGACTGCTAGCGCTCAGAAAATCGCGTACATCGTTTCTGAGAACATCGTTCCCGAAATGCCTGCTTACAAAAAGGCAAAGTCTGAAGTAGAAGCTTACGGTAAGCAATTGCAGAAAGTATTGGAAGCAGAGCAGAAAAAAGCACAAGATTACTATACTGAAATCATGGAAAAAGCTCAACGCGGCGAACTTACCCCCAAGCAAGAGCAAGAGGCACAAGCCAAGTTGCAAGAAATGCAAACCAACTTACAAAAGCAAGCCGCTGATGCAGACCGCAAATTAGCAGAAAAAGAAGGCGCTTTGACCAAGCCTTTGTACGAAGAATTGGACAACGCTTTGAAAAAAGTAGCCCAAGAAAACAACTATGCGTACATCCTAGACAAGAAATTTTTGTTGTACTCTGAGGGAGGGATCGACGCAACAGCTAAAGTAAAATCAGCGTTGGGCATCACTTGGTAAGCGCTCAAACGTTATAAGATATTTAAAACAATAGCTCCTTTGACTAAAAGGGGCTATTTTTGTTTATATTTATCAATACTCCCCAAATGTCCTAGGGAAGCATTTTTTTAGTGCAAAACTAATGCTTGCCTACCAAATTACTGTTGAACTCATTCTACTGTATTCTATGAAACATTACCTCTATCGCTACTGGTT
>CAYUZF010000123.1:8918-9419 GCA_964449615.1 uncultured Aureispira sp.
CAGGCGGACATGCTGCACACGGCCGCTCGGGCTCTCGGGGTCGAGCGGCCCATCGTGCTCGGGCACAGTTATGGCGGCGCGGTGGCGTTGGCAACCAATGGGCGTTTTATTAAAATCGCTCAAAGCATGGAAAATTTTGCCCTTGCTTATCGCATTATCAACAACGATTATGTGGACGAAACCGACCCCAACCGCCTCATGCGGGTAGGGATTGATTCTATGTTGGCCACGTTAGATCCCTACACCAACTATTTTTCGGAAGCGCAGATGGTGCAAGTGCGCATGGGCGTCAAAGGAGGCTGGGACGGCATCGGTGTAGAACTGGCGCGCAACAAAGGCCAAGTAGTCATCGGGGAACTGATCGGTGGAACGCCTGCCGAAGCCAACGATTTGCGCGTGGGCGACGTGTTGTTAGAAATTGACGGAACGGGCTTGGAGGATCGCCTGTTGGACGATATTTCGCAAACGCTGCAAGGCAAGGCAGGCACCAAAGTGACCATC
>CAYUZF010000123.1:9429-11987 GCA_964449615.1 uncultured Aureispira sp.
CATCAAGGTCTTACGTCCGTCTTCGGGCGAAGAGCGCAGCTTAACGTTGGAACGCACCAAAGTGACCAAGGAAAATGTGCCTTATTACGGCATGCTGGACGACGAGACGGGCTACATCGTTTTGACTACCTTTTCCCAGCGTGCAGGGGCGAATGTAAAAAGTGCCTTAGAAGCGTTAAAAAAAGAACACGACCCCAAACAGTTGGTCTTGGACTTGCGCGGCAACGGCGGAGGCTTTTTGATTGAGGCAGTTAATATCTGCAATTTGTTTTTGAATAAAGGCAATGAGATTGTTTACACTCGGGCTAAAATTCCAGAGTGGGATCGCTCGTTTAAAACGCTCAACAATCCTGTTGATTTGCAAATTCCCTTAGTGGTGTTGATCAATGGCCGCTCGGCTTCGGCTTCGGAGATTGTAGCAGGCGCGTTGCAGGATTTGGATCGTGCGGTACTGTTGGGGCGGGCTTCTTTTGGAAAAGGCTTGGTGCAAAATACCAAAGATATCGGTTACAGTTCCAAAGTGAAATTGACTACTGCCAAATATTACATTCCAAGTGGGCGCTGTGTACAGGCCTTAAATTATAAAAATGGAATGCCCGTGAAGGTGGCCGACTCGCTGCGTCAAGAATTTAAAACCAAAGCAGGCCGCAAAATTTACGACGGCAAAGGGTTGGAACCTGACTACGACGTAGAGGAGCCAGCGCAAAGTCCCATTCTAAAAGCGTTGTTGGAAGAAAAGATCATTTTTGATTATGCCAACAAATACCGCGATAAACAGGATTCTATTGGCGAGGCCAAAACGTTTGCCCTTTCTGATTCGGAATACCAAGATTTTGTAAAAATGGCACAAGCCCCGTGGATGGCCTACGAAACGCCTACCGAAAAAGCCTTAAAGAAGTTGGAAGCGCAGGCCAAAACCGAAGGAACGTATAAAGAATTGAAAACCAAGTTTGAGCAGACGAATGCACAATTGCAGCAAGAAAAACAAGCGGGTTTCCAGCAGCACAAAAAGGCCATTAAAGAAGCCTTAGAAGAGGAAATTGTAGGCCGTTATTACTACCAAACAGGACAGATCCAGAATCGCCTAGCGCGTGACAAGGATGTAGCGGCTGCGTTGGCGCTGTTCAACGACCAACAGCAATTTCAACAATTATTAAGACCTAAAAACTAACTAGCGACTATGAGAATCCTACAGCAAATAAAAGCAAAAGTACTGCTATTGGCACTCGTCGCAGGCGGTTTAATCGGTATTTCTACCGAATACAACGACTTTGAAATCGCTAAAAATCTGGAATTGTTTTCCAATATTTTCCGCGAATTAAATACGCATTACGTAGACGAGGTTGATCCAGAAAAATTAATGGAAACGGGTGTAAAAGCCATGCTCAAAAGCTTAGACCCCTATACGACGTACATACCTGCCGACGAAGTGGCGCAGTTCAACTCGACCATTACAGGGCGCTATGGTGGGTTAGGCGTTTCGGTGATTCAGGGGCCTAAACACATCATCATTTCGTTGCCCTACGAAGGTGGGCCTGGGCAACGAGCGGGCTTACAAGTAGGCGACAAATTGGTTAGCATCGACGGGTTTAATGTAGTGGGGGCCACCATGCAAGTCATGAGCGAGCGTATGCGCGGCCGTCCAGGTACTTCGGTAAACATTGAGGTCTTGCGCGATGGCCAACTCAAAACTATTACCGTTATTCGGGAAGAAATAAGCATCAACAACGTGCCTTATTATGGCATGTTGGAAGGAGATATCGCTTATATTATTCTGCAATCTTTTTCGGAAAATGCGGGTAAGAACGTAGCGGCGGCCTTAGAAAGTTTGGAAAAAGAACACGATGTTAAGGGCATTGTTCTGGATTTGCGCGGCAATACTGGTGGCTTGCTGACCGAAGCGGTTAATGTGGCCAATGTTTTTCTGGAGAAAAACGAAACAGTGGTGCAGATCAAAGGGCGTAAAAAATCGGCTCAGCAAATTTTTCGCACGCTCAACAATCCCGTGGATACCGAGGCACCGCTGGCCGTCTTGATTGATCGTTCTTCGGCATCGGCGTCCGAAATTGTGGCGGGTGCGTTGCAAGATTTAGACCGAGGGGTAGTGGTTGGGCAGCGCTCTTATGGCAAGGGGTTGGTACAAAATACCAGAGATTTGAGTTTTGGAGCCAAACTAAAAATGACCACAGCGCGCTATTATATTCCCAGTGGGCGCTGCATCCAAGCGTTGGAATACAAGGATGGGAAGCCTTCTCAAATTCCCGATTCGGTGCGCACGGCTTATACGACTACAGGCGGTCGTAAGGTGTATGGCGGTGGCGGTATCCAGCCCGATATAGCGGTAGATAATTCTGGCTTTTTGAAGATTATGAATACTTTTAAGCAAAAATTATATTTGTTTGATTTTGCAGCAGAATATCAAAAGACACATCCAAAAATTGCCAAAGCCAGTCAATTCCAATTGACAGAAGAAGATTTTGAAGCGTTTTTGGCTTTTTTAGAAGAGAAGGGCTATCAGTACAAAACCGAAACGGAAGTGCTGTTGGATCAACTAGAAG
>CAYUZF010000123.1:11998-12538 GCA_964449615.1 uncultured Aureispira sp.
TACAGCTACCAAAGACGCTTATAAGGAAACCATTGAGGAGGAGTTGGGGACGATTAAGAAAGTTTTGTTGCGTTCGCGCCAAGCAGAGGTACGCCAACAGAAAGCGCGGTTGTTGCACTTGCTCCAGCGTTACATCGCTACCCGTTACTACTACGAGCGCGGCAGCATCGAGACGGGCATTCGCACAGACGCAGAAATCAACCAAGCACGGGAAGTATTGATCAAAGGTAAGGTGTACGAAGAAATTTTGGCCACCAAATAGAAGATTAGAATAAACCAATAGGAAGCGCTATATTACAAGCGTTTTTGGAGGGGGCGTACATCGAGCGTAACCGAGATGCGCGCGCGCCCAAAAATAGAGATAAATCATTACATTAGTTCTAAACGGCAGATGAGTAAATTGAGTACCCGCATAGGGTTGATGACAGGATTTTTAGCAACCTTGTATGTAACCGCGTTGTATTTGGTCAACCCGCGCTTGTTGGTATATGGATACGAGCGTTGGACGCTGTTGCTGTTCTTGATCGCCGTCATTTACAG
>CAYUZF010000123.1:12562-15392 GCA_964449615.1 uncultured Aureispira sp.
CTGAACCAACGGAGTTTGCAAGGTTTGTTGGATACGCCTAGCGAAGCAAAGACCACTGCACACGACGGTGATTTTAAAAGTTTTGGCGAGCTGTTGCAGGTAGGTTTTAGAACCTATTTTATTGCTTTTTTAATAAAATTTATATTCGTTTACTATTTGTTCAATTACTACGATCCAGGGTTGGTAGAAATGGTGCGCGATGCCAGTACGGAGGTCTTTATCGAGAACATGGATTTTGGGGACGATACCGAAATGATGCGGCAGCAGCAGATTGAGCGTTACCGAGCGGGAGAGTTCGGCCCGAGTTTGCGCGATCCGTTGGGGTTGATAATTGAATTGTTTATTGGATTTTTAATGGCCTTTTTTACGGCTTTGGTGATGAAACGCGAAGCGCCAGACTATTAAAGCAGGGATATGAACACAAAAGCAACAGCTGTACTGAGTTTGAAATTGGCGCTATTAGGTAGCGTGGTTTATTTTTTGGGGTTGTGGGGGTTGTTCTTGGCCAATCAAGCCTTGTCGGGAGCAGGAGACTGGTGGTTTAGAATTGTGCTGGTGGCTACGCTGGTAATTGGTATCCTCGCCCTCAAAGGTCGCAACAACGGACAGTTGAGTTTTGCACAAGGCTTCAAATTAGGGGGCTTGACCACCTTGTTTTTGGCAATTTTGATGAGTGTGGCGAGTTGGTTGTACAATGCTGTGGTGCATCCTACCTACACGCAAGAGTACGAGCAGGCTTACCGCGAATTTCATTACAATAGAATGCTGACCAAGTATGTCGCCGAAAACTGGAAGCGCGATACCATTACACAGGGCGCTATAGACACGGTTCAAAATGGACTAGACTTAAACATAAAAAATTATACAGGGCGTTTATTTACTGTGGGTGGACAAGTACAAACGACGTTTATATATGCCATTTTCTGGGGTCTTCTAACTGCGCTTACGGTGGTTTTACTCGCCATCAAAAGTCCTGGCGCCGACCAGAGGGACAACATTCTAGATCACAAACAATAGCTTTTAGCAAAGTAGCCGAACTTATGAGCTTAGATATATCCATTGTCATTCCCCAACTCAACGAAGAGGAATCCTTACCCGAACTGTCCGCTTGGATTGAGCGCGTTTTGAAACAACATGGTCTTTCTTACGAAGTCATTTATATTGACGATGGTAGCACCGACAATTCTTGGGCGGTAATTGAACGCTTGCGTCAAGAAAATCCCGCGATCAAAGGCATTAAATTTCGCCGCAACTACGGCAAATCCGCTGCGCTCAACGAAGGGTTTAAAGCAGCACAAGGCCGCGTTGTATTTACAATGGATGCCGATTTGCAAGACTCGCCCGAAGAATTGCCCGAGATGTATCGCATGGTGGTGGAAGGTGGCTACGATTTGGTTTCGGGTTGGAAAAAAAAGCGGTTTGATTCCTTTATAAAAAACAATACCAGTAAGATTTACAATTGGACGACCCGAAAAATGTCGGGCATAAAGCTCAACGGCTTCAATTGTGGTCTTAAAGCCTACCGCAAAGCGGTGGTTAAAAACATAGAGGTATACGGCGAAATGCACCGTTACATTCCCGTTATTGCCAACAACGCGGGCTTTGTGCGCATTGGTGAAAAAGCCGTACAACACCAAGCGCGGCTTTATGGCGAATCCAAGTTTGGAATTGCGCGTTTTATTCGCGGGCCGTTGGATTTGTTATCTATTATGTTTGTAGGCCGCTTCGGTAAACGTCCCATGCACTTTTTTGGCTCTTGGGGTCTAATTTTGTTCTTTATCGGTTTTGTAGCAACGGTCATTATTGGCTATACCAAATTGTACTATTTAGGAAAAGGCCTTACTGCGCCTTTGGTGACCAACTCGCCTTATTTCTACATTGCTTTGACTTGTATGATTATGGGGACGCAGCTTTTTTTGACGGGCTTTTTGGCCGAAATGGTGGCGCGCAACGCCCCCAACCGCAACCGCTACGGTGTGGATGAACGCTTGGGCTTAACGGCTGATTCTGACGCTCAAAAAACCGCGTTGGCCGCTTTAGAACTATTCGTTCAACGCTCTAATCCGCAAGCACCAGGCAAGGAAAAACCAGCGTAAGGGAGGCGCATCCGCTAGATGAATGCTTGGCAAAATTACCTTTATGTATGGGTTACCGTAGGGCGCGGCAAAAAGGGATGGATTGTATAGATTTATTGGATCAAAAAGTAGAAACGCAAACCGTTTCGACTACCTAAGAACAGCGCTATGAACCTCAACCAAGTCACCGTTCCAGCTCGCAATATTCCCAGAGCCATTCGGTTCTACCAAACTCTAGGCTTAAAACTAATTGTACACAGCAACGACGATTATGCGCGGTTTGAATGCCCCGATGGGCAGGCTACGTTTTCTTTGCACCGAGTAGAGCAATTGCCCACAGAAGCGGGCGTAGTGGTGTATTTTGAACTGCGTAATTTGGACGCAGAAGTGGCGCGCTTACAGGAATTGGGTATCGAATTTGAAACCTTGCCGACCACACAACGCTGGTTGTGGCGCGAAGCGCGCTTAAAGGATTTGGATGGCAATCAATTAATTTTATTTTACGGAGGTAAGAATAGAAAAAATCCGCCGTGGCGTTTAGTGCGTGGATAGCAATAGGCAAATCAATAAGCAACTATTTAATTTACTAGCGTGCAGTTATGGGCGAACAAATATTGGATGATTTGAGCAGTTTAGAAAAGCTGAAAGCCCGCCAGGCTCCTCTAAAAGCGCGGATATTGGCAACGACCATTGACGTGTCTCTATTTCTGCCTCTTTTTTTAATGATGCTGCTCCTTGTGGGGGATTATTACGCA
>CAYUZF010000124.1:0-247 GCA_964449615.1 uncultured Aureispira sp.
GTTTCGGACAACGGTACCTTGTACGGCGATTTTGCTCAACTGATCCGCTCCCGCAATCGCGAAGGTGAGCAACCCGTGGTTTGGTATTGGGACGAATACGAACCTGAATACGAACTCACTGGCAATTCCAAAGGCCGTAATGCCATTATTATTGGTATGAATACCTTTAACTTAATCGCGTCAATGTGGTTGGTCTTTGGTGGTTTTTTAGGACCAATGGGTTTAAATTTTGGTTGGCTGGGCTTTA
>CAYUZF010000124.1:257-1580 GCA_964449615.1 uncultured Aureispira sp.
TGTTGGGGCTTTTTCCGTTGGTTTATTCGAGTGTCTTTTTTCTAATTCCCCTGCTGCGCTGGTTGCGCCAACGCCCCCTTCGCCGCGAGCAACACAAAATCAACATTCGCAAACGGCTGATGCGCATCGTCTTCCAAACCTACGACCAGGGGAAAGACCATGTGCATGAAATTCCGCTCAGCGTATTGACAAAAGTAGCCAACGAACAACGCACTACCGAAGAAGAACTGGACGCCGTAACCATCGACACGGTTATGAAAGATACCCTAGCAGATTTGGGCGGCGAAGCATTTGTAGATGAAAATGCAGAAGTGGTGTACCGCTTTGAGCGCATTGCTCAAGAGCTGAACGACATCGACGATTTGCGCAGCCAGAAAAAAACAGATACCGACTTGGGAGATGTTATTTTTGAGGCTTAGTCGCTCCATCTAATACAATCCCTAGTCGATTTTAGCTTGCAAGCGCTCCAAATAAGTTTTCAGGGCTTTGCTGGTCTGTATACGAGCCGACAAATCTTCCATTTGGAAAGAATAAGTACCTGTTTGTAAATTCACTTTGGCACTCTTCACAAAAGCGTAAACACCGCCTTGTTGCGTCCACAACAAAAAGACGTTGTTGGCTTTGCCATCACAAATAAATTGATCGGGTGTAAAACTGTAAGCCGCCTGGTAATCCAAGTCGATGACCGACAAGGTTCGCGCGCCTTCTATCATTACCTTTTGTAAATCGGTGTATTCTGCTGCAATGGCCACCTGGTTGGGTACTTTGTAGGCTTTGCCACAATTGTACACTCCAAAAGAGGGCAAACGCAGGGCGCGCACCAATTTGGGATTCTTGTAATGGCGAATCAAGTATTGATTGGGTTTGGGCGGTGTTTCATTGGATAATTTTTCTAGGCGCTGGGGCAACTCTTTGGGCATCATCACAAAATCCCCAACATCCAGCGTATCTTTTCGGCGTTGCGGCTGCTCTGGGTTGGCCGCGCGCAGGCTGGCCTCGTACACTCGGGTCGCTTCCTGAAAAGCCACCGTATCCACTACTTCTTCGTAGGCTCCGCGACGCGGTAAAACCAGTTTTTGATCGCTGGCTACCCAATTGCGCTCTGTTGTATTTAAATGGTACAAGGAAGCTCCTCTCGCACGCTCTTTTAATTCATAATTTAAAATAAGCTCTTTGCCGACCGCCAGAAACAACGGCTCTCCTTGCTGAAAAGCACGAATTTCAAAAGCGCCAACAGAAGCGATGCCTTCTGGTGTACTCCCTGAGGTCAACAGCGGAAATCCCGCAAGAGCCATGTCCGCAGGATTGTCCAGTTGTCGATAA
>CAYUZF010000124.1:1590-7219 GCA_964449615.1 uncultured Aureispira sp.
ATTCGTAACTGCCCTTTACCACTTGTCCACCAGCGGTTACCAAAGCACGTCTGGGAACGGTGAGGGTAGAGGCTGTCCCTTCAAAACGTACGGTTTCCTTATGATTAGCAGAAAGCGGAACCGAAGTATAACCTTTTTGTAAATTGGCGTCTAGTGCCTCTGGGGCCAAACCGAGTTCTATGGTAGTAGTTGACGCAGGTAGTTCGACCCGCTCTTCGGTGAGTGGGGGGGCAGGCAGTGGTTGCACTTGCTGCTGGTACCACCAAATACCAACTAGAGCGACGACAATTAAGCTTCCAATGGGCATCAACCACCAGAATTGTTTGTTTTTATGTTGTTCTTGAGTGATAAATTGGGCGTGCTGTTGGGCAATTTCTTGCAAAAAAGCCTGCTCTTTTACTTGCTCTACCAACTGCCGCTGGATATCAACTGCCGCTCGAAATTGGGCGTCTTCTTTCAAATGGCGTTCAAACTTGCGTCTGTCGGCGGAGCTAAGAGAGTTTTCCAAGTAGCGCTCAATATATTCTATGTTATGAAGCTCTTGACGCATGACAATTATAATTTAGAAGTCGATGAAAGTTGACGCGTAGCTATTTTTTTGGCGCGTTCAATGCACTTGTATTTCTGTGTTTTGGCACTGTTCACGCTCCCGTAGTTTAGGGCAGCCGCTATTTCTTTCATGGATAGTTTTTGGTAGTAATAGGCTTTTAAAATGGTTTGGCATTTCTCACCCAATTGTTGGAACACGGCAGACAGTTGCGCCGATTTCTGTTGTTGTTGCTGGTGCTGTTCCATGTCTTGCTCAATGCAAGCATCGTGGCGAACGTCTTGATCCAATACCACTTCTCGATTTCTTTTTTTCTGAATGTCTTTCCACAAATAGCGCGACACGCTGTACAAATAGGTGCTGGGCGCACATGTTAAGCTAAACTCTGGCGCTTGCACATTTTTATACAATACCAACAGTGCCTCTTGAAAAACATCCTGTGCATCTGCATCGTTGCCTCCGTTGTTCCGAATTAGCTGGCGAATCATCGGAAAACTTTGGTACAACTTAGCTAGCGCCGCTTTACTGTCGTTGGAGCGCAATTGTTCAACAATTAAGTTAGCATTAGAAGACATAGCGTTACAAATGAGTGAGAAGGGTAGAACGATAGAAGTTCCATTACAACAGTTAAATGGGTGTAGTTAACTAAGGTAACCCCTATTTAACAACTTTTTAGCATCTGTACCGCTTTTTTCTTTGGAATGGCTGTACCTTTGTTCGCTCACGATCAAAACTGTACGCATTTTACTATGTCGCTCATCAAAAAATTAGCTGGCCAAACAGCACTCTACGGCCTCAGTAGTATCTTGGGGCGTCTGCTTACCTTCGTTTTCCTGACGCCCTTCTTAACCTATGTTTTCAACGAGGATCGCACACAAATGGGAATTCAAACCGATGTGTACGCTTGGGCGGCTTTTTTGATGGTGTTGTTTACCTATCGGATAGAAACCGCGTTTTTTAGGTTTGGGGTCAAAAAAGAACAGCGCGCTACTGCCTACAAAACAGCAACTCGCGCAATGGCGTGTACCACCTTGCTGGGCGTTGGTCTGCTGGTTGCTTTGGCGCAGCCTATTGCCCAAGCCCTCGGTTATCCCGATAAAGCCCTTTACATTTATTGGTTTGCTTTTATTTTAGGCTTTGATGCCCTTGTCGCTTTGCCGTTTGCCTTGTTGAGGCTTCAGGGCCGCGCCTTGAAATTTGCTGCGGTCAAATTACTCAACTTGTTGTTGCACTTGGGCGGAGTCTTAACTTTTTTGTATGTTTTGCCGCGCTATGCACCGAGTAGGTACGACCCCACGATGGGTATTGGCTATGTGTTTTTGGCCAATTTAATTGCCAGCGCTGCAACGTTTGTTGTGTTGTTGCCTGATTATTATAAAACGGTACACCGTGCAGCCTCGGCAGAACAAGCGCTGTTTGACCCTGCGTTGCTGAAGCGCATGCTTTGGTATGCCTTGCCTTTGGTGGTGGCAGGCTTTGCAGGCATTGTCAATGAAGTGCTGGATAGGATTTTACTCAAAATCTATTTGCCAGGCAGCCAAGAAAGCGTATTGGAACAATTGGGCGTTTACGGTGCATGTTATAAGATTGCTATTTTCATGAATCTGTTCACACAGGCGTTTAACTATGCCGCAGAGCCTTTTTTCTTTAAAAATGTAGACAAGGCTTTCGCCAAACAATTGTATGCTAATATTGCCTTGCTGTTTACGCTGGTAGGCTGCTTGGGATTTTTGGGTATTTTATTGTTTATGGATGTGGTGCAGTATTTTGTGGCGCCCAATTACCGCGAAGGGTTGGTGATCGTTCCAATGTTGTTGTTGGCCAACTTGTGTTTAGGCTTGTATTACAATGTGGCCGTTTGGTATAAATTGAGCGACAAAACACGCTATGGTGCCATGATTGCTCTGGGAGGGGCAGGCATAACTATCTTGGCTAATATGGTACTGATTCCCTGGTTCATACAGGCAGGGCAGGCGGGTTATCTAGGCTCTGCTTGGGCAACGTTGGCTTGTTATACAAGCATGGTTGCGCTGGCTTATGGGTTGGGACAAAAGCATTATCCCATTCCCTATCCCGTAGGACGAATGTTGAGTTATATAGGTTTGGCGGTGTTAATTTATCTCGGGTACAACTATTGGTTGCGCCCCATGTGGAGCGCAGTTAGCTGGAAAACGTACGCTTTAAGCGCGAGTTTGCTAATGTTGTACGGCACGATTATAAGCTTGGTTGATGGCCGTCAATTATTGGCAATCATTCGCCAAACACCGCCTAACGACCAATAATTTGCAAACCATTTAGCAGAACGCTGTTGGCGTGGCTATAGCCCGTCCATTTATTATTATAACCCACATAAACCGTTTCTAATGCAGGGATTTTCCACAAATCATCGGGATTTTTGTGAATTTCGTACAACCCGCGAATGTAAAGGCTTTTCAGTTCTTTGCATTTGAAAAGGGGAGGAGGGACTTCCGTAAATTTATTGTAGGAAATATCCAAGTGCGTCAAGCCAGGCAGTTTGCCCATATCGTCGGGTAACCTACTTAGTTCTAGGCCAGAAAGCGACAAATGTCCTGTTTTTAGAATTTCGGAAAAATAGACCTTTTTATCTTCTGTACCCAAATGCAGCAGCGCAAACAAAATGCCGTAGCGGCCTTTATTATACAAATAAAAAGCGATGTAACGCTTGTCCAATTGACCCGTTTGGCAATAGTATTCTAAGTTTTGGCAACGCGTCATCTCAGACACACGTTCTCCAATAGGCTTGCGACTTTTGAGCGCAGTCACAAAACCCATCGGGGCGTATTGTCCCACGATTTCGTAAATCATACGCTTAATTTTCTGTTCTGGCGTAAATTTATACACCAAAAACAGCTCAGTCAACAAATTCATGGGTAAGCCACCGCCCTTTAAAATTTCTAGCGCCAGCAAAATATTCTCATTGCGCTCGCTGTGCAGCAATTCTCGAATGTGTTCCAGGTTGTTGGAGGCCGACCCCGCCAACAAGTAAGGTTGTTGCAAACGGTTGAGGTGCGCCACCAAACTCTGTTCGGTAAGCAATGTCAGCGGCGAATTGGTCATCTCCGAGACGTCGCCTGGAGCGCTGCCCAGCAACAAATGGGTCGCTTGAGCGCCAATTTTAATCCCCGTTTGAACACCAATATCCTGCAAACGGCGCTTCAATTCAGACACCTTACCTTTCAGTTTGCCTCTAATAATGATTTTGTCCCCTTCCTTAGGCCATTCAAAAGAGCCAAAAACGCCTTCGTGTATGCGTTTATCCAATTCCAAAAGGGCTTGATTCGCGTAAGCTGGAATGCCGCAATTAAGAACATTGAGCAATTCTGTGTTAGAAAGATTTTCTATCAAAACATCCCCACGGATCACCGCAAGGTAAAAACGCTGTAATTTTGGACTGAAATTATTCATGCGAATGCTTTTTAGCAAACGCTCAAAAGCAAAAATATAAGGGGTGTTCTTATGACTTTTGGTGGTAAATTTTAATTCTTGAATGTGTTGTAAAGCCAGCGCCTCGTCGGGCAAATCAGACAGCGCTTTGGCTGAAATTTGCAAAAATTTTAGGCGGGGAAGGCGAGTAACCACCGAAGGAAAACAATCAAAATCGTTGGCATCGCAATAAAAGCGCTCCAGCTGTTGCAAATTTCGCAGACTATCGGGAAGGCGGTGCAGCTTATTGCCAGAAATGTGCAATTCCACCAAATTGGGAATGTGCCCAATCAACGCAGGCAATTCAGACAAATTTTGAAGGGCGCTGTTGAGGTTGAGAACCTTGAGATTCTTCAAACGCGTCAATGCTTCCCATTTGCAGGACACAGAAAAACGATTATTGGACAAGTTGAGCGTTTCTAAGTGGCGTAAGTCTCCGATTACCTCAGGCAAATGCTTAAGGTGGTTGTACCGCAGAGAAAGGTGGTGCAGATTGGGTAAATCTGCTAGCGCCTGCGGGTATTTTTTAATCGATTTATTCTTATAGACACTCAATTGTTCCAGTTGTTGTAGTAAACTAATTTCCTGTGGGATCTCTTTTAGTTTCTCCCAGTAGTTAATAGAGAAAGTCTTAGTGTTTAAGTCGCTGTATATTTTGTTTTTAAGACGCATATACTGCTCAGCCTCAATGCTCATGTTCAAATGGTTGTGAAGATTCCAAACGCGGTTCAGAATAGGTGGTTCTAGTGAACGGGTAACGACGACCAAAACCCTAGGGTATGGTGCGCCCAAATACAGGCCAGTAGACCAAGATTAGCGGTAGAGAACAAAACATTACTACATGCAATACGCTTTAAATGCGTAAAGTGTTCACAATACCCCCGTTCTAAAGGAATTTAATAGATTGATTTATAGACTACTATTGTATTTTATAAAAAAAAAGCGACAAGGTGCTTTCTTTTATATTAAACCCTCTCGGTGTGATTGTTAATGTAATAGATAGCTTGGGAATAAGGCCGCAAAACGTTGAAAATAGCCTGTTCATTGCCCCTACCGTATACATTCAAAATGTACACAGCACCCTCGAATTATAGTAGTTTGCATTCAGTAATATACGATTGATCAATAGGCGCTAGAATACCAGCGACTACAAAAAACCGCCTATACCCTATAGAAAAAGTAAAAGGAAAATAGCAAATTTACAATAAAATAACTTACCTTGATTCTTCCCCGCAATAATCATACAAATAGAGCTGTTTAATGCTTAAAATGAGCCATTGTAGCCTCGTTTTAGGCTTACCCAAACACAAACTATGTCTGACAACAAAGATTACGAGTCCATTATTGCACTCTTCAAAAGCGATGAGCAGGTCAACCACGAGTTGGCTTTTCAGTTGTTGGAGAGTATTGGTCCGATCGCTAACCCCGCTTTGGCTCATTTGATAAGCCAGCGTCCGCAGTATTTATGGCGTTGTATCGAAAACAATTGGCACGAGCTGTTGGCATTGGTTACTCAACTAGAGTACCGCTACGAATATTTGCCGCAGTTGCCTGCTAATTTTACAGCCCTACGGTCTTTAGAAGAATGCAGTATCAGCCATTGCCACTTGACGGAAATACCCGCTAACATCCATCAAT
>CAYUZF010000124.1:7229-15343 GCA_964449615.1 uncultured Aureispira sp.
GCTCATTCTCAATTACAACCCGCTTGCCGCCATTCCAGAGAGCATCGGCCAATTGCGCGCCCTCAAAGAACTTTCTTTAGTAGGGAATAATTTAAAAGCGTTTCCGTCCTGCATTTTGGAGTTGAATAAACTCGAAATTCTATCGCTGATTGACAATGATATAACCGAATTTCCCAGAGGCTTATTGCGTTTGCGCGATTTGAAAAAGCTAATTTTACGCAACAACCAACTCACTGAAATACCCATCGAATTGTGTTGGATGGAAAGTTTGGAAATTTTAGATTTATCAGAAAACAAACTGACGCGCCTACCCAACAGTCTAACAGCATTGCGCAATTTGAAAATACTATACCTCAGCCACAACCCTTTGAAAAAATCTGAACAAGAAAAAATTAGAAACATTCTACCCAAAACGGTCGTGTATATTTAAACAAGCATTCTACCAAAAAAAACAAATAAGAGCGCAATACAATTCTTACCCCCTCGATGTAGAACAGTACCCACAAAAAATGCGGCAGTGTTTCAAACACTGCCGCACGGCTAAATTATTCTAAAAAGCAGTTGCTTAATCTTCCATATACAAGTATAAAGAAGAAGCTTTTGCTAATGTTTTGTTCCAAGATGGAGTCAAATCACCTCCTGTACTAGCGCTAGAAAAACCTAAAACGCGTCCGCCACCATTGGCAATTTCAGCGATGTAAACCATATCTTTCTCTGCATTGTATTCTGCAGCTACTGG
Organism: uncultured Aureispira sp.; assembly: GCA_964449615.1. Taxonomy (GTDB): domain Bacteria; phylum Bacteroidota; class Bacteroidia; order Chitinophagales; family Saprospiraceae; genus Aureispira. The sequence continues at coordinate 7,969 of CAYUZF010000124.1, forward strand.
GTTTCCGAGCATAGTAGCGGCACCAGCCACGCGCACTTGATTGCCCTGTACCATCAACATGTCCCCATCGTTGACGCTGTTAAATTTGGTCATAAAGTCCGAAATGATATGAAAACCACCATCAGAATCAGAACCTGCATCTCCGATGTCAGTTAAAATCATCGTACCGCCATCATAAGCAATACCATGTGTTCTGACAATGCCTTCGATCATAATGGTTTTATCTGCGCTTACGGTTGCAGATGTTGTATTGTTGTCCAAAAAGTTATTGTATACCGCCAGCATGTTGGTTTTATCTACAATAGCATACAAATCGTTGTTGACAAACTCAATACCCCAAACAGCAAAATCTGTAGTAATTATATTGCGCAGCGTTATGCTGTTGGCAGTTTTTGTATATACAAACAAACGACCATCAGGCGTATTGCTATCGCCGTCTACATCTTCGTTGTCTGCTACAACCACCATATCTCCACTAACAGCAATATCTCTTGGGCTATCTAAGTTAACAGCGCCCGAAAAAGCAATGGTTGCAATATCTAAATTATCTAATTCGTCTACGTCTGTATAAGCATCTATTCGGTTGGAACTTCTAGAGTTAACCAATAGTTGATCCATATCTTCGTCGTAATAAACCCCCTCTGTTGAAGTAGAAGTAGTACGCAGCGTTTTCATTTCATCATCTTCAAGATCATACATTGTAATATCACCATCGTTTGTATTGGTAACATACAAGTACATATCATCCATCTCATCGTCTTGATCGTCGTTGTTGTCGTCTTTGTCACAGGCCATAAACGTTAAGGAACTTAGTGCTACGATTAAACCTGCTTTTATAAAATTGTTGTACATGTAAAGTGGAATTCTTTTTATTAAGAAAAATAGAGGCGATAGTATTCCAAGTGTCAATTCAAAATAGGAATGGGGAAAACAGTAGGTTAACTACGCTCACAATCATTCTATATACAATAGCAGGACTTAAATTGTTTAAACACTGTCACAAAACAAACTTTAATTTAATTTATTTCATTCGTGTAACTAAAAGACAAAGAGTTAGTTGAACAAGCTGCTGAAGAAAGGATAAAACCTAACACACCAACTCCGCCCACTCTAGCAAAATCCACACTATTGCAAAAAATCCTCGGTAAAATGTCCGCGCTGCTGCTCTTTTTTAAATTTTTCGGTATTGTATGCTTTTGATTGGCCTTTGGCAATAGACAAAGTCTGCCATTGCTCGCCCTGGTACAGTTTGGCCAACAATACAATTTGACCGACGTGGTAAGCATAATGCGCCAATTGTCGATTAACAGCTTCTACAATCGTGTGGCCTTGTCGGCGAATGTACACCAACTTAGCTAATTCGTTGGGCTGTATGGCATCTAGGGCGGTAAACAGTACTTCCCAGCCCTCGTTCCATTTTTGCCACAACACCATTGGTGTTTCGATCACCGCTTCAAATTCTTCGTCGCGGTTACGCCAAGTTTTTTCGCCATCGCTTTCGCGGAAATCCGTCCAGCGCGAACGCATATTGCCCCAAAGATGCTGTACGATAATCGCAATGCTGTTGTTGAGGGCATCGGGCGTGTAAAAAAGTTGTTCTTCTGAAACCTGCCGCATGGCCTGTTCCCCCAGTTGGCGGTAATACCGAAATTGCTTGATCGTAGAGGGCAAATAATTGCTAGCTTCCATACTTTAGAGATTAACGTTGATGATAAAAAACCAAAGAAGCCTTGCCAAGCGTATTGGCATTCACTTGATAACCTACCGTAGCGGGAATGGCATCGGGTTTTATGTCTAAGCGTTCTGTACTCAACGCATGGATCGTAATGGTGTATTGGTGCAAGCCGTGTCCCTCTGGCGGACAAGGGCCACCATAGCCCATCGTACCAAAATCTGTTTTGGTCTGGACAGTACCTTCAGGCATCAGTTGAGCAGCCACCTTGCCTGCATTAATGGGCAAAGCTGTGGTTCCTGCGGGAATGTTGACTACCAGCCAGTGCCACCAACCGCTCCCCGTGGGGGCGTCTGGGTCGTGCATTAAAATAGCAAAACTTTTGGTACCTTCTGGCGCATTCGTCCAAGAGAGTTGCGGCGATTGGTTGCCGCCGCCACAACCTGTAAAGACTTCGTTAGTGGTAGCTTGGCCTTGCAAATTGCTGCTTCTAAGGGTAAAGGTAGTGCCGTTGTTTTGTGCTTCGGAAACGCAGCCGAACAGAGTCCAGCCAAGGAGTAACAATAAAAAATGTTTCATGATTATGCTTGTTTTAAATAGATAAAGGAGTAGAAAATAGGTATACCCATACAAAAGTAAAGCCTCTGAAATTATAAAAAGAAGGCCAATTGTTCAAAAAATAAGTCTGTTGATTCTTTGTGCGTTGGCGTAGGCGCTGGGAGTAACCCCAAAACGTGCTTTGAACGCTGCCGAAAAGCTGGAGCGGTGTTGAAAACCCAGCTGTGCAGCCAAGTCGCTCAACTGTTGTGGGCCTTGCCGCAACTGCCGCGCTGCTTCCTGTAACCGTTGTTCACGCAACCAAGCCTGCGGTGTGTTTTGGTAGTGTTCGGCAAAACGCCGTTTGAACGTAGATACACTCATGGCACAGAGAAAAGCCATCTGTTCTATGGTCAATTGTTCGTAGATGGCCTGTTGGGCAACTTGCACCAAGCGTTGTAAGGCAGGCAAAGGAGGCTTTTTTAAAAAAGAAAAGAAAGCTGCGCCATATTGGTAATACCCATACAGCAAAAATTCTTCTACCTTGTGTTGCAACAACCAGCCAGCTGTATTAGGAATCCATTTTAAAGAGGATACAAAATTATGGATAAAAGCATCGTAAGGTAGTACTCGAAAATTAGCGCTGTGCGCCTTCCTCTGCACAACAATAACATGCCGCAACAGCAGCTGTTCGACTACAGAATGCTCAAAAAACAACAGGTGGTTGTGGTATCGTCCACCGATGGAAAGTTTTTCGGTCATTAAACACTGCCCTTCCGACAACAATAAAAAATGTTGATCGGGAATTTCTACGACCTTTTGAGGAAGTATAACTGTCTTTTTGCCCAGCTGTAGAAAACTAATTAAATGATGACTCAACGCCACTTGGCTGCGCTCTACCGCGCGTTGGCTGGTATAGCTGTATTGAAAAACAACGGGCAGTTGATTAAACGAACTGAACTCTTGTGGCAAATAGTAAATAGACATGACTGGTATTCTAATAAGAAATGCTATTAAGATACGCTTTTTTACATGCTCTAAGGAATAAGTAGTAGCATTGGTTGGTGGTAAGAAAACTTTAGTCGAAATTTTACCCTCCTTTATGGAAAGGCGAAACTAAAGACTACATATCTTAGTTGAAAACGATAACTTTAGCCCCTGAGCAAAAAATAATAATAAGTAGCAAGGAAATCCTTTGCAAGCTAATAACAGAAAAAATTAGATTCAGTGAATGTATTAGAACTCCAAAACGTACGGAAGACGTACCAAGACCATGTTGCCTGCAACAGCATTTCGTTTGAAGTGCCCGAGGGTAGGATTTTTGGTCTACTGGGCCCCAATGGTGCGGGCAAGACCTCCCTCATCCGCATTATAACCACCATTACCCGAGCCGATTCAGGTACCATTTTATTCAGAGGCGAACCTTTAAATGGCAACCACCCTTCGCAGATTGGCTACATGCCCGAAGAACGCGGCTTGTACAAAAAAATGAAAGTAGGGGAACAAATCACTTACTTGGCGCGCCTCAAAGGATACAGCAAAAAACAAGCAAAAGAACAACTTGATTATTGGTTGACCAAGTTTGACATTGAAGACTGGCACGACAAAAATGTAGAAGAACTGTCCAAAGGCATGCAGCAAAAGATTCAGTTCATTTGCACGGTCATCCACCAGCCCAAGTTATTAATTCTCGATGAGCCTTTTTCAGGTTTAGACCCCGTCAACTCCAACCTGATTCGCGACGAAATAGACGAACTGCACCGCAACGGAACGACCATTTTGTTCTCTACCCACCGCATGGAGCAGGTGGAGCAAATTTGTGAAAACATTGTATTGATTGACAAAGGCACCAGTGTGTTGCAAGGTAGTGTTCAAGAAGTCCAAGAGCAATTCAAGGAGCATTTATTCCAATTGGATTATACAGGGGAACTGCCTACAGACATAGAACAACACATAGAATTGGAGCGGCACGCTGGCACCCGTATCGTTGTGAAATTGCGCGACGACGAGCATGCCAATAATTTTTTAAAGTATCTGTTGAGTCACGGTACAACCGTTAAGGCGTTCAACGAGATATTACCCACATTAAACGAAATATTCATTAAAATTGTAGGAGGAACGTCAGATGAGTAAATTATGGATGATAACAGGACGAGAATATTCGTCAAGAGTTAAGAAAAAGACGTTTATTCTAACCACCATACTTGCCCCTATTGGGTTTGTGATTTTTTGGGGAGCGTTAATTTTTATAATGTCTTCGGGAGAGGAGCGCAAAGAAGTTGCCTTATTGGATCCGCACGACATTATGCAATTGAGTGAGCGCGGAAAGCTCAAAGATGGGATGATTACCTACAAGTATCCCAAGACAGACTTGGAAACACTCAAGGAAAACTTTAAAGAAGAAGGTTACAAAGGTATTTTGTATTTGCCCGAACAAGAGTTGGACAGTATGACACAAACCGTCAATGTACAGTATTATTCCGACGAAGATTTGGGAGTAAAAACCAAGCAACGCATCCGCTCTGCCTTTGAGCAGCAAGCCAAAAAAATCAAAATGACGGCCATGAATCTCGAAAAGGAGACGCTAGACCGGCTAGACACCGACATTCAAATCAAAACCCCAAGTTTGGACGGTACGGACGAAGGCGAAGCCAACTACAAGGTAGAAATCGCCACCGCGCTAGGAGGCATTATGATGTTTTTGATTTACTTCATCATCTTCATTTATGGTAATATGGTGATGCGCTCGGTGATGGAAGAAAAGACCAACCGCATCGTTGAGGTATTAATCTCCTCGGTCAAGCCCTTTGAATTGATGTTGGGTAAGATCATTGGAGTAGGCGCAGTAGGCCTCACCCAAATAGCTATTTGGGCGGTAGTCTTTCCCGCGTTGTATTTGGGAATGGGCTTTATCTTTTCCGATAAGCTACAAGAAATGCAAGCCACTGCCGATGTATCTACTGCTTCTACGGGAGATTTGAACGATACCATTATGATGGTGATGAATGACTTGCAGAGTTTTAACTACGTCTATATTATTGGCTTCTTCCTAGTCTTCTTCTTACTGGGCTATATTTTATACGCCTCTTTGTACGCAGCAGTCGGTGCCGCTATGGGCGACGATTGGGGCGAAGGACAATCGCTGACCTTGATCGTTACCTTACCGATTGTTGTTTTTTATATCGGAATCTCAGCGGTAGAAAACCCCATGAGTACCATGGCGGTCTGGTCGTCTATGTTTCCGTTTTTTGCGCCTATTGTGATGCCCGCTCGTTTGGTCTTCGATCCGCCCATGTGGCAGATTGCTGCCTCCATCATTATTTTAATACTAACCTGCTTGGCCTTGATTTGGTTATCGGGAAGAATTTACCGTGTTGGTATTTTAATGTACGGAAAAAAGACCACGTTCAAAGAATTCATCCAGTGGATTTTCCGAAAGGATTAAAGGCAACTATAGTTTAAGACCCAACTACAAAAGCAGCAAGTACCAAAAGTGTATTTGCTGCTTTTTTTGCTAGGTTGACACGCGCCTTATCTATTTCTAAACCTCCAACACCTGCACAGGCATAGAAAAGCCAGCCGCCCGAAAACCATCCAACATGCCCCAGTCAAAGTCTGCACCGCCACGCGCAAAACCCAACAAAAAGCCACCACCACCAGCACCACAGATTTTTAAATAAAAAGCACCTGTTTCTAACCCCTTTTTCCACAAAGCACGCCACTGTGACAGCACCATAGGAGAGAGGTAGGCCAACTGCTTTTCGGAAATCAAAGCCACCGATTCCAGCAGTGCAGGAGCGTTGTCCTTTTGCCAAGCAGCAATAGCACAATCAACAGCCTCAGAGACAGGCGCTACAAAATCTTGCAGAAAACGATCCTGTTTAGATTGCTGAACAAAAAACTCAATCAAAGGCGTAGAAACACGCGGGTGCTGGCTATCCAGCAAAAAGACAGAAACTTCTGAAAGATTGGCCAAAGCGGTAGGTTGTACCAAACCATTGGGATGTACCCAAAGCGGTTGTTTTTTAAGAGACACCAAAGGATCAACACCTGAACTTTTACCGTGAAAAGAACCCTCTAATGCTGCTAAGATTTGTTGCAATTGGATTAAGTCTGCATTGGGCAGCAACGCAAAACGATCATACAGAGCAGCGCACACCGCTCCCGAACTGCCCAACCCATACCCAATAGGAGAATTAGACACCAGCCACAAGCCTTCCTCTAAGGCTTTTTTTAAAAGTGGTAAATTTAAAATGCCCAACTTCTTTTGCTCCAACTCTTCGTAGATCCGCCACAATCCCGCTTGACACTGCACTTGCGGTAAACTAAGTTCAAAATCTACAGGAAAACCAGCATCACTCCAAAAGGTACGGTACCTATAGTAAGGAACAGCCAAAGCTGCCGAGCCTTGTATAATAGTATATTCACCAAACAACAAAACCTTAGAAGGATAAACAGTAGACATAGTATAATAGTATTATGGTAGAATACCTGTCAAGCAGGGGACTAGTAAAGTAAGATAAAACAAGCCTTCAAACAACAAATGCGTACAATTTAAATCAGAATTCAAACTGCAAGATTCAAAAATAAATGAATGCCCATCCCCCCACCAACCTACCCGCAGAAAAAACACAACAGACAACGCTAGCGTATTAGAAGAATCCAATGAAACGCGTAAGAGGTTGATAGTCTTCGCTTTCGCTAAAATACATGCAAAGCACACAAAAAAACTTCAAAAAATAGAACTCAAAAAAGTCTAAAAACTTGCAGGAATAAAAAAGCTGCCGTACTTTTGCAACCGCTTCGAAAGAGAAACAGCAAGAGATACAAAAGAAGCAAAGACCTATTTTTGCAAGCAATGAAAGCAAGCAAAAAAAACTTTTCTGAAAAAAAAGCTTAAAACTTTTGATTCTAAAAAAGAAGCTGTATCTTTGCAATCGCTTCGACAAAGAGTTGCCTCAAAAAGCACTCCAAGAGCAAGTAGAAGCAGTTGAAATAAAGGACTAATTACACAATCAGAGTCAACTAGTAACATAGATGAAAATGCTCTCTAAGTTAAATCAAAAAGTTTAAAAAGAGACAAAAAAATCTTTGAGAAAGTTTGGCGTTTTAAAGATAAAGTTAGACCTTTGCAAGCACGTCGCTGGTAAAAGAATTGGCGATTAG
>CAYUZF010000125.1:0-1777 GCA_964449615.1 uncultured Aureispira sp.
CGCAGCGCACCACCAAATTGATGCCCCGCGCCTGAAACGCTTGACGCAAATGCTCTACACTCTCCAACAAAAATTGGGCTCGATGGGGGCCTGTTTTTTGAAAATCGTAAGGCGTGCGCCCCATTAATTCCTCAGAATTAAATACATAGACGGGAACAATTTCCTCGCTGTGTTCTAGAGCACGTGTGAGTGCCTCGTTGTCGTGTAAACGCAAGTCTTTCCTAAACCATACTACTATTCGCTGTGCTTTCTTCATAATCGCATCTGTTGATGGGGGTAACTGGAGGCATTTGTACTGTGAATAAGTTACTCTAGCAAGTTGCTCGTAACCTACTCAAAATACAAGGATTACACACTAAAAAACATCCTACTACTATTTTTTAGACTCTATTATTTTCCTCCGATAGCACAAAGATAACAAGAAAAATACACAATGGTTGACCTAAAGAAACTAAACTTTCATTTTTTTTTGAAAACTCCGAAAGTAGCGCTGGGCTTAACTGCGATAAATTGACACTATTATGAATTGAAAGCGAAGCAAAGGTTCCATCTTATTAATAAATCATTCATTACCAACTTTTTACATATTTAAACCCTCTCCTCTCCAACCATCAACCCTAAATTCCCCTTTGCTTCAGTAGCCTTTTTTTCTTTGTAACAATTGTGAACTTCTAATCGCTTTTTCGGCCGCCCTGTTTGTGATTCTATCTAGGAACTAACTATCTTGTTGCCATTATCCACATTTTTAGTCTTGTTTTATGGTACAACAACTAGAATTTCAGCTTCCCCCCTTTTCACGCGGCTTTCATCTAATTACTGACCGTGTTCTTACCCAATTACCGCCGCTCCCGAAAGCAGGCCTTTTGCACTTGTTTATCCTACACACATCGGCGGGGCTTACCATCAATGAAAATGCAGACCCCGATGTGCGCACGGACTTTGAAAGTATTTTTAATGCCTTGGTTCCCGAAAACTTACCGTATTTAACACACGTTTTAGAAGGCCCTGATGACATGCCCGCACACATCAAAGCAGCGCTGGTAGGCACTTCCGTGCAAATTCCGATCGTAGAGGGGCGCTTGCGCTTGGGTACTTGGCAGGGGATCTATTTGTGTGAATTTCGAAATCGTGGAGGCGGGCGCCAATTGGTGGGTACCGTATTGGGTTAAGAGCGGTTAACAGTACCGTTATACCAATTCATAACGCTTGCCAGGCAGTGCCCGCAGTATTCCTTTGAATTCTAATTCTAACAAGAGCGTCGCCAAATGACTACTGCCCAACTGCATCTGTCGGTTGATGTCTTCCAAGTGCAAGGTTTGCCCGAGCAAGTTGTTGACCAAACGCTGTTCCTCTCGCGATAAATTGGGAAACAAGCGCTGTTGGCGCTGCGGGGGCGGTTGTTGCCAGCCCATCACATAGGCCAAATCTGCTGCCGATTCGATCAGGCAAGCGCGATGGGTTTTTATCAAATGATTGCAGCCTTTGGCAAGCGGATCATTTAGGCGCCCTGGTACGGCAAATACCTCTTTGTTGTATTCATTGGCAAGGTGCGCCGTAATCATAGAGCCGCCGCGATTGGCCGTTTCAACGACAACCACCGCATCGGCCATGCCTGCAATGATGCGGTTGCGCATGGGAAAATGCTTGTGAAAGGGTTCGGTTTGGGTACGAAACTCTGTAAGAATCCCTCCACACTGTACCATTTGCTGCGCAGTGGCTTGGTGCTGGCTGGGGTAAATTCTGTCCAATCCATGTGCTACTACGCCCACATTGGGCA
>CAYUZF010000125.1:1814-9568 GCA_964449615.1 uncultured Aureispira sp.
CCATAGGCCAAACCACTTACAATAAGTGGGTGATAAGTTTGCAAATCTACCAAGAGTTCTTCGCAGAATTGCCGCCCACGAGCGCTGGGTTTGCGCGTGCCTACAATGGCTACTACTTTGCGCGCATTGAGCGGGGCATTGCCTCGGTAGTACAACAAAAAAGGGGCATCGGGGCATTGTTGCAACCGTTTGGGATAATCGGCTTGCGTTTGCGAGAGCACCTGAATTTGATAATTTTGCGCAAATGACCATTCTTCCTCTGCTCGTTGCCAAGTAGTCTTGTTAATTATATGCTTGGCCGTGCTAGGCCCCAGATAGGCAAAGCGGCACAAGTCTCTGACGGTTGCTTGCGCAAACAGCGCCGTAGCAGAGCCGTAATGCGCCAGCAATTCGTGGGCAATTTTATTGCCTATACGCGGTATGATTTGCAACGCAATTTTGGCAATCAATTCTTCTTCTAAAACGGCAGCGGTAGCAGAGGCATTCAAGGTGTTTTCGTTTTATACCAATAAAAAAGAAAGACATAGAACAGTTCTATGCTCCTATTGACTTTGGGCGTCGAACCAAGCTTCTAGTTCGGCTTTTTTAGTATCGTCCAGATAGGCGATACTGTGCATGCGGTAATACCCTTTGGGGGGCATGTGTCCTTCGGCAATCTCTTCGGCACATTCGTGCAACAAGTGCTTTTGGTCTTTCGGACTTTCGCTGCCCCAAGTAGAAAAATTGAGTTTTTTGCGGCCATTTTTGATGTGGCCTCTAATCCAAAAGGAAACAGGTGCTACATAAGTGTACCACGGATATGTTGTTTCGTAAGAATGACAATCGTAGCAGGCGTCTTTGAGTTGGTTTAGAATGTTGGCTGGCGGTTGCTCAATCATGGCAAACGTCTGCGAAGGCATCATTTCTGGCGTACTTTTGTCTGTAGAAACAAATTGCATGGCCAATAGAGCTACCAAAAGTACCAGTAATATTCTCTTCTTATCCATAATGCTGTGTTGTAGTTGTCTAAACAACTTCGTTTAAAAATAGAAAGATACAAAAAAATTAGCACCTTAGCCGTTCAGTATCGGTTCGTGTCTTTAATCTTCTTTTCGTAGTTTGCCACAGGTTGAGCGTTGCAGCGTCTATTCGTAGTCTTGGGGCATTCTACGTACAAAACAAAAAGATGTTGCAAAAAAGTACTAGCTTGGAGTATATTTTGTAGCTGTTCGAGCAGGCTACTTCCCATTTTTTTAAGCATCAAGCACTTGATTAGATTTGTTTTATTGCTTTTTGTCGTTCAATCAAAAAATTATGCTACGTTCCATTTTTTTCTGTTTTTTGTGTTTGTCTGTTTCTTTTAGCGCTTGTCGCAAAAACAACCTTATAGATATTCCCTTCCGTGCTTACGTAACGGTTCCTCCTGGACTCAATACGGGATTTTCGCACCATTTTGCCATTCGGGATATTCCTGGTATTGACTATGAAGAACTGATTTCTGCGCGGCCTGCTTACGTGCGGTTGACGGTAGAGTATGGCGAGATGAGTATGGATTTTGTGCAGCAGGGATTTATGTATACGGTTAAGGATGGCGTGCGCCAAGAGATTGCTTACCAAACAGATTTGCCCTTCAACAATGCCAGTTTTGCGGAGTTGTATCCTTCCATTCTGGAAGTTGGGCAGCATATTTCGCAAGATGTGTTTGATATGGAATTGAAGTTAATTTTTAGAAGTATTCCCGTTACCGAAACGCGCATCCGTATTGATTTTGGAATGGAAGGTACTTTAAAAGAATAAGAGCTATGTCTATTGTACGACTTTACAAAGCGGGTTACAGGGCTTATTTGCAACTAGAAAAAGGGCTGTCTCCAGCCTCTATTCTGGCTTACGAACAGGATTTGGATAAACTGGATCAGTTTTTAGATATTTTGGAATACGAGGGCAGTATAAAAGAGTTGGAATTAACGGACTTGCAAGGTTTTTTGGTGCTGCTCAACGACATGGGTTTAAGTGTGGCTTCGCAAACGCGTATTATTTCTGGACTTAAGAGTTTTTTTAACTATTTGTGGTTGGAAAAAATTGTAGAGAAAAATCCGACTATGCTGCTTTCTACTCCCAAGCGCCAACGCCAATTGCCTGCCGTGCTGGAATACGAAGAAATCGAAGCCTTGATTCGCGCTATTGACCATTCTAAAAAAGAAGGTACCCGCAACCGCGCTATTGTGGAAGTCTTGTACGCTTGTGGCTTGCGCGTCAGCGAGTTGACCAACCTTAGACTTAGCAATTTGTACTTGGAAGTGGGGTATATTCGGGTGATTGGTAAAGGCAATAAAGAGCGCTTGATTCCGATTGGAGAACAGGCTATCAAACACCTTAATTTTTACTTAGATGAGCGCAGCCAGCAAAGCAACATCCATCCCGACAGTGCCAATATTGTTTTTCTCAACCGTCGGGGCAAGAAGTTGACACGCAATATGATTTTTATTATTATAAAAAAACTTTCTAAATCCATTAATTTAAATAAAAATATTTCGCCACATACCTTTCGGCATTCTTTTGCCACGCATTTGGTGGAGGGCGGCGCTAATTTGCGGGTTGTGCAGGATCTGCTCGGCCACAGTTCTATTACCACAACAGAATTGTACACCCACTTAGACAGCCAGTATTTGCACGAAGTGATGCAGAGTTTTCACCCCCGCAACCGTAAAACGACCGACTAACCCGTACGTCTTTTGCGTTTGTTTTTCTTATTGAGGCCTTCTGAACGTCGGTATACCTCACTATTTTCCATTACTTTTTGGCGCTCCCGTTCTATTTTCTTAAACTTTTGACGTGTGTATTCTTCTTCAAAAGAACGAATGTTTTCGTTATCGCCCAAACGTTCCAAACAATATAGATAATGGGCTAGGATATCTCGCTCCGTAAAATCATCGGGCTTGTTGCCAATAATAAGCCAATACAAATGCGCCGCAAACCCATACACTTCTAAATCCAGTGCAATGTCCGCGTATTCTAAAATACGGTTTTGAATGGTGCGTTGGTTGTCGAATAATAAATTGATTTCGTGGCGCTTGGACATCAAGTACACCTCTTTGCTACTGTGGGTGGGCATGGGCATGTTAAACAGTGGGTCACAAGAGTAGACAATCTTTTTGCAATCTTTCCACAGTTGTATAATATCCTCAGGCGCTTGCTCTGTCATCATCAACGAGCGCGAATAGTATTTTTGATAGTTAAAAATCGCCGAGCGCGGCAACACTTCGAGTTGTTTTTCAAAATACAAAGCCGCACTTTCAAAGTCACCTTGTTCTTGATATTTTCGTCCCTTACGCACAACCGTTTGCAAGTCATCAAACAACCATTGCATCCTAAAATCAAATTGTTGGTAGAAATTAAGCGCCATAGAGTTTTGCTCTGGAAATACCTGCGCGACATTCAAATAACGCTGTGCCAAGTCGTATTCACCATTGACGATGTGCAAACAAATCTTGGATAAAATAACCAAGCCGTTGCCCGATTCGATTTCCATAGTGGCGCGCCAGTAAGTAGGATTGGCCACTGTTAAGGCGTGGGTGCTGGTGTCCCGATAAGCCCCGTTGCGCAACATATCTCCGATGGCATTGACGCCGCGCAACTGCGTGCGCAAGGTGTCTTCGTAGTAACACAAAACAGGGAGTACATCTTCAATGACCCAATTTTCAAACAACTTCGCTTTGCCTGCCAAATCAGCCGCTTCAAACTGGGCGCGTACTTTTTCTTCGGGTAGTGCTACTTTGGGCAAAAATTTCAATTGTGGGTTCTGGCACCCTCTTCCTACTTGGGCATTGACCAAATAAGCGTATTCTGTTAATTTAGAAACGGGACGGCGCGATAAATTTTCGATGCGACGAATAAGGTGGGTGGTGCGTTCAGCGCTCAACTGTGGCCGCGAACTGACTTCTACTAGCGGCGGTTTATTTTTGGGCAAGGTTATCAAAACCATAACATCATGATCACCCTTTTCTAACGCCAAGAACGCTTCAATCGAGGCAAAGACACGTTTGTTCCAAAGGTACAATTCATTGGTATCCAAGGTAGCGTAGGTTACCATATTGTCCGTAAAATATTCCACTTCCAATTCTACGGGGGTTAGGTTTGGTTCTTCGGCAATCGGTTCTTCGGGGAGCTGCGCCTGCACCAACGGCAGCGTAATCCAATATAGAAGGCAAATGAATGCGCTGGTTCTCATAAACAAGTAGTTGTATCTGCTCTATTTGGATCATTCGATCAGAGCACTTTATTCGGAAGAACGCTTTTCCTCTTCAGGGGTCGTTTTCTCTATGATGTAATTAATTTTATCCACAGTACGCGGATCTTCCTCCATTAGCTTTAACAATTTACGTTCCAACTGCGCCCCCTTATCATAATTGGCCGATTTCCAGAAGGTTTGATTGGGGGCGTTCATAAAGCCTGGATTGGCGTATTCTACCATAGGGTTGGCTTGAAAAGCTTCGATGGCGCGCGTAATTCCGCCACCGATTATATAACCTCGTTCGATGGGACTTTGTTTAGTCATTTTGCGATAGAGCAGTAGGTTGAGCGGTACGCCTTCGACCACATCTACATTGACTAGGTAAGCGGTGGTACTGGGCATTTTTTGAATTCTTAAAATGCTGATGTCCTCCATGCCTTCTTCGCTCAAAGCTTCGGACAGAAAAGCAAAGTGGTCGCCTGGTTCCCCGTTCTTAAACTTCACAATGATGGTTGATGTAAAATTGAGCGTACCTGGAATGTAATTGTAGCGTTTGCTGTTTTTATACGTATAAGAAGTAGAATCTACATCCAGCTTAAATTCTTGTCGAAAATCCTCTTTTAAACGCATGGGAAATTTGATATTTTTGAACCCGAGTGACTCCATACGCATTTCAAAAAAGCCCCAAGGCAAAGTCGCTACCCAAGCGTCTTCGCCTTCGTCGTACACCATTGGATACTGCTCGGCCAATTGTTTGACCCCTCCGCTCAACTGAAACATATCTATGGTTACATTGATGTTGTCCCGCGCTTGCCAAAACCCGTAAGAGGTTTCAACGGCATCGTTGGCAGCGTCAAAGGCAATAACTACACGAATAGAATCTTTTTTGGCGGCTTTCTCTTGCGCCCAACTGTTGGTGGTACAACACAACAGGCTAACGATCAACAAACAAATAAACATGATGCTGCTTCTTATTTTGACAGGAATGAAAAGGATGGGTGGGTGCTTTGTCTAAAATACGAAACTATTGGAATAGGCGCAGGGTACAAGCGTTTTTTTTACGGATTTGAGCTATTATTGGGCATAGAGTTGACAAAAGAGTTAACTTGTTTTTAGAAGCTGTTTATACAAACAAAAAAGCACCTCAAACGACTGAAGTGCTTTTTTGTTTACCTTATTTCCAACTAACCCAATCGTCCCACTTACACCACGATATTCACCATGCGTTTAGGCACGACAATTACCTTGCGAATGGTTTTACCATCAATCCAGCGTTGTACTTCTTCCAATTGCAGCGCCGTTTCTTCAATGCTCTGCTTGGAAGCATCGGCGGCGAAAGTAGCCGTGGCGCGTTTCTTGCCATTTACACAAACAGGGTAGGTAACAGAATCTTCGACTAAGTATTTTTCCTCGTGTTGCGGATACACGCCTGTGCGGTGTATAGACGAATCTTCGCCTAAGTCGTGCCACAATTGTTCACTGATAAACGGTGCGAAAGGGGCAATTAAGAGCACCAAATCCTTTAGAACGGCACGGCTGTGGCAGTTAATTTTTCTCAAATCGTTGATCGCGGTCATAAAATGCGCCACACAAGTATTAAACGAGAAGGTCGGAATATCGTGGTTGACTTTTTTGATTGCTGTGTGCAAAATTTTTAGCGCGGCTTTGCTCGGTGCATCTTCTGTGACCAACCACTGGTCGTCTTTGTAGAACAAGCCCCAGAATTTGCGCAAGAATTTAGATACTCCAGTAATACCGTGCGTATCCCAGGGCTTACTGTCTTCTATAGGGCCTAAGAACATCTCGTACAAACGGAAACAATCTGCGCCGTATTGGTTGACCACATCATCGGGATTGATGACGTTGTACTTAGATTTAGAAATTTTACCCAATTCGGTATGCGTAACCAATTGATCTTCTTTATTAGTAATAAACAAAGCATTGGCGTAATCAGGACTCCATTTTTTGAATTTCTCGCGCCCTTCCGCATCCAAATAAGATTCTTCTTTGCCGTAATCCGTGACCAAATCAATGTGTACAAAAATCAGCGTCCACTCATCATCGTCGTACTCGTCTAAACGGTCGGCACTGACAAAAACGCTTTTGCCCTCTTGTTTTTGCTTGAGCATGGGCAACATTTCAATGAAACCCTGCAACATACCTTGATTGACCAATTTCTTATACGGCTCTCTAGTAGGTACGAAGCCCAGATCGTACAAGAATTTGTGCCAAAAACGCGAGTACATCAAATGCCCTACCGCATGTTCGGCCCCACCGACGTACAAATCCACGTCCTGCCAATACGCTACAGCAGCTTGACTGAACGGCTCTGCGTCGTTGTGCGGATCCATGTAGCGCAAGAAGTACCAAGAAGACCCCGCAAAGCCAGGCATGGTATCCGTTTCCCGCACATATTCGCCCTGTTTTACCCAATCCTCTGCCCGCGCCAAAGGCGCTTTGCCTTCTTTGGTCGGTTTGAAGTTGTCCAATTCGGGCAACGTCAAAGGCAATTCTTCGATGGTATGCGCTACGCCTTGCGCATCGTATTTGATGGGAAAGGGTTCCCCCCAATAGCGCTGTCTACTAAAATTGGCGTCGCGCAAGCGGTAATTCACTTGCTCCTGTCCAATACCTTTCTCTTCAACCGCAGCTATAGCCGCTTTGATGGCTTCTTTCACGGACATGCCATTCAAAAAATCGGATTCTTGAATGAACCCTACTTTTTCTCCGATGCCCACATCGGGATAATCCGACTGGTCGACTACCCATCGAATGGGCAGATCAAAATATTTTGCAAAACGCTGGTCGCGCTCGTCGTTGCTTGGAACGGCCATAATAGCGCCCGTTCCATATCCGATCAATACATAATCGGCAATCCAGATTGGAATCTGTTCGCCTGTGAATGGATGCACCGCATACGACCCTGTAAAAGCGCCTGTGATGGTTTTCACATCGGCCATACGGTCGCGCTCAGAGCGGCTACTAGCGTATTCTTTGTAGCGTTTAATGTCCTGAATTTGCTCTGGCGTTGTCAATTGCTCCACCAATTCATGCTCGGGTGCCAACACCATAAATGTTACCCCAAATATGGTATCGGGACGGGTGGTAAACACCTCTATGCTCACCTTTTGTCCATGTACTTGAAATTCCAATTGTGCACCACTAGAGCGGCCAATCCAATTGCGCTGCTGTGTTTTGAGCGCTTCAGAAAAATCAATTTTATCCAGACCGCGCAACAACCGTTCGGCATAAGCCGTAATGCGCAAGGCCCACTGTTTCATAGGGCGGCGAACAACAGGAAAAGCCCCGCGTTCGGATACGCCATCTTTTACCTCGTCGTTGGCAAGTACGGTTCCAAGTTCTTCGCACCAGTTGACAAAACTAACTTTGCGGTAAGCCAAACGGTAATTCATCAGAATTTCATCCCGTTCTTTTTCCGAGTAGCCGTTCCAATCTTCGGCAGTGAAGGAATATTCTTGGCTGCAATGCGCATGGACGCCTGCGTTGCCATCTTGCTCGAATTGAGCGACCAATTCTGCAACGG
>CAYUZF010000125.1:9578-11905 GCA_964449615.1 uncultured Aureispira sp.
CGCACGCTGTTCAGCAGTATCGTAGTAATGTTCAAATAGCTTTAGGAAAATAGCCTGTGTCCATTTGTAGTAATCAGGGTTAGACGTGTTGACCGAACGGCTCCAATCGTAGCAAAAGCCCAAATTGTCCAATTGTTGGCGGTAGGCTTTCATGTTGATGGCCGTAGATACAGCGGGATGCACCCCTTTTTTAATGGCGTGTTGCTCGGCGGGCAGGCCAAAAGCATCGTATCCCATTGGGTGGAGTACGTTGAAGCCACTTAGGCGTTTATAACGAGCAAAGATGTCGCTAGCGACATAGCCAAGCGGGTGGCCGACGTGTAAGCCGTCACCAGAGGGATACGGAAACATGTCCAGCACATAATATTTAGGCTTGGAGGGATCAGTTTCTGTTTTGTAAACTTGATGGTCTACCCAATATTGCTTCCATTGGGCTTCGATTTTGTCAGGTTGGTAATCCATTTGCTCTTGTTACTGCACTGATTGATGAAACTGCATAAGGCAATTTCGAAGTCTGTATTAATTGATTGCTTGCTTTGGGGAGGTTTCCTCCTTTGCTACAATTGTTTTTTACAACGTACTGTAGCCCTTTTTACGATCGCTGTTTTACGAAAGAATTGTAAAGAACGAATTTATACAAAGTTTCCCAAAGGAATACTTAACAATTCTTGTTTTTTAAAAATAGTTTCCCATTTTCTAAAAAAAAAACATTTCATCTCAATTTTTAATGTTAGCCTTTTTTATTATAAAATCCCGATTCCACTGCTGATCAAAATAAATGTGCTTCTGTAGAATTCTGTAGAATATAATTCTGACTTTTGCCTATTTATCAAACTTTTTCTTCTCTTTTGTGACTATAAAGCCAATTTTATTAAAAAAAGTTATCCGTTACCTTATATTTCTAATTACGAACGTCCGTTCTTGTTATAAACTACTGTTTATCTGAAACTTACACCCTACCACAAATTTATAATACAAGCATTTTCCACTAAACAACTGTCACAACATGAAAAAAAATCTCTGATATTACCCGCTGTTTTCCAACCTTTAAGGAGAATCCTTCGTTTAATAAAGTGACAAGACAAATTTGTCGAAAGTACAGCGTTTCATTGCACAACCAACAATCATCTATGTCGTACTTCCCAGCTATTCCATCACCAGCTTGCTGATTCCCAAATTTCATTAGCAGCTACAAACAATTAAGAACTATGAAACAGCTAATATTATCAATTATCGTTTTCTTTTGCTGCGTTGTAGCTACGCAGGCACAAGTACAAAAAAATATTGTAAAGTCTTACCAACACGAAGGTGCTTCTATTGTAACCCTTGCCGTTGATGGTGAGGTAGAAATTGAAGAGTGGGACGAAGAAATTGTTCGTTTGGTCACTAGTATTGACGCGGTTAATTTTAATGAAGCTACTTTAAAAGCGCTTACCGAAGCAGGTCGTTATACGGCCAGCTCTAAAAATGTAGATGGTAATTTTATTCTTACCATGCTAAAGGCACAAAAAGAGGTAACTTTGAGAGGTTCTAAAATTGAAGAAAAATACCGCTTCAAAATTTTTGTTCCTCGCGGTACGACGGTAGAACAAGTGACCCATGCGGATGTAGCGGCTCTGTTTTAGACGGCTGCGTCAAGTGCGCTACTAATTTTATTTTAGTCAGGGAATTGATCCCCCCTACATCATAGTTCCACTTTTTACCCCTTTGTACTCAAAACGGCCACTAACTCTGCGTTAGCGGCCGTTTTTTTGTAAGTTCTAAGTAGAGAATGTAGCAAGGCTTGTTCCTTACAACGTTCCCCTGCGCTCCTGCTCCGCCTCAATGGACTCAAACAAGGCCTTGAAATTGCCTTTGCCAAAAGACTGCGCGCCCTTGCGTTGAATGATTTCAAAAAACATGGTTGGACGGTCTACGACGGGCTTGGTAAAAATTTGCAACAAATACCCTTCGTCGTCGCGGTCTACCAAAATGCCCAATTCTTTGAGGGCTAGAATTTCTTCGTCAATCTCTCCTACTCGATCCAACACTGTGTCGTAATAGGTGCCAGGCACATACAAAAACTCAATACCGCGTTTGGTCATTTCCTTCACTGTTGATAAAATATCATCGGTTGCAACAGCAATGTGCTGAATTCCTGCTCCCTTATAGAAATCTAAGTATTCCTCAATTTGGGATTTCTTCTTCCCTTCGGCAGGCTCGTTAATGGGAAATTTGACCCGACCGTTGCCGTTGGTCATTACTTTGGACATGAGCGCGGTGTATTCGGTAGAAATGTCATTGTCGTCAAAACTAATTAAATTGGCAAAGCCCATTACATTGGCGTA
>CAYUZF010000125.1:11915-12411 GCA_964449615.1 uncultured Aureispira sp.
CCCATTTGTTCATTTCGCCCCAACCTACATTTCCAACCATGTGGTCGATGTATTTGAGTCCCACTGGACTTGGATTGTAGTTGGAGGTCCATTCTTTAAAGCCTGGTAAGAACACCCCGTTGTAGTTTTTGCGTTCCACAAAAATATGTACGGTTTCGCCGTATGTGTAAATGCCCGAACGCACGACCTCGCCATGTTCGTCCGTTTCTGTGGTCGGCTCCATGAAGGGTT
Organism: uncultured Aureispira sp.; assembly: GCA_964449615.1. GTDB lineage: Bacteria > Bacteroidota > Bacteroidia > Chitinophagales > Saprospiraceae > Aureispira. Next base: position 12,147 of record CAYUZF010000125.1, read on the forward strand.
TGCCTCCGCGCTTGGTCGTCTCTTCAAATGCCTTCGTCGCATCGTCCACCCATAGGGCAACCACTTTGACACCGTCGCCGTGCTTCTTGATGTGTTCGGCAATAGGCCCTTCGCCCTGCATAGGCGTCGTAAGCACCAACCGAATTTTGTCTTGTACCAAGACGTAAGAAGTGCGGTCTTTGACGCCTGTTTCTAGGCCGCAATAGGCCAGCGATTGAAACCCAAAGGCGGTTTTATAAAAATGGGCGGATTGCTTGGCATTGCC
>CAYUZF010000125.1:12434-15246 GCA_964449615.1 uncultured Aureispira sp.
AATCCGTTCCCAACAAAGGCAAAAAGTCTTCTGCTTCGTCAAAAATTTTTTCAATACCGTACTGTGTTTGTTCTAAATTTTCCATTTGTTTTTCCCTTAGGGATATTTAAAGAAGCGCGTGCTTCTAATTGTTATTAGAATAAAAAATAAAGTTCGCTTTTTCTTAGTGCTTCAACCAAGATAAATAATAATCGGGATCTTGAATGGCCAACGCTGCCTCTGTAATTTGAAACGGTTTAAAAGGGTCGACCATTACGGCTAATTCTTCGGTATCTTCTACCCCAATGCTCCGCTCTGCGGCACCTGGGTGTGGCCCGTGCGGGATACCGCCAGGATGCAGCGTAATTTGACCGCGATCAATGTTGTTGCGGCTCATAAAATCTCCGTCTACGTAATACAAAACCTCGTCGGAGTCGATGTTGCTGTGGTTGTAAGGCGCTGGAATGGCTTTGGGGTGATAATCGTATTTGCGTGGACAGAACGAACAAACCACAAAACCCGCTCCTGCAAAGGTTTGGTGTACTGGCGGCGGCTGGTGTACGCGCCCTGTAATGGGTTCAAAATCATGTATAGAAAAAATATACGGATAGTGGTAGCCGTCCCATCCAATGGCATCAAACGGATGCGTAGCATACGTGTAGGGATACATCAAGTTTTGCTTTTTGATCAGCACCTTGAAGTCGCCTTTCTCATCGTGCGTTTTTAAGTTTTGAGGGGTGCGAATATCCCGCTCGCAAAAGGGCGAATGTTCCATCAATTGCCCTTGGTCGTTCTGGTAGCGTTTGGGAAAGCGAATAGGGCTGAAGGACTCTAAGACCAAGAGCCGATTTTTTTCCGTTTTAAATTCAATTTGGTAAATCGTCCCACGGGGCAGAACGATGTAGTCGCCGTATTCAAAAGGCAACTCGCCATAGATGGTGTGGACGCTGCCACTGCCCTCGTGTACAAACAACAGTTCGTCCGCATCTGCATTTTTATAAAAATAATCCATGGTTTTGCCTGTAGGGGCTGCAACGCCCAAATACAAATCGTTGTTGGCGAGCAATATGGTGCGGCTTTCTAAGTAGTCTTCCTTCGGTGGCACGTCGAAGGTACGCAGCGAAAGCGCTTTTAGATTCTTTTTCAGGGCGATCTTAGGAGCCACCGAATAGGCATCACCAATCTCCTTCACCAGGGTAGGTGGATGCGTATGGTACACGAGGGAATAATTGGCCGAAAAACCTTCTGTACTCACCAATTCTTCTGCGTACAACTGTCCGTCAGGTCGTCTGAATTGTGTGTGTCTTTTGTGCGGAATCTTACCCGCTTTTTGATAAAATGCCATAAAGGGATATCTTTCAAGAGTGATTTTTATACAAATGTATGTGAAACGAAGATAGCAAAACTTAGGTCAATTCCCAACTTATCCAAGCGCTCTACTGGGCGTTTTATACGCTGAAAAGTCCTGAGTAGTTTTTATATAACAACAGGTTGGTAGGGGCATTGGTTGTTCTTTTGTGACAACTATAACCAAGTTCGTCTACTTAAAGAGCATTACTTTTGCCTTATTTGCCGTTTATTTTTTGATACTACCAAGGTGGGATTGTCAGCCCACACTTTATGCCCTGCCTTTTTGGCCAATACATAGCGGCGATTTTCGGCTGCTCCAAATGTTTTCAGACAGTTTACCCACTTGGTTTGTGCGGCTGTGTTCTTTTTTTCATCGTTCGGGAATAAGGGTAAAATCTCCTCTGCAGCAATCAAAGTAAGGGGTACGGAAGGCGGCCAGGGTTTAGATGCCGTGTAACGCATTGTTTTACTCAAGTCCTGCAACACGTAATAAAGGCCAATTCTATGCGCTTTTAGCATCGCCCAATCGGTGTTTTTTAGAGCAGCTGTGTTAGTTGTTTGCCCAAGCTTCGGTCATAAAACAAGGCAGGGCAGGATCTATGTATACCGCGCCCTGTATCCGTCGTTTGTTTCTATTGGCCAATAAGCTGGTATAAAACGCCCCAAAAGAGTGGCTGACTACAAACAGTTTATTTTGATAACCCAGTTTTCTCAGAGCGCGTTCCAAGTGCTTTACTTCTCTTTTAAAGCTAATAGTATTGGTATCAATACTGCTCTGCCCAAGCCCTGCCCGATCGTAGACAATCAAAGGCGCGCCCGTTTGTTCGTGGATGGGTGCTAACAATGCTTGCCACACGCTGGCATCGTCTCCATTGCCCGCCTCAAACAGTATCGGTGTGCCGTTTCCTGGTATAATTTTGAAGTGAAGTTGTTGTTTGTTTATCGTAACTAAGGTATCTATCGTTTGTGCTTGGGTAGAGAAATAAGTACTTGTCGCAAAGAAGCATAGTAGTATCAAGTGTATGTATTTCATTGCTGTGTTTTACTTTTTTAGAAGAAAGGCCTTCTTATACTATTAAGTAGTCCCTCAACTAAAGCGTAGCGCTCATGAACGAAGGGAACTAAAAGTTCTCGCATTAAAAAGCGTCTATTTTTACCTATTCCAGCGTTGAAAATACGCGCTTTAGCTCCCTACGGTCGTGAGGCCGCTTCGCTAAGTTAGCCCGCTAAAGCGGTGTAAAAGACCGCTAGCGGTTCACTCCGTCAAATGTACTTTGGTACATTTGTCCTTCGGATGCACTCGTTCATGCCTCGAACTAGAAAAAAATACCTCACTTTTTATTACACGCTTTCTTTTGTGTGACTACTTAAAAGAAAACGCGGTTTATAATTCCAATTTGGTCAGCGCTTGGTAGAAGGGTGACCGCTATTGGTCTAAAAGTGGCTACTGGCTTGCTGCTTATGCCCCTTCCCATTTGAGCAG
>CAYUZF010000126.1:0-15238 GCA_964449615.1 uncultured Aureispira sp.
TGACCTTCTGGATGGCCCGGCCCATGTTGTCGGGCATTCGATGGGGGGTAAAGTGGCGATGCAACTGGCTTGCAACCATCCTGATACGGTGAGCAAACTGGTGCTGGTAGACATGGCGCCCAAGCGCTACGAGGGCAGCCACGAAGAAATTTTTCAAGCGATGTTTGCACTCAACTTGGCCACGCTTCAATCCCGCAAAGCAGCCGACGAGCAAATGCAGGCAAAAATTCCCTCCTACGGCGTTCGTCAGTTTCTCATCAAAAACCTGAGCCTCAACAAAGATACTCAGCAGTACGAATGGAAGTTGAACCTCCCTGTCATTTACCAACAATACAACCACATTCTCAGCTACAACCCCATCCAAAACGCTTACGAAGGCCCTACCCTTTTCATCAAAGGCGAAATGTCCGACTACATCCTCGCCGAAGAACTGGACGACTATCGCCAGTATTTCCCCGCGGCCCAGCTGGAAACGGTCTTGAAAGCAGGCCACTGGATACACGCCGAGCAACCCGCCCGCTTTTTGGAAGTACTGACCAAATTTCTGAAGGAGGAAGCGTAGGACTACCCCCTACGACAAAAAAAGCTGCGTACATACTGAGGTTCAAATAATTTTACGTATTCTTGACCATCTTTTTTATTCTTATTTTAAAACAAGAGAAGTTGCATAAGCAAAGACTTCTGAAGATGATTGTTGTCCTTTGCGACCCTTTATCCCTGTTTTAATACGGTCTGTATCGGTTCATTCTCCCTTGTTCCGTACTTCCACAGTGCTGTCCTAGCCTTGTTCGGCTTTTCTAAAACCAACTTTTTACATGAGATTTTTGAGTCTATCGTTCCTTTTCCTCTTGCCGCTGCTGTCCTTTGCGCAAGATAAATTTGCTTATAAAGTTAGTACGCCTTATCGGGTGATTGACAGTCCAGAAAAGTTCTATTTTTCCTCTGAAAAGGACAACAGTGTTCTCAGTATCAAACGCGTAGGCAACGACCTATACATGCAGCGTTTTGACGCCAATTCTATGAAAGAGGTAGCCCGTGAAAGGCATTCCGATTTACCCAAAGGTTTTATACTCGAAAGCATAGATTAGTTTGAGGGACGCGCCTATTGCTTTTTTTCCGTTTGGGACAGACCCAATACCAAAGAGCAATTATTTGTTCGAGAAATTGACCCAGAAAATTGCGTTTTTAAAGGAGCTTCTAAGCGTCTGTTGGCGGTAGATGGTCGCTTAACAGGTGCGCGTCCGATAGGCTTTGAGTTTGGATATATGGTCTTTGGTGCGGCGGCGAACAAGTTTTCTTTTTTGAAATCCCACGATGGCAGTAAACTACTTGTACAGTATCGCAGAAAACCCAAAAAGAAAGACGATGCCATCAGCCACGACGTTATTGGTATGTATGTCTTTGATTCGAAGCTGAACCAATTAATGGGTAATGATATCAAGATGCCTTATACCGAACAGGCGATGGACAACATGGATTACCACCTTAATTCAGAAGGTATTCCTCATATTTTGGCAAGAGTTCGTTCAGATGGTTCTGATAGAAATTATAGGGGTATTGGTACTCGTACTGACATAAAAATTAACCACCACATTGAGTTGTTGAAAATTGACATTCCAGCAGGAAAAATCAAAGTGACTAAAATAGATGCAGAAGGGTATTTGTTCAAAGACATCGCTTTGTACGATGATTCCGATAACAACATGATTTGTAAGGGTTTGTACACACAACCAGGGATATTTTGGACGAATACGAACGGCATTTTTCAGTTCCGATTCAACGACAACGGCGGCATCAGCACTAAAAACTTTTACGAAATTCCACTGGAAGTAATCAACCAATATCAAAACGCAGGTACACAAAAAGAAAATGCCGATAATGAGGAAAAAGGTAAAGCGCAGTTTAAAGATTTGGACATGAAACGCCTTATCGTTCAAGAAGACAACAGTATTGTATTAATTGGAGAACAGTTCTACTTCAAAAGTTACCAAAGAGGCGATAAGACGTCTATTGCCTATCGCTACGACGATATTTTAATTACTAAAATAAACCCCAATGGCGACATGGCTTGGATGCGAAGGCTTCCCAAAAGGCAAACGGCGAGCAGCCCAGCTGGGGGAATTAGTTTCAAACACATTTATCTGGAAGACAAACACTACCTTGTTTTCTTGGACAACGTAAAAAACATGGATCTACAACTCAACGAGTGTCCTGCCTATCACGTAGATGGCAGGGGTGGTTTTCTAACTGCTTATGGCGTAGATGATGCAACAGGTGCTGTTAATAAAATTTCTATTTTTGATACCAAGAATGTAGATGGTGGCTACCATGTCAAGCAGTATAGAAAGCATCGAATGGTACAGCTCAATAAAGACGAATTTATCGTAGAAGTATACAAAGGACAAAAGGAGGATGTAATGATTAAGATGAAGATCAAGTAGTCCTCTACGTTAAGTAAACTCTTTTCTTCAAGCTATTTAGAAAGTATAGTGTCGCTCCTGACCTATTGCTTCTAAATAGCTTTTTTTATAGGCAACATTCAATCTTTTTATCCCCTATCTTCCCGAAATTAGCGCTCACTCCTACCCTTATAAAAAGTCTTACGATCCCCTTAACTTTGCTTTTTTGAATCCTTTTCAGGGAACATTTGTTCAATTAAAGCATTCTCAATACTAATACTGGCAAAAATATTGTTTAATAAGACGTAATGACCTGTATTTACAATTAGAGCTTCTCTAGGAGCTTTCTCAATATTAAATCATACATGAAAGCAATCTTTCGATACCTCTTGATGATCGTAGTGGGATGTGTAGCGCTGTTTTCGGAAGCCTCTGCACAGAAAACCTACACCGATCACAAGCCTCAATACCGCAAGTGGCAAGACGATTATATTTTAGACAAGATAGAATACACCACCAGCCGTACAATTTTTTACTTTCGCTTTGTTTGTAAAAGCGGCAAGTTTACCAATGCTATTTTTTATCCGCCAGGTGGCGAATACCCGTGGTACATCAAAGGTAGAAATGTCAAGAAGAATTTTTACTTGAAAGAGATTCGCAACGTACGCCGCAATGGGGTGCTGATGAAGTCGCGGGTGCGCGGCGCGGCCTACAGCATCAACGCTTTAGATGGTGTGGGGTATACGGTGTTTAGTTGTGAAGTACATTTCGAACGCTTCCCTAACGATCTCAAAACCGCCGATTTGATTGAAGGACGGGGACAAGAGTACAATAAAAACCATTTTAATTGCTTCAACATCAAACTCAAAACTTGGGACGATGACGACTTGGGTTCGGAGCGCGACAGCGATAAAAAAGTCAAAGAATTTGAACGAAAATACGGTGTTAGTACTAAGGTCAACAAGCCAAAACCCAAGCCTAAACCAAAACCCAAGCCTAAACCCAAGCCCAAGCCAGAGCCAAAACCTGAGCCAGAGCCAGAGCCAGAGCCAGAGCCAGAGCCCGTCCCCGAAATAGAGGAAGTCCTGCCAGAGCCTGAGCCGCCAAAGCCCGATCCAGAAAACTACCCCCACTCGGTGAGTTTGCTCAGTTCGAGTAAGGCCATTAAATGCGGTGAAATGTTGGTGTTGGACAAATTAAAATTCCACGACAACACCACCCAGTTCAAGGGAATGGTAGCTGCCAAGCGCACGATTCATTTGCTGTTTCAGTACCTGAAGGACAACCCTTCTTCTACCCTGACGCTGTATGGACACACGGATATTTTTGGCGAGCCAGAGCGTATGAAAGCATTGTCCAAAGCGCGGGTTATTAAAATACAGCGCTGGTTGACCATGTACGGCATTCATCCTAGACGCATTAATTATGAATGGTTTGGTGCCGAACAGCCCCTCAACCCAAAGGGAAGCCCCATCAATAGACGGGTAGAAGTGCGGGTAAATTGTGAATAGTCTTAATTAAAACGATGAGCAAATTTATAGTAATAACGAGCTTTTTACTAAGTGTGGTAGCATTGGCGCAAGCCCAAAACAGTGAACGCAACTACACGGATCACAAACCAGAATACCGCAAGTGGCAAGATTCTTATATTTTAGACAAAATAGAATACACGCCCGATGCGACCATCTTTTTTTTCCGTTTTATCTGCAACAATGCCCGTTCGGGCGGGGCGGTTTTTTATCCCCCACAGCATAGAGATGCCTGGTTTTTGAAAGGTAAAAATGTAGAACGCACCTTTCCTATGCTGGCCGTAAAAAATGTGCGCAAAGATGGCGTATTGATCAAGAAAGAAGTCACACAACTTTATCAAAGTGACCCTTCTGGCCCGATAGGCTATACGATTTTTAGCTGTGAAGTGCATTTTGGTGCGCTGGACAATGAGATGCGCGTGGCCGACTTGATCGAGGGAAGGGGTCAAGAATACAACCGCCGCCATTTTAACTGTTTTAACATCAAACTCAAAACGTGGGATGCCGAAGATTTGGGCACCGAAGCGGACAGCCGTGAAACCATTGCTCAATTTGAAGAGAAAACGGGCAAGTCTACCTTAAACAATGTTTCTCCACCCGATAAAAAGGAGGTACCTAAGGTCAACCAGCGCCCCGATTCCAAAGAAGCGGAATACAAAGCGGGTACGTTTTATTTGAGCAAAGCGCAAGACTTGCTTTGTGATGAAGTAATGATTTTGGGCGGCATCAACTTTCAGGACAACAGCACCAATTTTAGCGGCACCATCAAAGCCCGCCAAACACTAGACTGGTTGATTGCTTATTTGAAGGAGCATCCCCAAGCGTCCATTACGATTTTTGGGCACACCGACATACACGGCAACAAGGAAAAAAACCTAGACCTGTCTAAGGCGCGGGCTTATAAAATACAGCGTTGGTTGAGCATGTACGGCATTCATCCCAAACGCATTACCTGTAAGTGGTACGGCCCCGATCGCCCCATTTATCCCGAAGGAGATCCTAGAAATAGACGCGTAGAAGCGCGGTTGGATTGTCCCTAATTTTGCAAAAACTATTGGCCTGCCGTCTCGCGGCTGCGGGTTTGACCGATGCGAACTTGTGGTTGTTGGATGTTTTCGCGCAAGCCCAATTCCATCAAAAGGGCGGCAAATTCGCAAGAAGGCTCGCTTTTTAGTTGTTGCTGAATGAGTACACTGAATCGCTCGTCGGTAATGCCTGCATACTGCGGATCTTCTAAATCTATGTTTTCCATAGCTTGTTCCATGTCGTGTATGCAATACTGTGCCAGCGCCCCATTTTTTTTAAATTGTCCCGCCTGCTCTTGGATGCGAATGACCAATTCTGCGGATAGGTTTCTCATATAACGCTCTAAATCTTGAGGTTGGTTTTGCAGCTTATAACTTATAATCTGTCCCATCGCCCTTTTGACATCCTGGTCAATATTGCTGTAGGTCTCGTTGACACAGGTACAAAATTTATCGGCCACTGCCTCAGCTCGTTCTTCGGGTGCCTGCGCCATAAGCAGGGGTAAATACAACAATCCTAGCACTACAACAGCTATTCCTTTCATATACTCTTCGTCTATTTTTTAGATCAGTAATCAGTATGGACGTCTCTTGGTGGGTGTGTCGTATGCGCAAAAGCGGGGAAGGCACTCTAATAACTATTATTAATGTAAATTATATAACTATAACTGCGTTCCTCTGTTCTTGTTGTAAAGCAAAAAAGTCTAGAAAATGGGCAGTTTTAAGCGAAAACTAGTTGACCGATGCTCTTTAACAGCACGTCAATCACTCAAAAACCTTGTAACTAGCTTCCAAATTATAGGGTAAAATAACATTTTTTAAATTAATAGTCAACTTTAGCCCCTACGCAAAGTGTCAAAGAAGTATTAAGTTTTGTTAAGCAGCCCTATAGGTCATTTACCACGTTCCCGTAGGTTCTACCATCCAATTCAACAGTTTGTCCTGTTTGCCCTCAAGTACTCCACCAGCAGCACAGAAATTTGTTAGTTCTGCGGCGCGAGGCATATCGGGGTAAGTCTGCTGTAGGTGCTGTGCGAAGGCTGCCCAGCGCGTACAGCATGCTGGATAGGATTTGAAGTAAAAACACCCTTCTAAGCGCTGGATCATGTTAAAGCCTTTACCTAGAACCGCGTTCCAGTATTTTTATTCTTAAACAAGGTAAAAAAGTCCAAAAAGTACAGGGCTTTAATAGAGAACTGGTTGCTCTGCTGGCTTTGCAACATACTAGAAAAATTGTCCAAGTAATTGTACACAGGTTCTGACCCGTATTGTAGAATGGAATTTTTCCAAACAACGTTTAACTCTGAGCCTGGTGCAAAGCGCCAACGAAAGATTAAATCTACGTTGAAAGCGTTGTAATTGGTGTCGTGGTTACCTGTGTAGGAGGTTGGCTCCATCTCCCCTGCATTGCCCAATGTAAAAAAGTCGCCGTAGCTGACCACCGCCCAGTAATGGCGCACCCGCAAACTCAACGAAATTAAATCTGTAAACAAATAATTGGCAGAAATGGTACTAACTAAGTCTTGTCGCGCTCGACTGCCGAACACGATCATGTCCTCCTGCCCGATCCACGGGTTGGTAGTTACATAGCCCAAGCTGTTGCGTCGAATGGTAAAATCAGCTTCCACAATCATATTAAAATGGTCGTTGAAACGGAGCAATGGCTTTATGTTTAAGCCCACCACGTCCGAGTTGGCCCATGCCCCTTCTTGCGCCCAGAAACGGCGGTAACTTATCTCGCCATCCAGTGCAAAAGCTTTGCGGTAATCGCTAGAAAACCAAAAAGCCAACCGCGACCAAGTGGGTTTGTCCCAACCGCGGCCTGGCATCCGCGCCTCAAAATAATCCCTATACCCCAACGGCTCCACTCTAAATTGTGCTCCAATGGCCAAAAAATTACGGAACGTACCGCCCCAATAGCCCCCTATCTGAAGGCGGGTAAAAGAAGCAGGTGTATGCAGCATTTCGTGTGAAAAATCCAAGCCCGACCACATTCTAACAAAGCGCCCAAACGGTTCGTAAATATTGTAATTGACGCTTGCAATACTTCTGATGTAATTTGTCCGTCCTATAAAACCCAAGTCGTTGATGTTGTAATCGGGACTAAAGGCCTGTTGGCGCAACGACGCGGTTACATTGCCACTGAATTTGCGCAAGCTCACGTCGTAACGGTAGCCACTTTGGTAGTCCTCGTTGTACTGCGCCTCGTCCAAAAAGCGGTGGCTCATCGCTGCGCTGCCTTCCACACCGTATAAGTTGCTCTTATCCGCTAATTTAAACTCTGTCCCAGTTGCCAAAGCATCGGTGTATCCTCCAAAGCGCAAAACAGAGGTATTGACCAAACTAACATAAGAGTGTTTCCAAAACTGCTGATCGACTACCACTACATTGTAATTGCTGTACGATTCCGTTTCAAAAGCCCGCTCTTTGCCTGTGTTGTTGTCCCGAATTTGAGCAAAAGAAGGCGCTGTTACCGCGTTAAACAAGCCCAAACCCAAGCCGCCTTTGGTACGCCCCGATACTTTTAGGGCATTGATTAAATAAGGGCGTTCTGGATTTTTGACCAACGCTTCGTTCTGGGCATCTACTTGGTCTAAGGCTAAATTAGAACGCTCTGGCCTATGCGGCGCGAATAAAACAAATCGGCGCGGCTAAACAACTCCACGCCTTCCGTAAAAAACGGGCGACGCTCGGCGTAGTAAATTTCAAAAGGACTTAGGTTGAACACCACATTGTCCGATTGCACATCACCAAAATCAGGTACCAGCGCGACATCCAACGTAAAACTTTCGTTGATGCCGTATTTCATATCGGCACCCGCCGAAAAGGCAGGGGAAAATTGATGTTCTCCCGTTACGTCGTTGTAGCTGTGGTTGAGATAACCTGCTAAATAAGGCGTAAAAGAAAGGCGTACAGGTGGTTTGATGCGTTCAATACCCGTTAATAAGCCCTGCTGCTGCACTTCATTGGCTTGCAAAGGATCTACCGCACTCCAGTAAAAATCTTGGCGGGTGCGGCGTACATTGCGCCTAAAATTAATGCCCCAAGTCTGTACCTCGCTTTTGGGGAAGCGGAGCTGCGAGTAGGGAATTTCCATTTCTACCACCCACCCCAATTCGTCAATTTCTACCGCACTGTTCCAGACCGCATCCCAAATTTCATCGCCCGCATTGGCGTCAATTTGTACCCCCGCAGCCGTGACGGTAAAACTAAAATCGGTTTGTTGCGTGTACATGCCGTCTATACTGACCGAAAACATATCGGCATTGACGTTGCCTTGTTCGTCGCGGACACTCAATTGTTTTAGAATGCTATCGGGTGCGGTGTCGTAGAGGCGGGCACCAATATAAATGCCCTGCGTAGTATACAAAACATGCACCCTGCTTTTTTGAGAAGCAGGTACCCCTGGGTTGGGTGCGTTCTCTACAAAATCAGTCGCCACAGGAGCCGTTTTCCAAACAGGATCATCCAACCGACCATCTATCTTGGGTGGCGTGCTGGTATAAACCGCGCGCAAGGTGTTGCGGCCACTGGTATCAATTTGTCCTTGAAGGTCTGTTCCTATTAAAAGCCCTATTAAAATAGAAGTAAAAATCGCATAGTGAAATGATTGCACAGTTAGACAAGTTTTTTTTACCATACCCAATACTTTGGTACAGTTGTGTAATTAAACGTCTTGGGTGGGGAAGAATAGGGGCGTTTGTTAAACGGCTACAGGTGCTTTAATTGCTGGATGTGGGTGATAATTTTCCCAGTTAATGTCTTCGTAAGTAAAGTCTAATAAAGAAGTTACCGCAGGATTTAAGCGCAGGGTAGGCAAGGCTCTTGGGGGGCGCTGCAATTGTAAGGCTACTTGTTTTTGGTGGTTGTTGTAAATGTGAACATCTCCAAAGGTATGTACAAAATCGCCTACTTCTAACTCGCAAACCTGCGCCATCATGTGCGTCAGCAGCGCATAAGAAGCGATGTTAAACGGCACTCCTAAAAAACTATCGGCACTGCGTTGGTACAATTGGCAAGAGAGTTTGCCATCGGCTACATAAAACTGAAACAGCGCATGGCAAGGCGACAACGCCATCTCGGACAGCTCGCCTACATTCCAAGCACTAACAATCATACGGCGCGAATTGGGGTTGGTTTTAATGGTTTCTACCACTTGCTGAATCTGGTCGATGGTTTTGCCATTAGCACCTTGCCAACTGCGCCACTGCTTGCCGTAAACGGGTCCCAAATCGCCGTTTTCATCGGCCCATTCGTTCCAAATGCGCACGCCATTTTCCTGCAAATACTCCACGTTGGTATCGCCTTTTAGAAACCACAACAGCTCATGCACGACGCTTTTTACATGAATTTTTTTGGTCGTTACCAAAGGAAAACCCTGTTGCAAATCAAAGCGCATTTGATAACCAAATACCGAGCGGGTACCTATTCCTGTGCGGTCGCCCTTATCCGTTCCGTGCGTATTAATGTGTTGCAATAAGTCCAAATATTGTTTCATAACCCTTAGATTTTAGCCCGCTATTCAGGTGATTTCTAGTAACTAGCGTTCGCAGTTTAATGGTAATTGGAAGATTGTGTGTGGTGGTTTTGGTGTTAAGCGCCCACAAAATACCGTTTTTTGAGGAATCTGCCGCTTTTGTCCCCTTAAACAATTGCTAAAAGAGCAAACAGCCCCTATTAACCTGATCGTTCAGCGATAGCTACCTTGTTATAAGTATCACTAAATTGAGATAAATTCTTGTTTTTTATCATCAAATAACTTATCATTGTGTCATTAAAGAATTTCTCATTATTATCCACTAATGAAGCACTATTTAGAACACACCGAAGGCAACTCCTCCAAGTTCTGGCAAATAGAATTGGACGGACAATTTTTGAACATCCGCTACGGCAAAATAGGAACAGACGGTCGAATGCTCCAAAAGGATTTGAAGACTCCAGAAAAAGCACTGTTGGCTTTCAAAAAAGAACGTTTAAAAAAGAAAAAAAAGGGCTACATCGACCCAAAACATCCGCTACTCAACTTACCCTTGCAAGCTACCGCTTTGAACGACACCGTTTTCAAACACGATACAGAGGTTCAAGCGCTGCATTACCTCTCTTCTAAAATGTTGCTTATCAGTGCGGATTCTAGAGCGCTTTACCTTTGGACAAAAGAAGGTGTGCAGTTAGACAAGTTGGTGTGTTCAGCCGATAATTTTTTCTTTGGCAAATACATCATCAAGGAAATTCCAAACAGCGAACGCTTACTGGTTTTGCGCAGCGATTTGGGTATTACTGACGATATTTTTTACATCCTTGATTATGGGCAATTTACGTTGAACGTTGTTCAACAGCACCAACTTCTTTTAGAAGGCGGTTCTTACCACCGCGCGTTAGATGTCGACGAGCAGTATATTTACTACGGTTTTTCAGGAGGATTTCAATTGTTGGATCATCAATTTCAAACCGTTAAAACGCTGCACTCTCCACAACAAGCAGACCGCAACAATGGCACTTTTGTCTCTGCGGCTGGCCAACGGGTTATTTTTGTTCAATACGGCGGGGGGCAGAACGCCGAAGATACCGTTTTGGTAGTTGATTTAGAAGGCCAAGAACAGGCCGCGTTTCAGGCATCTATTCACCATAGTACTTATGGAATGATGGCGCGTTTTGACCAGACGGGGCAACGGCTGTACACAACGAGGTCTTTTAATTATGAAACCAAAGTACAAGTTTGGGAGCTAGAAAAAGGAACCGTTGTGCAAGAATTAGCCAATTATTCTAGTAGTGGCGAGGTGCTTGATTTTACGCCTTCTAAAGATGACCAATGGTTGCTAGTTGCGGTAACGGGAATTGATCTGATTCTCTGGCATGTGCAGGAGGAGCGAGTGGTTTGGGTCAAACACAACCAAGCTCTGTCGGGACATGTCGCTTTTGCGGACGAGCAAGATTATTACCAATCGATGGGCAACCGCATTCAAAAGATGGATTTTCGAACAGGGAGCTCGACCCAAACCGTGAAAGGGCTTTCCGATACTTGTCGCCGTTTGTATTTTGATGCCGTACAGCAGCGTTTGTGGGCCCTTTCGGGCAAAGAGGCGCAGTGTTTCAATTCGAATGGCAGTTGGCACCGCACGTTGGAAATTACCGATTTCTTGGCGGGACAATTGAGGCACAAGATGTTGATTAAGCGGCGTTTTGGGATTTATGGGGGCAGTTATGCTTGGTACGATTTTGTCACTGAAGAAGAAACGCCCATCTTATCCGACCAGTTCAACAGCATTGATTACAATGAAAAACACCTACTGACGACAACGGGTTATTTTTCTGATAAAAAGAAAGGCGTACGCCTGTGGAGCCACGCAGGAAATGAGGTACAAGTAATGAAACCTAGCCGAAATACACAAGCTACTCTTTGGACAAAAGAACGTTTTATAACTACTGAGGGTAAAAAATTAGAAGTCTGGGAAATAGGGGCGCATAAAGCTGCGTTGTCCATTAAAAAAGCGCATTTAATAGAAGGTATAACGGTGGTTACCAGTCATCCCGAGTGGCTGCTTACCTACGCGCACAACGAAATTAAACTCTGGGACGGGCAAGCGGACAAGGCGGCTTTTTTTGATTTGGTCGCAAGTAGCATCGTAGCGGCGCTGCCCGCTGGCAGTGACTTTGTCGTCTTGACGGAAGAAGGCGGTCTTTATTATTTGAATACCCAAGACTTACAATTGATACAGAAAGCACAACTCTCCAAAGGCATTACACAAGCGACTTTAGCCCCCAAAGGTCAATTGTACGTCGCTACCACCAGCACCGAATTGTTGTTGGTAGACGTATCTGCCATTGTCACCGATGTTACGCTCGCAGTTTCTACTGCCCCTGTGCCGATAGATTGGACAATTTTGGAGCAGCCTGCCGAAGAAGAAACCTTGCTTTCGTGGATGCAAGACTTGGATTGGCAGCAATTGAAACCAGTGTATCTTCTAGCCTTGAGAACACGCTTGGAAGAGCTAGAACGCCAAAACGGCCAAGTGGGGGCTGCACATACTTATTTTACCAAACAACTGCTAGAAGCGGGTGCTGGGCTGTGCCACGAGTTTGCCCACGAAGAAGCCAACGGCAGTTATGCCCTTAGTCCAGACGGTGCTTACTTGGCGGTAGGTACGTGGATAGGCGAAAACTATGAGGAGGACGGCACGGTGCAAATCTGGGAACTTTCAACGGGGCGCTGCGTCAATTTATTAAAAGAAAACTACGGCGGCATTGGCTGGCCCGACTATTACCAGATGCTGCAATGGAGTCCCGATAGCCGCTATTTGGGGGCTGTACTCCACACCAACTGCGTGGCCAAACTTCCTGCTTTTTCGGCTTCCTCAACCCCATTGGCAGAAGCCTGCATCACCAACGGGTGGTCGCGTCCTCCTGCCTGGACTTGGCTCGGCGATCAAGATGCCTTTGCCATTAGCTGTTGGCACCATTCCGAAATCCCGCTCGGCATTACCGACAACAAAAAACTGCATTCTTACGAAGACGATACCACTTGGATGCAATTGAACCTATCGCCAGCCATCCAAACCGCGCTGACCAGAGAGGATTTACAACCCTACGAATGGTGTCGTAGTACTCCCGATGGAACGTTGGTATTTGGGTACAATACCCACAAACAGGCTTTTGCGATTGACACCAACAGCAAGCAAGTCGTTTGGCTAAAGTCTGTTGTGCCCCCGATGGCGTTCAGCGCTGCGGCGGGTTACCTGGTGTATCTAGAAAACGGAGCGCTGTGCTTCGCCGATTTAAAAACAGGTACGCTTCAAAAAAAATGTACGCTTCAGCAACAAGTTTCTGGAATTTATTTTACGCCTGACGGCCAACAATTTTCAGTTTATGGCGGTAAAACGGTGGCTATTTTTCAGCAACAGCAACTTCGTGTGACTCTCATTTTAGAAAAAGCTTTGTTGGAATCGTACAGTTCTAGTTCAGAATTAAAACCTGTGCAAATCAGCCCAGCGGGCGACCGAGTAGCGTTGCTTTTGAGCGATGAAACGCTGCAAATTTGGGAGCTAGCAACCCACCAATTACTCCACGCTTTTACTGCGGAAGGCGCTAGAGGTATTTATTGGGGCAATAGTTTGGTTACCGTAGGGCCGCAGCAGGTTGCCTTTTACCACGCAGATGGACGCCTAATCAATAGCTGTCGCAAGGATTTACAGGTAAGTGCTTACAATGAATTGTACGACCAAGCTAGGCCATTAGCAATCAAAAATAAAGACTTAGCGACTCGTTATGAGTGCAATCCCTATTATCCTTTTTATAAAAATGCTCAAAAAGAATGGCTGGTTGCTACTCCTACAGGAGTCGTAATTAGTGCCACGGCTACCGCAACTGAACTGGATGAACATCTTTCTTACAGCTATCGCCATCAACACGCTTGGCCTTACCGTTGGGGTGGTGGCGCGCATTTTTACCAAACTATCAACGCAGCAAAGGACGACCCTAAAATGGGTTTCAATGAACGCGAAAAAGCAGGGTTTAAGCCTAGTAAGAAGAGCCGCAAAAAGAAAAAAGCTGGCATCTCCTTTGAAAAAGGTGGCTCGGTGTTGGATTTAATTCAAGTATACGAGCAAGCGCTTTCTAATTTAAATTCGGGCTGGGATTATCACATTACGGAATACAACGGCCTTGTTGCTCGCAAGCTGGTTGCGCTGGGCAAAGATGAATCGGCAGTTGCTACCGCTTCTAAGGGAAAAGAGTGGTACAAACGCGTGGCCAACTTGGGTTGGGTGGCCGCAGATTTGGCTAGAAAAGCGTCTGTAAAGTTGGCAGAATTGGCTTTTGAAGAAGGAGTAAAAGCATTGGAGGAGGGCACTGCCGAAGATAGAGCAGGATGGGCAGCGACTTTTGTATATGCGCCTCTAGCTGCCGCGGCCTATTTACTGGGTAAAACGGCGCTTAGCGAGCACTATTTTGAAGCGGCTCAACAAAAGCTTAGTGAAGCGTCTAATGCTTACGAAAAATACGCTTCGCTGGCCAGCGCCTATGCGCTTTGCGGTGATTTAGAAGAGGCATTACAAACGATGAAAAGCGGTTCAGAAACCGATCGGTTCACCTCTTATCATTCCAATTTTTTGCACCTGCTCTTTCAATTAGGCCACCACCAAGCAGCGCTCAATTATGCGCGCAATTGGGTAGAGCAAGGCGGTACTATTGATGAATTTGAATTGCTACGCGAAGGGGTGCACAGATTGGCCGAACAGCGACGTTACCAAGAAGCACAGGAATGGATGGCGTTGTTTGATGGGTTGAGTTGGGAGGAGGCTTATGATAGTTTAATCCAACACTATGCCGCACACGGAGCAATAGAACTGGCAACGGACTATTTATTAGAAGAAATTAGCCAGTATACAAGCGAAGGCAATTTCCGTGTGGAATGCCTAGTGCGTTTGGCGAGCATCAATCCAGCAGCCGCACAAGAACAACTAATTTTGCTGAATAAAGCCGCTGTGAAACCCTATTATCCAGAGGATTATTATACCCAGTTGGGTAAGTTGTATGCCCAGTTGGGTTGGTTGAAAGAAGCAACCAAAGTACTGACCGCTATTCAAGAAACCGCGTACAAGATTGCTTTTGTGCTAGGCACCTTAGACCATGCAACGCCCAGCGCTACTAAGCAGCAACGCTATTTATTATCAAAAATCCTTCCTTTGCTTTCCGAAGGAAATTTCCGAACGGATAAAGCCCTGCGTTGGTACGCAGAATTGGCAACTAAGGCAGCTTTGTTGGAGCATAAAAGCGCTGCGCTGCTGAAAGAACAAACCCGTCAATTAGCGGATCGAAACAAGGAAGATGCACATGCCTTGGTGCGGGCACTGGTTGATTTTTACGTCCCTAACGGTTGGCTGGAAGAGGCCTATACATTGTTCAAAAAGCTGACGCCTTCTAACCGTCGCTACCATATGCGTTCTTTTGCACAAGCAGTCGCCCAACAAGGCTATTTTAAAACTGCGGCGGCACTTTTGAGGACGCTTCCCGATAAGGACTTAAACGACCGTCCCAATGCTGCTATTGAATTGATTCAGGCGTTGTAAGTGTGTCTTTAAACATCGTACTTTAATAGCGGGGCAACTGGTTCTTTTGTTAGAATGGGTTGCCCTTTTTTTATGAACACGCCTCCGCTCCCATTGGCGCAAGTCTTGAGCAGGCAACACATGCCAATACCCCCTAACAAGCGGAGACCCAGCGACTCGGTGTAGCCTTTTTCAATAAACTCACTCCTTTACAAACACCTCACTCCCCACCAACGCCCCAT
>CAYUZF010000127.1:0-3163 GCA_964449615.1 uncultured Aureispira sp.
TGTGGCTGTATTACTAGTAAACATAATAATACAAAAATCAAAAAGTTTGTAGACCTAAGAGATGGGGAGCGTTATACTTATATAGAAATAGATGATCGTTACTGGATGCGCGAAAACATGCGCTACAACGTACCTGGCTCCAAGCTCAACCCTGACAACCCTTCTCCCCTCTATGGCCGTTTATACATTTGGGAACAAGCTATGAAAGCCTGTCCTGAGGGGTGGCAGCTCAGTACTGACCTTGACTGGCTTTCTTTAGAACAAGCAGTGATTCCAGATATAAAGCAACGAGTGATGCTAGAAACTTGTAGAGGAGAAAAAGCTGGACTTTTAAAATCTAAAGAGTACTGGTCTGAACCTGGTACCGATTCTTTGAAATTAAATATCTTACCAGCAGGTAATTTTATACGAGGTAATTTCACAAATCTTGGACAAGTAGCTGGCTTTTGGACTGCATCGTCTCATATAGAAGGTGGACTTTTGGCAGAATCCTTTGCTTATTATAGAATATTTAGTAGTAAGAATTGTATCTACTACGATATTCAAGATAAAAACATTCACTATTCTTGTCGCTGTGTAAAAGATATAGAAAACAATCCTTACAAAGATTTGTAGAATGCCTTATTATTATTTAGCAATTGTTGGAGTTGTATTGATATTCAATACTGTCTGTAGCTCCATAGCACACTCCTATCTCTCTTGTCGCTGCGGTCGCTATATAGAAGCTAGTAAATAAGGAGGCCTCGATTTGTTTAATAAAACGCTACCATACCTTCGAGTTACCCACTTCCTGATCTATAATAGCCCCACCAACACACAACAATGCCCCTTCTTAAAAACAACAGAAGGAGCATCGTAGTATATGGTGTAATGAATGTCTATTTACTAGCGGTACAAGACAGCTTTTACCGCTTTGATTACTTCTTCTGTGCCTGGCAAAAAGGCCTCTACTAAGGTTGGAGCGTAGCACATGCTTACGTCTTGGCTGTTGATGCGGGTAACAGGAGCGTCCAAATAATCAAAAGCATGTTTTTGGGCGCGGTAGGCGATTTCTGAAGAAACACCCGCAAAAGGCCAAGATTCGTCCAGCGCGATGAGGCGATTGGTCTTCTTAACCGATTTGATAATGGCCGCCTCGTCCAAGGGGCGAATGGTGCGCAAGTCAATCACTTCTACAGAAATGTCTTCCTTCGCCAATTCTTCGGCAGCTGCCAAAGCTACTTTTACCATTTTGTTAAAGGCCGTGATGGTTACATCTGTTCCCTCGCGTTTGATGTCGGCTTTTCCGATGGGAATAAGGTATTCTTCCTCTGGCACTTCGCCCATATCCGAATACATCATTTCCGATTCCATAAAACATACGGGATCTTCGTCGCGAATCGCTGACTTGAGCAAGCCTTTGGCATCGTAAGGATTGGAAATAGAAATAACTTTCAAACCTGGCACATTGGCCATCCAACTCTCGAAAGTCTGGGAGTGTTGCTGCGCCAACTGGCCCGCCGAGCCCGTTCCACCTCTGAACACAATGGGACAACTGAACTGCCCTGCGGACATGGAATGAATCTTGGCCGCGTGGTTGACGATTTGGTCGAAGGCCAAGATCGCAAAGTTCCACGTCATAAACTCTATAATCGGGCGCACGCCCGCCATGGCCGCACCTACACCAATCGCTGCAAAGCCCAATTCGGCAATCGGCGTATCAATCACGCGCTTTTCGCCAAATTCGTCCAACATGCCTTGACTAACTTTGTAAGCCCCGTTGTATTCGGCGACCTCCTCTCCCATCAAAAACACGTTTTCATCTCTGCGCATTTCTTCAGACATGGCTTCTTTCAAAGCTTCTCTCATGCGGATTTTTCTCATTGCCATAGTAGCGTTCTGTTTTATTTCGTGAGTACACCCTTCTTGGAGTTCCTTTTAGGGCATTTGCGTGGCCTTTTAAGGATGGTGTTGATTTGTGCGGCTTGAAATTACAAAGTCGTTGTAGATTCTACAAGTTGTTGCACTTGTTTTTTTGTGGAAATTATTATTCTACACCAAACCATGCGTTCGGTGCGCTCTTGGTATAAAAAATGGCCGTTCCGAATTAAATTCGAAACAGCCGTTTCCGTTTGCACGGAACTCCTTAGCAAAAGCTATAACCATTCGGCTTCATTCCTCGTTTGTCAAAAGGAATAAAACACTAGTCCAGAAAATGGTTAGTAGGGGGGCAATGTTTGGGGGACAATTTCCCACCCTATAAGGTTTGTGTTGCACCTCCTTTGTATGTTGGCGCCATTGAATTCTAAGGTTGTCTATCTTACTATCTTTGTTGACACAAAAGTACACCACCATTCTCTATTTTATAAACAACAACTTCCGAATCGCCTTGCTCAACTTCCCAACCGCACTTCTAACTTTCTAAGTTCCTTTTTTCAAGAAAGGCATGGTTACACTCCTAGCAAAAAGACCGCCCCGAAAATAATTCGAAGCGATCCTATAAACTATCCAAGTAGCCTTTAAGTACAACGCTTTATTCTTTTACAAATTGCTTGGTTTGTTGCTGCCCGTTGGCACTTTGTACACGGATTACGTACAACCCTACGGATAAATCGGCCACATTCAGCGTAGCTTGGTTGGCGTGCATACTTTGAGAAATAAGCAAGCGTCCATGTAGGTCGTACAGCTCTACCCCGATCCACTGCGCTTCCGATTGTTGTTCCATCAAAATATTAAGCTGGTTTTGGGTAGGATTAGGAAAGAGCTCTAGGTGGTCGAGCGTAGCAGGCGTTCTATTATCAACCCTATCGCTGGTGTTTGGCTTGGTGATTGGTCCTTCGCCACAGTCTATTCCAACCACTTCCACACTGGCTGCATTGGTACAGCCTGTACTGTTGTTAGCGGTTACGGTAATCAGTTGGCTGCCCAAAGTGGTAACAGGAATAACAACTTGTGTGCCCGTGTAGCCACCTGTCCAGCTATACGTTACGCCGCTAACAGGGTTGTTGACCCACAAAATAACGCGATCGCCCAAACACACTTTTTTAACACAATCGTCTATCGACACCACAGGCGGCTCGGCTACTGTAACCGTTCTTTGCGCTACGGACTCACAGTTGAAACGGTTGGTAACCGTCACCGTATAAGTTGTGCTGCTGTTGGGTTGAACGCTGGTGCTGTTGGT
>CAYUZF010000127.1:3308-10607 GCA_964449615.1 uncultured Aureispira sp.
CCCGTCAACGCAGGAACAGATAGCGTTAATGAACCTCCCGAACAAACCGTATTGGCTCCATTGATCGCTACCTCAAAATCATCGCAACAATAAGCCTCTGCATTCCAATTGATGTGTCTTATGGTAGGCCTTACATTTTGTGGATCGGTGTTTACTGGTGTGTACGCTTCTATCAAGTTACTGATATCGCAGTCAAATGATCCGTCCTCCAAATCGTTTAGATTAATACAAGACAGCGTTGGATCGGTTGGGGTAGCGTCCATTTCGTTTAGATACAACTCGTCGTTTCCTGCTGTCATTCCAAAATAAATCAGACGGTTGTTTTTTAGCTGTTTAATGGCTCCGCCTCTAGTCGCCTCCGAGAGATACTTGTAGCCGTTGGGTAGTACATAGCCATCCACATCCATATAAACCACTTTAGCGCGCAGTGCGCCATTGCTCAGTTCATCACTGCTCACTGTTGCTACGTAACCCACATGCTGGTTGTTGAGGACAATAGGCTGTAACTCTACAAACCTATTAATAGAACCATCCGTCGTGTTGTAAAGCCGTTTGGTGGTCATGTTGTAGGTATTGACATCAATTTTCACAAAGCAAGGGCGGCTGTTTTCAGCACCGGCAGAAGTACTGGTATGAATATGCCCCGACCCGACCAACTCGCCGTCTATAAAATGCAAATCGTCTATAATACTCAATCTATTATTGGCCTCTTCGTAATACTTAAATTTGTTCAGTTGCCCATTGGATTGAATTTCGGCCACCATCATGTCAAATAAGCTACTGCGAATCGAGCCGCCCAGATAGATTCGTCCTAAGTGGTCTTGCGTATTGTTTTGGGTAATGCAATAAGCCCAGCCTCTTTCTGTACCGTCGTTGTAGGTATTTTCAAAAATAACATTACCATTATAGCGAATTTTGCCCAAATACACTTCCGTAAAATTTTCAGAGGGGCCTGTGAATAAATAGTCTACGCGTTGAGGGTCGGCATCCAGCGTTTGTTCTATTTCTGAAATTCGGTTGTTTTTTCCTTCGTTCAAGCGTTTGCTAAATAGAACATTGCCCTGGTTACCAGCGGATAGATCTACCCGCATGATCCACATATAAGGATGACCACTGCCCTGTGAGGAGCCACCAACAACCGCGTAGCCTTCACTGTCTATAATCCCTGTATACAAATGGTCTGTCGTGTGGGCGCCGTTCTCTCCTACATCGTATGTTCTAGACCAAACAACACGTTGATTATTAGGGTCGTATTCGAAAATATAGCCGTCCATTCCAGACGTGCCGCTTACTCCATTCTCGGTACTACCGACCAATAATAAATGGCCATTTTCCAGTTCTAGTACGGTTCCAGATTTGTCTATGGAATTGGGATTGTCCAACACAATATCAATATCTTGTGCTTGCAACGCAACTGTGCAGAAAAAACAACAGCTGTAACATACTGCTTTAATAATAAAAATTAAGTTTTTCATAATGCTTTTTAGATGTTAATTAGTGAATTTTTAAACCAAAACATACTTTCAATTCATTCTAAATTAAACCCTAACAATCAGCCTCCTACTTAGAATATTAAAACACATGCTTTGTTTCTAAATTTTCAATACTATCATAAAAAGTACTATTGTGCACGGCTAAACTTCCCAATATATGTT
This sequence comes from uncultured Aureispira sp., assembly GCA_964449615.1. Lineage (GTDB taxonomy): Bacteria > Bacteroidota > Bacteroidia > Chitinophagales > Saprospiraceae > Aureispira. Next base: position 4,964 of record CAYUZF010000127.1, read on the forward strand.
CTCAACTTCCCTAATGCCCGTGTCGCAACAATTCAAACAGTTCTTTCTTGCGATCTTTAGACACCGAAACGACTTCGCCATTGTCCATAAGCAAATAGCCGCCGTCTTTGTTGACGTATTTTTTAATGCACTGCAAATTGATGAGGTAAGAACGGTGGGGGCGAAAAAAGGCCTTAGATTGGTCGAGGTTTTCGGTGAAAAACTTAAGGGGTTTGCTGACGATGAAAACGCCGTCGTTTTTAGTATAAACGCGGGTATACATGCGCTCGGCAGCTAGGAGAATGAGCTCCTCTACTGCAACAAATAAAATACCATCGGCTAGGGGAAACGCAATTTTTGCAATTTGGGGCTCGGTGAGGCTGTGGCGCAGTTCCTCCAAACGCTCGCGCAATTGGCTGCCACCTATTTTCTCTTGTACTTTCTGAACAGCTTGCTGTACTTGATCTGGACGCAGCGGTTTGAGCAGGTAATCAACCGCGTTCAATTCAAAGGCCTTAATGGCATATTGGCTGTATGCCGTGGTAAAAATCAACTCAAAATTGATTTGATGAGGCGCAAAAAAATCTAGAATTTGTATACCAGAATAACCTGGCATTTCAATATCTAAAAACACTAGATCGGGCTGTTGCTCGTGGATGAGGCGTACCCCTGCGGGCAAATTTTCTGCTTGGTGTATGGCCGTAATCGTTGGACAGTTTTCTTCTAACAAAATCTGCAACAAAGTACGCGCTTTTTTTTCGTCGTCTATAAGTACTACTTTCATATTCATGATGATACCGATTATTACAACACTACGTTTCGTTGAGTTTCCCAAACACCCTCTACAACTTCCGAAAGACTTATAAAGCTGCTACTGCTTCCCAATTGTTGGGGATCGTCACTACCACCCGCGTCCCTGCAGCCCGCCCTGTTGCATCTACTAAGTCTTCTATAACTGCTTGTATATGGTTTTTTCTATTGTAATTCAACAACTCCAACCGCTGTCTAGTCGCCGAAGTGGAAAAAGATTGGTGGTATCCTGCTCGTGCTTGATTGATCTTGGCCGAGGCAGTTCGTCCAACCCCATTGTCTTCCACCACACAGCGCAATTGCTCGTCTTTTTTGTCCAGAAGAAAGGCTACTTTTAAATGCCGATTGTGAGTTCGGTGTAAAAGTCCGTGTTTGAACGCATTTTCGATGTAAGGCTGCAACAACATGGGCGGTAGGGTCCAATGGTGGCTGTCCAAGTCAGGTGCTACCTGCAAATCTATGGTTAAACTCTCTTCAAAACGCACCTGTTCCAATTCCAAATACAAGCGCAGCGCTTTTAATTCTTCTTCTAAACTAATACTGTCTTGTTGGCTGTGGTACAGGTACAACCGCATCAAATCTGCAAATTTGCCCAAATAACTGCCTGCGGCTTTCTTGTTGTTCATCATAATCATTTCCTGAATAGAATTCAAGGCATTGAACATAAAGTGGGGGTTCATCTGAGCGCGCAGAGCCGTTTGTTGAGACTCGACCAATTGTTTTTTAATGGCTTCCCGATCTAGCAAAAGCGCATTTTGTCGTTTTAGAACGCGGATTCTTATTATAAAAACCAAACTCACCAGCCCCCCCACGCCTAGTACACTGCCCAAGAAAAACCACCAGCGCCGCCAAAAAGGAGGAGCGATAGAAAACGCATACCGCAGCATTTCCGAATACAGTCCCTTGCTGCTTTGCGCCTGCACCTCAAAAACATAGTTTCCAGCAGCCAAAGCATTGTATTGCACTTGTCCCTGCTCAAACGGAATCGACTGCCAAGTACTCTCTGCCCCCAACAAACGATAGCGATAACGAAGGGTAGACGCAGGGTAATAATAATTGCTGTGAAAACGAAAGGCTATTTTATTTTTTTGATAAGACAATTGCCTCGTTTGCGTCCAATCAATAGGCTCATCGTTCACTTCTACCGCTTGCAGATAAACACTAGGCACTGCGGCGCGTTTATTCAGTATGGATCGAGCTACCTTTTGCACCCCTTTGTTGGTCAACAGCGCATAAAAATTGTCTTGTAGGGTGAAGTCCCGTACCCGCGACAAGGGCAACCCGTCCGCTCTATTGATGGTAACGCCTTCCCCTGTTGCTACATCTACTCGTTGAAAACCACCTTTGCCAGCTATGTACAATTGCCCTGCTTGGTATTTCAACGCTTCTATTTCTTCTAGCAAAGGTAAGGTAGGAAAGGTTAATTTTTTAGAAAATGCGCCCTGTACAAAAAGCAAAATACCGCGGTTGGTACCCACAAAAACGCTGTCGTTGTGCGAAACAATTGTTTTGGCGTAAATAGGTTGTCCTTGATAATGCAGCCAGTTGGTATCGCCTGCTTCTACTACAATCAGCTGTTGCGTTGTAGCAATCCAAAGTCGTGCTGGTTGAGGCTGAAAATGAGCCGTGACGGCGCGCCCTACCTTCAATATTTTATTGCCATCCATGTACCTGTTGTGCGGAATGACGTTCGTTTTTTCTTGTATAAATTCTTGGGCAGGGCCTTTTTTAGCACTCAAAGAGCGCACATAAACCCCCGAATAATCGGCGATCAGCAACTCCTCCCCTCCGATGAATTGCACCGAACGCACATTGGTCGCTTTGTACCGCTGAAACTGCTCTGCAAAGCGCTCCCAGTAGCCGTCGTTGAAGTAAAAGCGTTCGTAAGAAGGCGCGTAAATCAAATAACGCTCCGCTTCCTCTTTTTGGGTGGTCAAGCGCTGCACTTTATTTTGAGGGTCGATCTGGTACAAACTCCCATTGGCTCCCAATGCGTAAAGCGTATCGCCACGCCCAGCAGCTAGGCGCAACAACTCCGTTTGGCGCAACAGTGGATGATTTTTAAAATCTAGCAAGCCCCGATGCGGCAAGAGCAACAACCCCTGTTTTAAACTCCCCATCCATAGTTTGCCGTCGTTGGTCTCCAATACAGCGCTGATTCGATAATCGGGAAACAGCTTATAATCTGATAAAACACCACTATTCATATTATACAAATATCCGCCTTTACTTCTACAACTGCACCAAAGTTGTCCATTGTTCATCAAATGGTACATCAATATCTGTTTGCAATCGCCTTTTTCCAGCAGGGGAATCCGCCGTTTCTGCCAAGTTCCATCAGCCAACTGCACGGCTATGGCTTGTTGGTGGTGATAAATCAAATACGATTGTGTACCTACAGCCCGCAATTCCATAACATTGTTGTCGAAAATTGGACTGGGCAGTGCTTGCTCCGTAGACCGATCGTAGTTGATTGCTTTTTTTTGTAGTTGTTCGTTTTTCCAGCTCATCAAATAGGAACTTCCACCATAGGCAAATTCTACCGCGCCGTCGGTGCGCTTGATAAGCGTAGTTCCAAAGAGATAATCGTTCTCAAACGAATAAACAAGCTGCAATACTTTCGCGGGTGTCAGGCGCACTATTTTTTTACAAACAATCAGTAAATCGCCCCGCTCATTCATTTGCATGTTGATCTTCATCCCAATCAAACTATCGGGCAACTCGTAGTACAAATGCAGGGAATCGCCTTCCATCCGCATAATTTGCCCCATTAAATTGCAATAATACACACGATTCTGTGCATCCAACACAGGCGAAAACACCGATTTGGAACGCAGTCGGCTGTTGCTGTACGCCTTAAATTCTTTTCCATTGTAGGCATACAAGCCATCATCCGTCCCAATCCAGAGTTGTTGGCTACTGTCGGCAAGTAAACTGTAGATTTCTTTGTCCTCCAAAAAATCTGCTCCTACACGCTGGTAGCTGGGCTGTTGCGCCCAAGCACTATGTATGGTTAACACACTTGTTATACTTACCAAGAGTCCATAAAAAGAAATAGAGAAGTACATAAAAAAGGAATTGATCAAGGAGCGTTTCTAATGCGGCGCCGTCGTGAACTCTTTAAGGGATTTTTTACTTTAAATGGTATGACTTGTGGCACGTTTGCCGTCGTGATTTTTCTTCGTTTGATACCAACTCGTAACAATGAGCCTTACATACCGATTTACCATTTTATTTTTGCTGCTTGGCCTCTCCCTAAACGCTCAAAAACGCGTCACCTTAAGCGGTTATGTTAAAGATGCCGACACGGGCGAAGATTTAATTTATGCCAATGTTTACAACGAGGCCAATACGTTGGATGGGGTCACGACCAACCTCTACGGTTTTTATTCGCTCTCTCTTCCCCCTGGCCGTTACACTATTGTAGCAAGTTACATCGGTTATCAAGATAATAAGTTTGAATTGGATTTGCGGCAAGATACGACCTTTAACATTGAACTCTCTATGGGAAACACCTTTGATTCTCTTATTGTAGTAACGGACGAAAGGGGCAACAGCAATGTAGAAAGCACAGAATTGGGTACGGTAGAGCTGTCGATGGCAGAAGTTAAGAAACTTCCTGCTTTTATGGGGGAGGTTGATATTCTCAAAACCATCCAACTGCTGCCTGGCGTACAGTCAGCGGGAGAAGGTACCGCAGGCTTTTTTGTGCGCGGGGGTGGAATTGACCAAAATTTGGTGCTTCTGGATGAAGCCGTGGTGTACAATGCAGGGCATTTGTTGGGCTTTTTCTCTGTATTTAATGCTGATGCCATCAAAAAGGCAACTTTGATAAAGGGCGGCATGCCTGCCAATTATGGCGGTCGTCTGTCTTCGGTTTTAGACATTCAAATGAAAGACGGCGACGACGAGCGTTTTGGGATTGAGGGCGGTATTGGGCTAATTTCTTCGCGCTTAACGGTACAAGGGCCCCTTGTTCCCAAGAAAGGTTCCTTTATTGTATCGGGGCGGCGCACTTATGCATTTGATTTGGCGCAACCTTTCTTAAGAGAAACCCCTTTCGAAGGCACCAACTACTATTTTTATGACCTCAATGTCAAAGCGCGCTACGAATTGGACGACCGCAACCGCTTGTTTTTGAGTGGCTATTTTGGGCGCGACGTTTTGAAGTTGACCAACCCCGACCGCGGTTTTAACATCAACATGCCCTATGGCAATGCGACGGCTACGCTGCGCTGGAATCATATTTTTGACGACAAGTTGTTTATGAATTTTATTTTTGTATACAACGACTATGATTTTTCTATTGGCGGTGGGCAAGAGGAATTTTCTTTTACGCTTAGCTCGGGCATTCGCGATTACAGCAGCAAAATCAGCTTTGATTTTTATCCCACTCCGCGCCACCAGCTCAAATTTGGAACAGATTATACCTACCACACCTTTACCCCCAACCGCGCCGAGGCGTTTTCTGGCGGCGAGCCTTTTATCATAGATCCCGATAGTAAATCCGCCCACGAAGCAGGCCTTTACCTCACCGACAACTGGAAAGTGAGCAAGCGTTTGAGCATGAATGTAGGCTTTTCGATGTTCCAGCAGGTGGGGCCTTACGAGGGAAAGCTGGACACTACGCGCAGCTACGGCGCATTGCAACCCGTTAAAACGTATTTTGGGGCAGAACCCCGCTTTAGTGGTAAATACACCCTTTCCGACCAATCTTCCCTGAAACTGGGAGTAACCGTAGGGCGGCAGTATGTGCATTTGGTGACCAATTCTACCAGCACACTGCCCACCGATTTATGGGTGCCAAGTACCGAAATAGTTCGGCCACAATGGGGCGTCCAATATGCGTTGGGCT
>CAYUZF010000127.1:10657-15198 GCA_964449615.1 uncultured Aureispira sp.
CAACTTCTTTAACGATTTACTTGAAACGTCGGTAGAGGTTTTTTATAAAGACATGTACAACCAATTGGATTACTCGGAAAATTACACCCCAACCATCAACACCGACACCGAAGATCAATTTATTGCAGGGCGTGGGCGCGCCTATGGATTGGAATTATTTGTACGCAAATCCAAAGGCAATTTTACAGGCTGGGTGGCTTACACCCTTTCGCGCTCCGAACGCACCTTCGACGGCATTCGTGGGCGCACTTTTTTGGCGGGCTTTGACCGCACCCATGATTTATCGGTGGTGGGCAATTATGAAATCAATCGCTGGGTGAGCATAGGTGCTAGTTTTGTGCTGGGCTCGGGCGCCCCCTATACGCCCATTCAATCGGTCTATGTAATCAATTTTACACCAACAGTAGAATACGGGTTGCGCAATTCGGCCCGTTTGCCCATGTACCACCGTTTGGATTTGAGCGCTACTTTTGTGTTGAGCAAAAAGGGGAAACCGTTCCAGAGCAGTTTGGTGCTTTCGGTCTACAATGTTTACAATCGACAGAATGTTTTTTTCACGTACACCGCTCCAGAAACCGATGCACTCTCGGGCGCTATAGAGTTGAATTCTTACCAAGTTTCCCTCTTTCCGATCATTCCTTCAGTGACTTTCAATTTTGCTTGGAAGCAACCAAAAAAAGGGTACTACAAAGAACAACGGGCGGCGCGCCGAGCAGCACGCGGTTAACAAAAAAAACGCAGCTGACTAATGCCAGCCGCGATGCAACAAATTTAGCCTTCCCCCGAAAGCTATCTCTGATTGGTGTACTATATGTACTATTCACAATTACAAAGTAAGGCATTGCCAACCATTTAAAACGGTCAATTGTACGTTCAAAACGGACACGTGTCCGTTTTTTTAAGTTTTCAGAGCTTTTTTTGTCTGTAGAGTCCGTTTTTTTGTAAAAAACAACCGAATAGAAGGCTTAATTTTAAAAAAGCAGAAAAAACGAAGCTACTTTCAATTATTTAAGTAGGCAACACTCCAACAATAGCTTTCTTTGCAGCAGCAATAAAAAAGGTTCGTTCGTTTCGAATTTCTCGAAACAAACGAACCTCTAAAAAATATTGGTACAACGATTCAACTAGCGTTTAGGCATTGGTCGTATCGTCATTTTTTTCTACGTCGATTTTAATCGTCTCCTCGCTTTTGATCTCAATTTTCTCTTCTTCTGGCAACAAACCCATTTCGCGCTTGAGGTCGTCCAAAGCAGCGCTAGAGGTGATAGAAGCATCACCCAAAGCAGCATCAATTTCTTCGTCGATGGATTTGCCCGCATCGGCCATTTCGCCGTAAGCGTCTGACAAAGCTTCTTGCTCTTCTACTTTTTCTTTCATTTTTTCTAGCATAGATAGCGTGCTGCTGGAGTCAATGTTGGCCAATTGCTTGTTGAGTTTGCCTGTTGCCTTGCTGACTTTGTCGCGTGCTTCCAAGGTTTTGAGTTCGTTTTCCCATTTGGCAATCTGGCTTTTGAGGGTGCGAATTTTGCCTTCCATTTTGGATACTAAGCCTTCAAATTTCTGCTGGTTGCCTAGAGCGACTTGGTACAATTTCAACGACTCTTCGCGGCGCGCCATTGCTTCGGCAGCCAAACGGTTGGCTTCTGCTTCATCTTTGCGGCCGTCCATAGCCATTTGCAACAACGCTTTTGCTTTCTTCTTGTAATCTTCTGCGGCCTCTTTGTGGTTGTTGGCTTCGCGCTTAGAGCGGATGGCAGTTGCCTTCACTTCGGCCAAACTTTTCAGACTCTCGTCCATATCTTGCTTGAGGTCGCGAATACCCTGCTTAGTCATGGTAATCGGGCGTTCCAATTTATCTACTGCAGAGTTGGCCTCTGCTTTTGCTATTCCGAATAATCTTTTGAGGAAATTCCACATAACTTGTATATATAGTTTTTATTTTAAAAATTAATAGTGTGCTGGCTCTAATTGAATTGTAGCTTAGTGTTGTCCCCAACTCAACAACTCATCGGTATTTTCTACCAAGGCCATTGCTAGGGCATTCAAAGACCCTTCTAATTCGTTGGCGTCTAAATTGGACAACTGCAAGGTATCTCTGAATAACAATTTATCGCCCTGCTCGTTCAATACAAAAGCGCCGTGTACCACTTCTCGGTTCATTTGCAACAGACGTTTGTAGGCTTTGTTGCTTCCTGCTTTCAAATCCAAGACATGTTGTTCGATGACCAAAATTTCTCCTTCGCATTCCAACATGGTATTTACCAACCCATTATCGGTGTTGGTAATTACAAACAAACCGTCTTCTTCATTTTCTGTAGTAATGTCGTGTCCCATTTCTAATAGATAACCTTTGACTTTTTCTTGGTACTCTGACTTCATAATGTTTTATTGGATTTCTTTTATAAAATAATAGTGTAGGTGGCTCTTTCTAAGGCGCGCTGCTGCTAAATAAGGGCTACACCTGCCGAAATTTACCATTTTTTTGTTATTATTTGTAATAAGCTCTTTGCTATTTTTAGAATAAAAATTTCGAAGCGCCCCAGCTCAAAAGTTGCCCATCAAAATCTAGTAGCGTATCTTTAGCGCGGCCAATAGGGGAGTTTCCTTGTTTGGATTCCGTTTGACACAACGCCCCTTGCGACAAATTTGTTCGCTAAACCGATATTTCCTTAATTTTTTTGGATAAAGAGCTATTTTTGCCCGATTTAGAACCAGCTTTACTTTTGGATTTACTACTTGCACACCTCGAAGCGCTTATTTTTGCCAGCGAACAACCCATCACCCTCAAAGAACTCCAACAGTGTTTGGAGCGGGCTTTGGACGAGCCCATCCGCCGCGATGCTCTAAAAGAGCAGTTGCAATTGCTTCAAGAAAAGTACCAGCAAGTGCAGTTTTCTTTTGAAATTGTAGAAATTGCAGGCGGCTACCAGTTTCTTACCAAACCCGCCTACGAAGCCACCATTCAAGTGCTGTTGCAGCAGCGCAGTAAGAAAAAACTCAGCAAAACAACCCTAGAAACCTTAGCAGTTATTGCCTATCGCCAACCCATTGCCAAATCGGAAATGGAACGCATTCGCGGCGTAAGCTGTGATTATGCGGTACGCAAATTGTTAGAAAAAGACCTCGTCGTCATTTTGGGGCGCTCCAAAGATCCAGGCCGCCCCCTACTCTATGGCACCAGCGAAAAATTTATGCAGCACTTTGGGTTGAGTTCTTTAAAGGAGTTGCCGAAGTTGAAGGAGTTTAAAGTGGAGGAGAACCAAATTGGGAGTATTGGAGATGAGGAAGATTTGTAGGGGGGGTATTTGTTTTTAGATAGTCGGAGTACAGCCTTATTAAACGACCTTCCAATAATTTCTTTTTGTCTTAAAAGAAACTAACTTTAATTATAGGACAAGTTTTATACAATGCGGTATCTGTAGCAGGGCCTCAGCTATTCCTACCCCTAAAAAACAATCAATACAATGGCAAAATTTAAAAAAAGCGAAGCGGCGCCCATCAAACGCTATTCTATTATACGCGCATGGATGACGGGTATGATTTGTGGGATTGTAGCTCTTGCCGTTGGCTATGCTTTGGAAGCGGAGATGCTCAACAGTCGTTGGGATTTTTTATTTGCGCCTGCGGTGGTGGGGATCGTTCTGACCTTGCTCAACCTCAAGCCGCTGTCTAATTTGGCGTTGATCTTGTTGCCGCCTGTGTTTGCGCTGAGTGGTTTTGCATTGGTGGCAGGGCCGCTGGCGATGGCTTATCTGGGGTTTGATAAGGCCAGTTTGAGCGATGGTTTGGGCATATTAGTGGAAACGGTGCCTTTTTTTATTATAAAAAGCATGCTCTACCGCTGGTACAGCAGTTTGGCCAGTCAAAAATCGGTGATCATTTATTTGGTGTTTGGTGTGACTACAGTAGTTACCAGTTTATTGCTCTTTGCAGATAAGTACGAATTTTGGTTGGTTTATGGAGGGTACTTGGGTTTTATAGCATTGTTGTTCAGCTTATTGCACCTCAATCGCCCGTTGTCGCGCCCGCAGTAGAAAATCTCGAAAAAAGCACTTCAATCAGAATTTTTCATTGCACGTTTCGGCTATACTCAACGTGCAATGAAAAAGATTACGCTTAATACTGTCCTCTCTATGTGTGTGTTATCCAGCTTGGCGCAAAACGGCCAGCTTTGTTTTGCTCAAATGTGCTTCGGCGTATTCCTCCGTCACTTCGAACTCGTCCACTTCATCCTGAGAAGGCAATTCGAACATCGCATCGTTCATAATCGCTTCACAAATCGAACGCAAACCGCGCGCTCCTAGGCTGTATTCTACTGTTTTGTCAACAATGTAATCCAGCGCTTCTCCTGTAAAAGTTAACTTGATATTTTCCATTTCAAACAACCGCTTGTATTGCTTGATCAACGCGTTTTTGGGCTCGGTCAAGATACGGCGCAAAGTGGCTTTGTCCAACGGATCCAAATAAGTCAATACAGGCATCCGTCCCAACAATTCGGGAATTAAGCCAAAGCTTTTCAAATCTTGGTGCGAGACGTATTG
>CAYUZF010000128.1:0-370 GCA_964449615.1 uncultured Aureispira sp.
AATTTCATTTAAAATTAAATCTCCTGATACAATAGGCTCAGGCAAAGCAAAACGCGCTGTGTTTTTAAGGGCGATGGCGTTGCCTACGCAGTCGGTCAAACTAGAATTCATGGTGACCGTGTAGCGCGTAGCACTCGTTAAGTTTTGATCCAGATTTAGCACCACGCTGTTGAAAAATGGTTGCTCCAAAAAGACCGATACGATATTGATGCCATTGTCTATTGTGTAATTGTTGCTATTGATAGCCGCCGTGTCGTCCAACGCTTCTGAGAAATACACCCGTATGGTACTGGAATCCAATGGAAATGCCCGCAAGGCGTCTGGCGCTTGTTGGTCGGGCGAAGCATCCAGCACCGAATTGGCCGCTGAC
>CAYUZF010000128.1:380-4982 GCA_964449615.1 uncultured Aureispira sp.
TTCTGATACCAAAACAACTCGTAAGCTACTGCGTCGATGACCTCACCTGTAGGATCAGATAACAACAGTTCATCGCTGGTATTGAGGTCGGGAAACGTTGGCAGCGCTAAGGTGTTGCCCACGCTGGCCAAACTGGGATCGGCCGCGTTGTACAAGGTTACGTATTCGCCAGGATGCAACACGTAAAAGGGCAACGTACTCACTACCGATGAAGCATCTGTAAAAAGGAAATTTTCTAAATTAAAGGTCTTGTTGCTGCGGTTGTACAACTCGATGTACTCCGTTTCGGGCAAGCCAACGGGTGGATTGGGGTCGGCCATTATTTCATTAATAATAATGTCGTAATGCGCGGCCGCTCCTGATTCAAAGTAAGTAAAATTGGCAGTAGCAGCAGCCAACGGATTGCCCACACAATCCTCCAAGTTGTTAAGCGTAATGGTATAGGTTGTTTGGTCCACCATGTTCGCGCTTAAGGTTAAAATAACTTCTTTGTTGGACAGTACAATAACAGTGATGATGTTGGCGCCGTTGTCAATGCTGTAATTGCTGGTCTGGCTGGCCAAATCGGTGTTGAGTACATCGTCGAATTCCAATAGAATTTGGTTGGAGCCAAACTGGCGTGTATTGACGACCGAGAGCGGTGTATTGTCAGGCGTGTTGTCCAATACTAAGTTGGCACTTCCTGGTGTTCCGCCAGGAGCAGCTACCGAAGCCGTCCAGTTGTCGCCTATTTTACACAACAAACTGGGATTGATCAACGCTAGGGACCAACCGCCGTCTTCCTTATTGGCGTCGTTGTACCAATCTTCCTCATACTCTACACTGTCCAACACTTCCCCATTGTCATTCAACAACAGCAACAACTCCCCGCTATTGGTCAAACTGATGTTGCTCACCGCGACCACAGTTCCAAAAGGACTCATCAAGGTTGTGTCCGAAGCCGCACAAATAATGGCGTATTCATTGGGGCGCAGCAGTTGGCTGGGCAGTACGCGGTTGCTGCTTTCAAACAGCACGTAGTTGGCAAGGTCTAGGTTTTTATTAGAATTGTTGTACACTTCCACGTATTCTACTTCTGGTAACCCCACCACAGGGCTAGGGTCGGCCATGATTTCGGTGATAATCAATTCTTGGTAAGTGGCGCGTTGCACGGTGAGGTAACTGAACGAAGCGGTTGCGTTGGTGGTTACGTTGCCCGAACAATCGGTTAAGCCGTTGACCGTAACCGTATAGGCGTTACCATCGACCATTGCATTGGCTAAGGTCAGTTCTACTTGGCGGTTGCCCGTCAGTGCTGCGCCCGTTACGGTATTGGCAGTAATGCTGTAATTACTGGTCACCGTAGCCGTATTATCCAGCAGCTGATCAAATTCTAAAACAACCGTTGTAGGACTGGAAAAAGAAGCGCTCAACAAAATAGGTGCTTGCGTATCGGGCGTATCGTCAAAAACAGAATTTTGTTGGCCGGGAGTCCCCCCTGCTACATCCACGGAGGCTATCCAATTGTTGGCTCCTTCACAAACTAAGGTTGGATTAATCAATTCTAACGACCACCCCCCATCGTCTTTAAGCGGGTCTTGGTACCAAGCTAAACTATATTCCAAACTGTCTATGGTCTGCCCAGCAGCAGTTTTGAGGCGCAACAACTCTCCACCATTGGTAAGCGTGAGCGAACCAATATCCAAAACAGTCCCATAAGCAGCATAGTCCACCAAATTAGCCGTAGCGGTTAAAATTACAAGGGAGTCAGGGGCTAAAATGAAGGTTGGTAGGACTTTGTCTGACCCGTCGTTGAAGACCAAACTTCCTAAATCAATGTATTTATTAGAACGGTTGAGCAATTCTGCAAATTCGCTGTTGGGCAAGCCCACCGTAGGGCTCGGGTCGGCAAAAATTTCATTTATAATAACATCGTGCAGCGCCGCAGGCTGTATATTATAGTAGACAAAAGCCGCACTGCTACCCGTCGTTGCATTGCCGTTCAAATCCTCCACGCCAGCAGCCGTAGCCGTATACGTAACGCCGTTGGTAAGCGGAGAACAAGTTAAATGCACCAAAGTAGGATCTGCCCCATCGAGTTGCGCCGTATTGACTACCATACCGTTGTCTATGGTATAATTGGCGGCTACATTCGCCGTAGCAGCAGCCACAGGTTCGTTGAAACTTACATCTACTTGGGTGGCGCTCAACGCCAAACCGCTCAACAACACTGGCGGCAATACATCCACAAACAGCGGCGCCACGCGCACTTGGTCGTAAAAAAACTTATCGCCTCTAGTCGTGGTGTACTCGGCCAAAAAGCCAAAGTGCGTCCCGTTGGGATGCGTCGCATCCGTAAACGTGCCTTCCAAACTGTAGTTGCTGCCCCCCGCATAATCCGCAAATACTTCCCAGTCGCCCAATGAACTTCTGATGATGCGAAAACTAGCCGCAGGGCTATTGGCCACCGCTCCATTGGTTCCGCCAAAAATACGGGTACTTGTTCCGCCGTCTAAGCGGTAAATTTCTATAGAATCGGTACTTCCACTGGCACCAATTTGCAAATAATACCCATCGCTCACCGCCGTCAAGTCACTTTGGTCGGCTTGTAAATAAACGCGGGTCTGGTTGGAGGTAGAAGGGTCAAAATCTAAGCGCAAGTAAAATTCCCAATGCGCCGTATCTTGAATGGCGGCTGCGGTACTCAAATACGAAGTTCCCGAGTTGCCCAAATCATCGCTTTGCAATTCGCCTGCGGTGACCGTAAACTGTCCTGTAGAACCCAACCAAGTAGGATTATTTGTAAAATCTCCGTCTGTGAAGTCGTCTTGTAGAATTTGCGCCGCAGCGAAGGAACTCCAAAGGAGTAGGGTCAATAATAACGTAAGAATTTTCATGCAGAATTTTGTTGACAAGCGTGTAAGGTGTCTTTTGAACATGAAAAATACGGAAAAATAAACGGTTGGATATAAACTGAAAGTTAAAATTTCGTGACTTCCGTTTCAGCCTATTGTTCCCGCTTACTCGCCAAGCCGTCCTTTTGCTCATTATTGTGGGGATTATTGCGGTTTTTGTAGCAAAAACTGCCTATCTTTGAAAGGTAGTACCAGCGTTTTTCACACTCAAAATTAACTCAGCGTTTGGTGGTCTTGTCAAGAAAATCCAACTGCGCCGCTTGAACGCTTGGCACTTTTTAAAGGTTTAACTTGTAGCAGCAAAAATTATCAAGAACAATGAAAGTAGCAATTGTAGGAGTTACGGGAATGGTTGGGCGCGTGTTGTGCCGCGTTTTGGAAGAACGTCAATTTCCCATTACGGAATTTATGCCTGTCGCCTCGGCGCGCTCTGTAGGGCAGTTGGTGGAGTTCAATGGACAACAACACGTCGTAATGGGGATGGAAGAGGCCATTGCTAAAGCGCCTGATTTGGCAATTTTTTCGGCAGGGGGCGATACCGCCAAGATGTTTGCCCCGCGTTTTGCCGCACAAGGCACCACTGTGGTCGATAACTCATCGGCCTTTAGAATGGACGCGGATAAGCCGTTGATTGTTCCAGAGGTAAATTTAGACGCTCTGAACAGCAGCGACCGTATTATTGCCAACCCGAACTGTTCTACCATTCAACTGGTAGTCGCGCTAAAACCGTTACACGATGCCTTTGGAATTGACCGCTTGGTGATTTCTACTTACCAGTCGATGACGGGAACAGGTGTGAAGGCCGTTCGCCAGTACGAAGAGGAAGCGCAGGGCAACACCGCAGAAGCGCCCGCTTATCCCCATCCTATTTTTGAGAATTGCCTGCCGCACTGCGATGTTTTTTTTGAGAATGGTTATACCAGAGAAGAGTTAAAGTTAGTCCACGAAACGCGCAAAATTCTAGGCGATGAGCAACTGCGCATAACGGCCACCGCTGTACGGGTACCTGTCAAAGGCGGTCATTCTGAAAGTGTAAACGTAAGTTTTAAAGAAGATTTTGAAATAAATCAAGTGCGCCAACTCTTAAGCAATGCACCTGGTATTGTGCTGATGGATGCGCCTGGTGCGAACGATTATCCTACGCCGCTGCAAGCAGCCGACCAAGATGCAGTTTTTGTAGGGCGCTTGCGCCGCGACCATTCCAACGAAAAAACCTTGAATTTATGGGTAGTGGCGGACAATTTGCGCAAAGGAGCGGCTACCAATACCGTACAGATTGCCGAGTACTTGTTAGCGCAAGCGTGGCTCCCCAAACCCGCATCAACACTAGCTTCTAGCGAGTTGGAGCAGGGTTAATGTGGGCAAAAAAAGCTTGGGAATGGGATTTTTTTAGGAAAGGAACAACACTTTTTCTACTCAAAAATTATTTCAATAGATACAAATGTTTTACTTTGTGTTGAGCGCAATTCCCCGTTTTCCTGATTATTGCCCCCAAAATTAACCCTTTTGGTCGTTTTTTATCGATTCGATAAAGATTGGTGCAATACCTTCTTAACTAGACGATATGACGCCTGAATTAGAACAAATTCGAGAAGAAATATTGGAATTGAATGATTTCAAAGCCGATATACAATTGCTAGAAGCACTGGCCAACAACGCTGTCTATTGCCTAAGCCAACACCAAAAAAACACGGATTCTCAACGCCAC
>CAYUZF010000128.1:4992-11753 GCA_964449615.1 uncultured Aureispira sp.
GCTATCGTGATCACGGACATTCTCAATACCTTGAACAAAGAAATTGAATGGACGAAGGAGGAGTCGGATGCCGATGATTTGGAAGAATACCGACAATTATTTGCAAAAGCTAAAAACCAAATTATTGCGGATATCAATCAATTATTTTAGCCACTCTACTTTTTGAGCGATGGGGCTGCGCTTGGGCAATACTTTCGGGAAATTGTGGTAACCCATGTACAAAAAGCCCAAACAGCGTTCCCTTTCTTTGAGGTTTAGAAAGAGGCGGCAACTTGGATGTTCTACAACAGCGGGCGAACTCCAGTAAGCGCCGATTTTGTGCGCGGCGGCACTGAGCCAAATGTTGTGTACCGCCATTGCCGTAGCGGCAATTTCTTCCCATTCGGGTACCCGTGCTTCGGGATCGCGCTGCATACAAATTGCCAACACATGCGAGGCTTGTCGCGGTTTCTCCTTTGTTTTGTTGTATTTGCGTTCCAAAAAATCCATTTCAGGCGTTCGCTCTTTGTACAGCTTGGCCAACAAATCCCCCATTTCGGCGCGTTTGTCGCCTGCAATTACCTTAAAACGCCAGGGTTCGGTTAGGCGGTGGGTAGGGGCATAATTGGCGTTTTCCAACAGCTCGGCAATCAAGGCATCGTCTATGGGCTGGGGCAAGTACGCGTGCGGATAAATGGAACGGCGCTCGCGGATAATGGTGGTGGTCGCTTCGACCAAATCTAATGGCGGTGGATTCATTGCTGGTGTTTTTTGTACTAAGCTTATGAATAGGAGAATAGTTGTTATCGTAACAAATACAGGGGAATTATGTTTTTTGGGTGGTAACAATAGCTATTGTTAACGCTTCTCCCATTCTACCCTCCACGCCCCCCAAACCCTTCCTCATATATTCTGACAACACTATTCTAGATGATGATTTTGAATAGAATGACCAACGTTAAGTATTTTTTTTAGACAGAGTTTCTTGCCGCACAACTCTTACTCTCTAAACTTTCAGAAAAAATTGAAACTTTATATTTGCTTGCGATGTTCTTAGCATATCGACAGCCGTAAAGGCTGTTCTTTATAGGCTACAACCCAACCGCTATGCTACATTCAACCCATAAAAAACCCGCCAGCTACAACCTTCAATTCCTATTGTATGTCCTTGTGCTTTTTTTCTATGCAGCAGGATTGTTGGCACTTCCTTCGCTCCTGTTCGCTGCAATTATTCAATTCCTTTTGGGATTGGTGCAACTTTTGAACGGTTTAACAACAGCGCTTCTTCATCGTTCTGTTGTACATGCTAAATACTTTGGAGCGGCTGTACTTTATTTGATTGTTCTCGCTATAGGCAGCAGCTTTATGGAACTCCCTTCCTGGTTGAAGACGATTTTTGTTGTTGTGTGTTGGGCGATTGTTCCTATGAGTATGGCGACTTGGTATTTGAACTTATCCAAACATTGGCAACCTACGGCAACGGGGGTTGATCGGGCGTATCAGGATGATGTCTTAGACCAGCCTTTCGGCTAACTATTTTTATCGCTCCCTTTAAAACACTCTATTATGAACACTATTTCCGCTTCCTCCACTCCTACTACCAAAAAATCACTGATTGAATTCTATGCCCAATTGTTGCTGTATGTACCTATGTTGCTTGCTTATTTTCTAACGTTATTGGGCAGCAAAGAGACCGTTATTTTTGCTTTAATTCTTCAGTTTTGTGTGGGCTGTTTTCAGCTGCTCAGTGGTTTGACAAAAGCCCTTTACTACCGTTCTACCGTACACCTCCGCTATTTTCTGGGGGCAGTGGTTTATTTGCTGCTGCTTTTTGGAGGAACGACTCTGGCGGGGTTGGTCGCTTATCAAGGCGGGGTTATTTTAGCTGTTTTCACCTACGCCATTATTCCAATAGGTATTGCGACTTGGTATTTGAAACTCACCTACCAGTACCAGCCAGAACAGGAGCTTCAGCGGAACTATTTTGACGAGGATCGTATTTTAGATGCACCTTTATCAGACTAATTTTAACCGCTTTACTCTATGCCTAAGCCAACTTTTCCAGACTCCGACGAAGCTTTTGGAGAATTTTTATTGCAATTGATTTTTTATGTTCCGTTGCTCTTGTCTTATGTCGGTACACTGGGAGAAGACAATGAATGGGGGGTGTTTTTTGTTTTGGCACTCTGGCAGATGTTTTTGGGCCCTATACAGCTTATTAGTGGATTGAGCAAAGCCCTTCGCTACCAATCCCGCCCCCATCGCATTTAGTGCTGCTGTATGTGGTGTTGCCGTTTGCTGTTGACCTTGCCCCCTATCGAGCATTCAGTAGGTTTTACAGCACTACAGTGCCTTTTATTTTTGCTACAAGTTATCTTTTGTTGACCCGCAGCTATATTACCAAATCTCCGAGATTAGACAGTACATTAGAAGAAAAATGAGAACCTATTGCGGCTCCGTTGTTATAGTTATACTAGTAGTCCTATTTTTTTTATAAAACTACCATTTATGTTGACCAAACTAAAAAAAGCCCCTACTCAATATTTTTTAATTGCTTTGATGCTGCTCTGCTACGGCCTATTCTTAATAGAAGGTACGTTTATTTTTGCGGCGCTACTGCTGCAACTCGTTGTAGGCATTTTACAGTTGGTACAGGCCAGTGTTATTGCCAAACGCCACCACTCCGATTGGCACAAGAACTACATTACCGTTGTACTGGGGTACATTTTTGTTTTGTTGGTGGGGTATTTTATTGTATTTAAAATGGAAAACCCTATGGCAGCTACCATCTTCATGACGGTCTTGGTTTGTCTATTACCCTGTCTGGCTGCTCTCTATTATGCCCGTCGCCATTATCAAACCTATCTTTAAGCCTCGTATTGAACGAATCGTGCGTCTAGTTGTTAGCATACCTATCTAGTAGAGGGTCGTAACTCATATACCCTCTACCACCATTAATCATCAACTATATAGTATGCCATACGACATTATTCTTTACGGCGCGACGGGCTTCACTGGCCAGCGTGCAGTTGCTTATTTTCAGAAACATGCTCCTGAAGGATTAAATTGGGCGATCGCAGCCCGCAATCCTCAAAAATTAGCACAACTCAAACAGGATTTGGGCTTATCTGTTGACACTTTAACAGCAGATGCCCAAGATGCACAAGCCATTGACGAGTTGGTACAACAAACCAACGTTGTCTTAACCACTGCTGGGCCTTATGCCCTATACGGCAGCAACCTAATTGGCAGTTGCGCGCAACACGGTGTACACTACGTAGACATTACAGGCGAAGCCCCCTGGGTGCGCGACATGTTGCGCCAGCACGGAGAAGCAGCCAAAAAATCGGGCGCCAAAATTGTTCCTTTTTGTGGTTTCGACAGCGTTCCTGCTGATCTGGGCGTGTACCTACTGCGCCGTTATGCCCGCGAAAAAGACTTGGGCGAACTCAGCCGCGTAGATAGTTATTACAGCATGGCCAAAGGTGGCCTCAATGGCGGCACTTTACTCTCGTTGATCAATATCCTAGAAGAGGGAGAAGCCAAGAGTCTCGCTAATCCCAAAGTATTGTTGAGCGACGTGGACGACACCAGTTTTTTGAAACGCGAAAAAGCCAACTGGAAAGCGCAGTACGTAGAGGAAATTGGAAAATGGGTCTATCCATTTTTCATGGAAGCCATCAACCAAAAAGTCGTGTACCGCAGCATCGGCCTTGCGCCTCAATACGACTTGCCACAGCCCAAACAATTTGTTTACCACGAACACCATGCACTGGGCAAAAAAGCCTTACCCGCCAAAGCTGCCGCTTATGGAATGGCTGCATTTGGTATGTTGGGGCAATTTGGTCCGTTCCGTAAAGTCCTCAAAAAGTTAGGCCCAGAATCGGGTCAAGGCCCTAGCGAAGAAGACATCGAAGAAGGCTTTTTTAAAGTGCTGGAAATCGGCCAGACCAGCAGCGGCAAAAAAGTCCAATTAACCTTCAGCTACCCAGGCGATGCAGGCAACAAAGCAACCATTTGCTTTTTGTGTGAATGTGCCTTTTGCTTGTTGTTGGAAGCGGATCGCTTACCCAACCGACAGGGCTTTTTAACACCCAGCTTGGCCTTCGGAGAAGTGCTGGAAGAGCGGTTGCGCAACGCGGCAACTGGAATGGCGTTGGTTACGCTGTAAGTTTCTTTTTAGCGCTTTATACTACGAATTATGAAAGGAAAATTAGCCGTGCTGCTGCTTTTATCCATAGGCGTTGTTAGTTTTGGGGTGGGCTTTTTTTTGCTGCTCAATCGCTCTAACACCTTAGAAAAAGGGGTAGAAGTAGGCGCTGTAATTGTAGGATTTGAAGAGCGCTCCATTAGCCGCAGGGTGTACCGCTATCCGCAAGTCCAGTTTGCCTTGCAGAGTGGCGACCTACAAACCGCGCAGTTGAAAGCCGCAACCACTTCGGAGCAGTACGCTATTGGGGACTCCCTAATTGTTGTTTACGATCCTTCTTATCCTGAATTGGTTTTGATCAAGGGCGCCGCACAAACCTATTTGTTACCTGCGTTGTTGATCGGTCTTGGTTTTTTAACCGTTCTCTCCAGTTTGTTTCTGTTCAGGCGCCCGCACTAAGCGTTTTGAAAAATTGTTGGGCGTGTAGTACGGGGCAGCGGTCATCGAGCAGCGTCGAGAGGCTGCCCCATACTACAACAACGGGAATTCCACCTTAAGGAAGTATAATTCCCCAATATTTTTTTTAGCTTGTTGTAAAGCCCTTTAATATTATCACGCATTACAACACAAAAACATGAAAAAAGTAGGTTCCATCCTCGCCGTACTCTTAGCGTTTATTATTCTCCTCATTTGCATCAGTTGGTTCAATGGCAACTACAGACTTTCTAGTACAGGCATAGCCGTAGAGGGAACCGTAGTAGAGCTGGTTGCCCAGGGCAGCACAGGACGCACCTTAGATTATTTTCCCGTGGTAGAATTTCCTTTAGAAAACGGAGAAACCAAACGGCTAAAACTAAGCATAAGTTCAGATGCTTATGAAGTTGGCGACCCCATTACTCTGCTCTACGATGCCCAAAACACCGATAAAGTTGTCATCAACAACAAAAGAGGCTTGTACCTCTTCCCCAGTCTTGGAATTTTATTTTCGGTCGTCGCCTTAGGGTTTGCGATTTCTTCGGTTAAGCATAACTTTGGAGCAAAACCAATGGACAAAGCCTAAACGAGTTTCTACCCTTTAAATTTTTGAACATGTCTGCTGCCTCTTTTAAACAAACCCTGCGCCGCTTGGGGCCTGGATTGCTCTTTGCAGGAGCGGCCATTGGCGTTTCTCATTTGGTATATTCTACGCGAGCAGGGGCGCTCTACGGCTTTGGTCTGCTCTGGGTTTTGGTAGTGGCCAATCTGTTCAAGTATCCTTTTTTTGAATTTGGCCCCCGCTATGCGGCTGCTATGGGTGAAAGTCTGTTGCACGGTTATCGCCGTTTGGGGCGCTGGGTATTGCTATTTTTTATGGTAGTGACGTTGGCAACGATGTTTACAGTGCAAGCAGCCGTGACGTTGGTAACGGCGAGTTTGGCCACCCATTTGTTTGGTGGGGGCAGCGTATTGGGTTGGTCGTTGTTGTTGTTGCTTTTTTGCGCAGCGTTGCTCCTTTGGGGACGTTACCAATTGTTGGATGGTTTGATGAAGCTGATCATTACCCTGCTTACACTCCTCACACTCTTTACGGTAATCGTCGCTTTTTTTAGGCACAGCAGCCCTTTGGTTTGGCAACAGCAATTTCCTTTGGACGGGGCAGGTTTAACCTTTGTGGTCGCCTTTATGGGTTGGTTGCCTGCGCCGCTGGATTTGTCGGTCTGGCATTCGCTTTGGGCCTTGCAAAAACAGGACAGCAGTGTTGAAAAAATCTCTGTTCGAACAGCGCTGTTTGATTTTAAAGTTGGGTATTGGGCAACGACGCTGTTGGCATTTTTTTTTATGGCGCTGGGGGCATTGGTTATGTACCAATCTGGGGTAGAATTATCGGGTAAAAGTACCGTTTTTGCTCAACAACTCATCGCGCTGTATACCCAAATACTCGGCGGTAGTTTTGGCTTTTTTATCCGTCTAGCGGCCTTTATTACCATGTTTAGTACTACGCTCACTTGTCTGGATGCCATGCCACGCGCTATGGGGCAAGCGCAAGCTTTGTGGAACTTGGATGCGCCTGCATCCGAAGCGCGTTCCCGAATTCTCTATCGCGGTTGGCTCGTGTTGTTAATTTTAGGCGCTTTGCTGATTCTGAACGTATTTTTAACCAATATGTTGTCCTTTTTATTGGTAGCCACCTTACTTTCGTTTTTGACCGCGCCTTTTTTTGCTGTTGCAAATTATATACTCGTTACCCGCTATTTACCCGAAGATCAACAACCTAAAGTTGGGTTAAAAGTACTGAGTGGGCTGGGAATTGTGTATTTATTTGTATTTTGTGGCCTCTATTTTTGGAACCTCATGCAGTAGAACATTAGTACAAATATGCGCTTTTTGTGGTTAATTTTGATTTGGTGTTGGCTTTCGCCGAATGTGTATTGCCAATCGCGACAAGAATTGGAGAAAAAACGCCAATCGCTCTCGCGTGCCCTCAACCAAACCAACCAACAACTGCAATCCACAAAGCGCAATAAAAAAATAGCGCTGCGCAAACTCCGCACCCTACGCGACAGCATTGCGATTAAAACAGCGCTGATTGACAGCATGACCCAACACACAGGGCACCTAGACAGCTTGCGCGCCCGCCAACAACTTGTTGCAG
>CAYUZF010000128.1:11763-15090 GCA_964449615.1 uncultured Aureispira sp.
CTTACAACAAGATTTGCAAGGCTTGTACCAGCGCCATAAAAAATTGGTGCGTTATTATTACCAACAACAGCACCAACCCAACACAGCCAACAGCGCCCAGCAACTGCAATACCAGCAGTACAGCCGCCACGCTTTGGCACAACGCAGCTTTCAGGTAGGTATGGTGCGCCGCACGCAACAAGGCCTCTCCCAGCGCGCTAGTTTTTTGTCGCAGCAAAAGGCTCAAAAAGACAGTCTATTGGCACAAGCACAGCGCCTGCAAACACAGATGAACAGCGAACAACAGCAAAAGGCGCGCAAAATGGCTCAACTCAAACGCCAAGAACGCCAATTGCGCCAACGGTTGACCCAGCAAAAAAAATCCAAACGCTTGCTCAGTAAAAAAATTGAACAGGCCATTCTGAAACAAATCGCCGAGGCCAAAGCCGCCGCACGCCGCTACCAACAACAGCAAAAAAAACAACAACGCGGCAACAACGGCACATCTTCCAACAAGCGCCCTTTGGTTTTAGACGACGAGGCTTCGCGTGCCTTCGCACAGCAGAAAGGCAAGTTGCTTTGGCCAATTTATCAGGGCAAAATCGTAGGCCGCTATGGGCAACATGCCCACCCGCTTTTCAAAGATGTTTTGTTGAACAACAACGGGATTGATTTGCAAGGACAGTACAATTCAGTAGTGCGCAACGTCTACCAGGGAACCGTTGTCAGCGTCTTCACTATACCTGGTTATCACAACGCCGTCATGGTCAAACACGGAGCGTACTACACCACTTATTCCAACATTGCTAAGGTCTACGTCAAGAAAGGTCAACAGCTAAAAACAGGCGGGCAAATCGGTACCATCGGACGCGATCCCAAAGGCCAGGGACACTTGCTGCACTTCGAGTTGTGGCACGACAAAAACAAAAAAAACCCCCTGCATTGGATTCAACCTGCGGGGCGCGGTAAAGGGCAGTTGTAACAGATTAAAACCGCTTTGCTTTGGCTACCCCCAACTCGACTTTTAACCCGTGTACAAACTCACCAGAAATCCTTTTTTCCTACTAGAAAAAATAGAGCGTGCTGCTGTTGTAAGTGGTGTATTGGTAAGGTAGTGGTGGCCAACCAGGAGCATTTATAGAACGACTTATTGGTTGTTGTTGGAAGGTATGGAATAGGAAGGAGGAGAATTACAGAGGCGTATAAAATAAAAACGGGTAGAAGCGGTAAGCTCCCCATTGCCTACATTCTACCCTAAATGAACCCCTATTGTAATACAAGTTTGTTCGTATTCAGTACACTTAGTTTGTGGGTTGTAACCCGCTGTATGTGTGTACAATTCAAATATAGGTCATTTGGTTGGCTTCTCCTACTTTTTTTGATTTTTTTTTGTCTTTTGTACTAAAAAAATGCTTCTTCGAGGGTGCGCGTTCTTGCCATTACTGCCATAAAATATTGACAATCAACAACTTAATTTGCCTTGCATTTTCCTGTAATTTTTTATAAAAAAAACAGTAAAACAGAGGGTTCATTCTTGCCAACTTATTAATAAAGTCCAAAACACCCCCTACCTATTTTATATTTTACACTTCAACAAACGCGTTTTTTCTTCCTTCTGAATCGTTTTTTTTTCACAACTGCTATGGTTTGCTTTATTTTTGCTGCGCTTTCTCTATAAGAGCCACGAACCATTCTCACAAAAAAATTAACTCAAACATTTGCACTTTTTAGAATAGTTTGTATCTTTGATGCCCAACAAAATCGGGGCGTAGCTCAGTTGGTTTAGAGCATTACCTTGACAGGGTAGGGGTCACTGGTTCGAATCCAGTCGTTCCGACCGATTTTTAACAGCAGCGTTTTCTTCTTTGGAAGGAGACGCTTTTTTTATGGGCTACTGGACGAGTTCCTGAAAAGCTTGTTTGCTTATAAACGATTTGCCCAATCGGCTATTTTCTGTAGAATTTCTAAGGGGGCTTCTACCCTACTCCAATCTATGGATTTGTTGTGGTCTAATTTTTTTACAATAGAAGGGCGGAACACTTTCTGAACTCGAAAATTGCACAGGCGTTTGGTGGCGATGGCAATGGTAATATAGCGCTTAGAATTGCGGTGCTGGCCGATCACTTCGAGGTACTCGTGGGCGGTTCCGCTGTAGTGGGGGAATACAGTATAACTTTGCGCCAGCGACAAAGTGTTTGGTGCCTTCTTAGTGCTGTGTTTTTATATTGGCGACAAGGCACGAGCGGTAGTCTTCCTGCATACTGTTTGTACCGTTTTACTACCGCGCCAAGACTTCGTAACTAATGCTGTGCGTATAGCGTTCTTTTTCTTTGGTGATGAGATTTTGGAGGAGTACCTCAACGGCCAGTGTTTGGGTGCCTGCTTCTGTAGGAGTCGTTTTGTAGGTGAACAATCCCCCTTCTGTAGAAACGGTTTTGCCATTGATGCGCAGCTCTACAGCTCCCTGCGATGGATAAGCCATTAAGTTGATTTTGGCTTGGTACGCCTCGCCCAAAGGAACCACGGGTTCGTTTGCTTGTGCAACTATGGTATACTGGTTGTTTACAAGGTAATTAACAGAAATGTTCTCCAACAACCAGCGGAGCAACTGCACTTCGTGGGCTAAAATATCGGCTTGCAATTGCAATAAACGCGTTAACGTAGTGACCAAGGGTTGTTCTTCGAAATACGTTTGCGCCAATTGGGCAGGTGTTTCAGGGGCATTAGTCCAACGATACAGTTGGTTGTATTTTTGATCTTCAAAGGGAAAATGCTCTGCCTGTACCACTGGACTCTTCGCCCACTCTTGGAGCAGCTGTTCATAGTCGGTGGCGAGTTGCTGCCAATCCTTCACCAATTTTTCTGCGTTGTCCGATTTTTTAAACAACAACTTGTCCCCTATTTTTTTATTCATTAACTCGGTTTCATAGGTGCGCCAATGGGGCTGCTGTACAGGCGGTACGGTGCTGTCGGGTGCTACTGGTAATTTGGCCATCTGCAACAATTCCATTTGCAACTGCTCCATAAAATTATAACAACCATACCCTACTCCTAATAGGGCTTTGCTCTGTGCCATCAGAGGGCGGTAACTCCCCTGCCGCGCTGCTGCGACCAGCTCGATTTGCTCCAACAAAGCCGCCCGCCGCTCCAACAACAGCTCCTTATTGAGGGTAAATACACGTGCTAAATCTGCTTCTATGGCTTCTTTTTCTCCAAAGGAAGCAGACCCACAACTACCAACGGTAAACAACACCAACCAACAACACCAACTATAGAAACGCATGAAAAAAGTATTTAAAAAAAGAAATGGAAAACGGGAAATTTAATTATTGGGGAACAACAGTGTAG
>CAYUZF010000129.1:0-4182 GCA_964449615.1 uncultured Aureispira sp.
TAGAAAAAAATACCTCACTTTTTATTACACGCTTTCTTTTGTGTGACTACTTAAACAACTTTCTAGTCAAAAAGAAAAGCACTTTACCCCAAATAGCGGGAATAAAGTGCTTTTTACTTATGTACTTGTCATTACGCTTAGAGGTATTCAGGATAGAATTTAGCGTAAAATCAAAGTTATAGGAATCGACCTACTGCCGACGCTGACTTTTCGGCTTAATTATCTTACCCTCGTCTCCTTGAGCTTGATGTTTCGTTTCATTGCTGCCGTTTTCGCGTCGGTGTGCCGTTGATTGCTTACCCTGGTCTCTGGGCATATTGTCTGCATTCAACGGGTCGTCGTTATTTTTATTTTTCTCAGACATGTTGGTGTGCTTTTAATGTGAATTAATGGGATAAATAGTAGGTGTCTGTGCCACTACAAAACGTGGCTACGCCCGATCCTGCTTGCTACTCCCCACTATCGGTTGGATAGTATAAAATTGGGGTCAGTCGATTTTTCCGTTTGCTGTAAAAACGCGTCTGCGGGGTCGACTTGTAGCTGTCCTTACTCCAAGTATTGGAGTTGGAGGCATCGCGGTTGGCTTCATTATCAATCATAGCATTTTATTTTTTGGGGATAAAGAAATTAGCGTTAATATAATGGAGTGGGAAGGGTTCTTACCAATCTCCCACGCTACTCGCCGACTTGGTTTAGACGGTAGTTTATTTCCTTATTTCCATTCTGATAATGCAGCGCACGGGCACCATTGAAGGTCTTATGATCGACTCAATAATAACTGCCGTGGTATGCTGGACTTCTTCTATTGTCTAACATGGTTGATTGTTTTTAGACGAGCGTCTACCCCAACTAATCATAAAAATAACTGCTGTTGGGTAATTTCTTTCTACTTCTTTTTACAAACACTCGCTGTAATTAATAATTGGATGCATGATCTGTGTGCGGTTCATCTCTATTGAATAAAATTAATTAAAGGTGTAGAGATTGGCAAGTCTTATCGAAACGCTACTCGCCGACTTGATTTAGCCAAGGGTTTATTTTCCTAATAGGAGCCGAGTACAAATGCGCCGACTTGTCCGCCCACAGGTGGGTAAGGTTGTGTTCAAAATCTGCTTTCTTTTCTAACATGGTATCGGTGTTACTTTTAGTGATAAAACAAAGAGTAGTTGGAGGAAGGGCATAACTTAGGTAAAATTTTCCCTAATATCCTAACGCTACTCGCCGACTTGGTTTAAACAGTAGAAAATTTGCTTCTTTCGATCTCTTCGATTTCGATAATTCAATCGTTCTATTAAATCATCATTGCTATTGACCCCTCACGAATGTTCTCCGAGATGATCTACTTTGTTATAGAGCATAATGCGGAATTTTTGTTGTTGCCTACCGTCTATTATATTGTAATTGTACCAAAAATAGTAGGCAACAGGGTGCTATAATGTTGTTTATTGTTTATATGGTAAAGTGTTACTAGTTGAAACTATGCCATAATCAAGGCATCAACTTCCATTCATTGTTTGTATTTGTCAACGTCCGCTTTTCTAGCCTCTTCTGGATCTGCGCCATTTTCTACTGGATGGACGCGGTGTTCCACTGGATCAACATTTTTGACCTTTTGGCCATGGCTACTTTCTGGCGTTCCTTTGGTAGGGTTGATTCTGCTTTGCGGATCTTTATTCTTCTCTGACATGTTCTAGTGTGTTTTGTTTGATAATGTTATACTAATGTAACAGGGTAAAGGGTAAAAGGTTTAAGTTTTTTAATAAATTAACAATTGTTAAGAAGAACGAGTGCCTTTATTGAGGGGATTTATAGTTGGTATCAGCTATGGCCATAAGACACTCTTTTGTAGTACAAGCTTTGTATTGTGTTAACACTATAACAGGTTTAGTTTATTGGGAGTTGTCACGAAGTAGTAGAATTTTATTTTGCGAAACAAAGTAGGTTCAAGATTGCTTAACAGTTGAAGGATAGGCTTAGTCGTTATTTATAAGCATCTGAAAACAAAAAAAGGCTTCCCCGAAGAGGAAGCCAATTTATCTTTCTTCAGCAATTCAACCAAAGAAAAACTATTGTAAAAGTCTATTTTGTGAATTCTAATACCACCCTATCGACGATAATTACCAAAGAGGTACTGGTAATGGTTTGAATGTCAATTTCGCTTACCTCACCATTTTCTATGGCTTCCAATACGGCATCGCCATTTCTGTATATAATGCTATAGGTTCCGTTGCCCTGGTCGCCAAAAAGCAAACCGCTAAAAAGATTATTGGCGGTAAAATTAATATAGCCCTGTAAAGGTTGGCCGTTCATAGTAGTTTGGCCATTGACGGTGATCAGGTTCCAGCGTCCAATAATCCATTGTTCTGGTGAGTTGGCAGCAACAGCATTACCAGCGCTAGTAATGGTTCTTGTGTATGCTACGGGGTTTGATTGTTGGGCAAATAAAGCGTTGGTAGTTAAGATCAAAAAGAAGACTAGTAATATGGTTCTCATGTACGATATTTTGTAAAGATGCCGAAGCGTCTTGAGTTAAGAATGGAAATAATGGACGGGGTATGGTTGTAAACAATAGCTGTTAAAACTCGGAACTTGCACTATTATTTCGAAAAAATACTATGCGTGTGTTTTCAGCTAGCAATTGAATAATGGTGTTGCGCCTTTAGCCAATTAACCTATTTATCTTTAATCACTTAGCGGCGCGTACAAGGAGCCATAAATCTTATTGGAAAATACAACGATCCATACTATAATAACTCTTTTTTAGCCTCAATTGTTCGTCACAAAACCGCTTTTATGGAGTTTATTTATTTTACAAAGCCAACAATTGTTTGCTTTTCTCATCTACAACACCTTGTCTACTGTCCTTTGTTTGTACCCAACTAAATCCATTGTAAAAGTGCTGTAAGTTGGTGAAACACGCGCAGCGTGCAGCGCTTGCCTTTTTTGGCTGGTGGGAGCCATTAGCAGCTGTTTTACCACAAGTTCAAGCGAGTTTGTACCAATAAAAATTTCCTGTACGCGCCGTATTTTTCGCCTAAAATCCACTAGACAAAAGCACTTTCAAAAGGTGCTGCTGTGGAAGGTTCTGAAACAACGCATACAGGAACCAAAAAACTCGATGAATAAGTTAAGATTTCTTATTTTTTTGGTTGGGATTGAGTTGTTTGCCTTTGTTGCCTTGAACTTGATTGTACTGCTTGTTGGTACCGTCGGTTCCTTTGTTGGCATTTTTCTGATTGGCAGCGTTGTCTTTTGGATCTATTTTTTTCTTGGCCATAGTAATGAAATTTTGATTGTTGATTAATAGATTAAGTAAAACTTATTAAATAATACACTTGTAAAGTTATTTTTGTTTAAGGCTGGACAAGGTTTATTGATTGAAGAGTAGGGTAGGCAGCTAGTAAAACAGAAAAATTAGTATTTTAGCTTTATGACGAGGCTTCCCAACCAACATTCCCACCGCATTGGGCAACTAGCAGGTGTTTTTAAGCACATCACCCAAGCCATGAAAGATCTCTACGCCAAAGATCCCAACAACAAAGCACAAATTCTGCAACTGCGCAAACAAGCCATCATGGAAGCAGAATGCAAATTTGTGGAGCAACTGGGAATTAAATACAGTGTAACAAAAGAAGGTGAATATTTTTACAGAGGATTTTTAGTGCGATTGGAGGCCGAGAGAGCTTGATGCAGTGCAACAACTGCGCCCTTAGCTACGAAGGCGAGCATCCAACGAACAAGCGTGCTATGTCCCGCACTTGTTTGGGAAAAAAGGCTCGCTTAAAAATGGTTGATTATTTTTGTTACACTGTATTAAATACACCAAACACTAAACAAAAGCCCTCGTGAAAGCATTATACCAGCAAGTTTCAAGAAGATAACTATCAAAATTATAAGAAAAATAGCCTGCCCAAACTCAATACGGCTCATACATACTCCCACAAAAATAAACAGTTGCAAACGATTTAATAAAAGTTCTGTGTTTTGAACGGGCTTGTTGGTAAAGAAGCGCCTTTCTTGCGTACAACTTTGCTGGCAAGCTCGTTTTTTTGTATTATCTTTTGAAAAAAACTCGAAGGGCAATTGCTATGGACGAATTACTAGACGATGCGACAGATAAGAAACGCCAAATCGAACAAGCAGGGTTGGTGCGTGTAGTTGTATTGGCTTTTATCGCCAAAT
>CAYUZF010000129.1:4192-15060 GCA_964449615.1 uncultured Aureispira sp.
TTTTCGCTTGCCTGCCACGGCAGGCAATCCGCTTTATATGCTGGCGGTGCCCGCTTGGTGGAGTTACGCGTTGTGGCTGCTTCTGATCGTGCAGCTGATGACCGTGCAACGCGCTTTGTACGCCTTTTACAGCTGTCGAGATCGACAACTCTTGCGGTATTTACGAGGCTATTATGTTGGAATGGGTCTATTTTTCTTAATCATTGCTTGGCTGATGGCCGATTATTACCAATGGCAATACGCGAGCCTGTTAAATTTGGCCTATGGCTTAGTGCTGTTGTGGATCGAAACGCTGCTGGCCTTGCTGTTGGCGCGTTATTATTACAACTCGGGCGAAAGCCCGCAGTATTGGCGCTATGTAGAAGACCTCGCTAAACTGTGTTTTATAGCATTAGGAGCATTTTTTCTGTGGAAAACCTTCGATGGAAAGTATCGGTTGGGATTAAATGAAGTGGGGCGACAATTAGCTGATGTGGGTTTGCTGCTATTTTTACCTCTATTAATCCTTGGTTACTACATTAGAACTAGAAAAAAAGTTCAAGTACACAACCGCTGGATGCTGCTGTTGTCTACATTGGCAATTTTGTGCTGGCAAATAGGAATGCATTTGTACCAGCTTAGTTTTATAACGGATCATTACCGCGAAGGCTTGTTGTTTGCTGGCGTGGTGCTGGCCGTCTTTGCCTTTGCCAGTTCTTTCAATGGCGCTGTTAAAAAATAGAACCCTTGCTGATTTACCGTCGTCCATTTTGTGAGAATTAAAACCCATGACCGAATTACTAGACGATAACCGCTTGATCGAACAAAATGAATGGACTTCTGTACCCACTTTTCTCAAAGTAGTAGGTCTATTGTTGCTGTTGGTATGGAGTGCGGCTTTTGTGCTGGGCATTCGCTTCTATTTTTACTTAGAAGTGCAGGGATGGGGACGGCTGATTAATCTTGTAGATGTTGTTTTACTAGCCACCGCAATAGCCGTAGTTGGGCGTTGCCAACACTATGCCCCGTTGCAACAAGTTCTAAAACAGGGAAAACAATTACTCTTGGCAACCATATTACTGCTTCTTACAGGATATTTTATAAACAGATACTCGGAAAGAGTAGAATTTTCCTTACTAAAAACTACCGCCCGAATGGGATTGCTATACTCGCTATCGCTGTTGGTGCTCGGAGCGTACGAAGTACTACCACAAGCGTCAAATATTTGGCGCTGGATGCAAGAAATGCTAGCCGTATGGGTATTGGGAACCGTTGCCCTATGGAAGATACTAGTAGAGGAAGGTGGGGTGTACTACCGTTTAATGGTATACTTTATTGTGGGAATTTATTTTATAAGTAGCACCTTGAAATTCTATAAAAATAAAGGGCGCTATGCTGCGCAAGTACCCGACAAATGGCCTACGGCCTTTTTTATAAGTTCGGTTACAATGGTCATCGGTGGACAAGTTTTCTTGCTTGCTTTTTCCATTCGATTGGCCATGCTTGTCGCTGCATTTGGAGTGGGGTTGGGTTGGCTGACGGCGTTGTATGCTTGGATCAAACATACCCCTGACGCGGTAGAATAAGGAACACTATGCATTTTAAGTAGTATCGCTATGCAAGAATTATTGGACGACGCTTGGAAAGAGCAAGAGGAAGCAGAAAAGACTGCTCGGATGCAGCTGTGGAGCCTGTACATAGGATGTTGTTTGAGCTGGGTCTTATTGTTGATATTTGATAAAGGAATCCACAGTCCGTTGGTGGTGCTCTTGGGGCAGGGAATGGGCTTGTTTGTGTTGTCTGTCGCGGGCTATTTTGGCAATTATGCAACGGCAATTTTAAAACATCGAGCGCAGCGGTACCAGTATGGTTTTGGAACTGTTTTACTGCTGCTAATAGGGATCTTTTTTGCGAATAAATTTTGGGCTTTGTTGCTTTGGCAGTTGGCCTTGCTGGGCGCACTGTTTTTATTGTCCTCCTTTTTGTGCAGTCATTTACAAGACAAACTAACAGCCGTTGGGAATTGGTGCAAAGGGGGCTTGTATTATTGGGGACTTCCCTTTTTTCTGGTACTTATCGGACGCAATTTTTTGCAAAGCTCTATATGGCTTCCTCTCCTTTACGTGCCACAAGTTCTGATTCTGTTGAGGTACAACCTGCATTTTTACAGCAAATACCGCACCCTGCTTACCGCAAAAGAAGAACAATTGTTGCGCTTTTGTGTGGGTACAACAATGGGAATTAGCTTTTGTCTATTGTTAAAAGTAGCCTTTCCGATTCTGTCGGGAATATTGATTGGAGTGTTTGGTGTATTTGGATTATTGGTAGGATTTTATTATTTTCCAACGGTGAAAAAAACGCAATGAAAGGACTCCTTTCTATGTTTACGAAGCATTCACAACGGTTTTATGATTATCCATTCCTCCCACAAACACATTTTTTTACAACTTGTGACAGGGATAATTGGTTTAAATAGTATACACAATTGAGTTGTAGTTGTTGCCGACTTCCCAAAATACAAAAAAGCAGCAGCTGCACCGTCCCAGTATTTACTCAAATTGACTACTCATGTTGACTCAACACACACCGTTATTGTCCACTTCGGCGGCTGTAACTATTCCATTATCAAAAGTACGGTACGCCAATGCTTTGGCCTTTTTATTTGCTGTATTTTACTTCGGAAATTATTGGCCACATTTGTTTATTCAAGAAATAGCCAGTTGGATGAGCAGTGTCTTTTTACTACTTCTATTGTTGGCAACAGCGGTTTTACTGCCTGTGTATTGGCGCGAGGAAGATCGAGCGCTGCGTTTTTGCTTAGGAGGATGGCTTTTGCTGGTACTAGGAATGGCGGGAATGTTAGCTATAGGAACTTATCGCTGGCCTTTAGCGCTTCCCAACCAGTTGTTGTTGGCTGCAAGTAGCGCTTTGCTATCTTTTCGGTACACCCAACTACATCGGCCCTACGGACAGGTAGCGCTCTGTTTGGTCTTGACAACGTTAGCTTGTTGGCTTATCAATCTTGGAATTAATAATTCTTTGATCTGGATCAATTGGACCGACAAAGTCCTGACATGGTTATTTTGGGGGTCTATTGTGACAACGGTAGCCGCTTTGGTGGTGTTTTTACCTTCCAATCTTAAAGGCAGCGGCATCAAACAGCGTTTGAAAGGCAAGCTAAAAGACGAACCGTTGTTTGCACAATTAAATCTAAAGCAAGATTGGATAATGATTGCTCTTTTTATGGGGCAAATGTCCCTGACGTTTTACGTGTTGCAAATTGAAGCAACGGCTAAAGATTACCACGCTCCGCATTGGTTGGGGATGGGGGCTTTGTTGTTTTTAACGGCAGGCTTGGCCTTACTTTTTGAACAACACAACCGCACGAATTCTACTAGCGCTTAAGAAATTGCTTGGCCAAATCTTCCAAATCCATCGAAATAAAGGTTTTGTGACCACTTGGCCCCACATAAGGAACATGGCAGGCAAACAACTCATTAATCAACTGCCGCATCTCCAACGGACTCAAGACCTTACCAACTTTCATCGCAGCCTGTTGCGCCAAGGAACGCGCTAAATTATCGTACAACTCAATGTTTAAATCTACATTTTGTTTGAATTGCTCCAACAGTTGCACGATGATTTGCTGCTCATCTTTCTGGCTCAACTCGCTGGGCAAGCCATGCACTACAAAACTGTTGTCACCAAACTCCTTAATGTCCATGCCCAATTCCTGTAACTGCGGCAATAAGTCTCTCAACAAAGCCGCATCCGCTACCGATAAATCCACGGTTTGAGGAAACAAGAGTTTCTGCGTATTGGCCTGTTTTTGATCGAGTTGTTGCAAATAACGCTCGTACAAAATGCGTTGATGCGCCATGTGCTGATCCACCAACATAAAGCCTGATTTTATAGGACTGACAATGTAACGAGCGTGCAGTTGGTAAAGGTGTTTGGTCGTCGTAGGACTGTCCGAGCTGCTGCTTTTGCTGCTGAGATTGGCCTTGCTGGAAAAGGTCTGCGGCTCGTCGTTGTCTTGGGACTCTTCGGCCTCATTGCCCTGTGTGAACAGCGTGGCTTCCTCTTTGCGTTCCAACGCCTTGCCTTTTTCAAACGCTTCTTTTTCAATAGACGCATACAACTGCTCCCAATTCTGCAAATTACTTTCCTCCAAAGCTGTTTTTTTAGGCAGGGTATAGGAAGAGGTAGAAGGCTTGTTCATCTTACTAGAAAAACTGCTGGCTTTAGAGCCAAACGTTTCTCCCTCGCTGCCATCGTCGAAGGATTTGTCCAAGGAAGTAGGATTGAGGTGCGCCTCGTCCAAATGTTGAGAAATACCGCTT
The DNA here is from genome assembly GCA_964449615.1 of uncultured Aureispira sp. Taxonomy (GTDB): domain Bacteria; phylum Bacteroidota; class Bacteroidia; order Chitinophagales; family Saprospiraceae; genus Aureispira. The sequence continues at coordinate 8,515 of CAYUZF010000129.1, forward strand.
TCCACTTCAAAATCCAAACTCGGCGTAATGCTGTTTTGCGCCAACGCATGGCGAGCGGTTACCCGCAAATAATTGTACACCAAACGCTCATCTTCAAACTTGATTTCCTGCTTCGTAGGGTGAACGTTGACATCAATTTTACTTGGGTCCATCTCAAAGAAAATCACGTACAGCGGGTAGTGTTTTTCTGGCAACAACTCTTCGTAGGCAGTGAGAATGGCGTGGTTGAGGTAGCCACTTTTGATAAAGCGATTGTTGACAAAAAAGAACTGATCGCCGCGCGTCTTCTTGGCGGCTTCTGGCTTACCAATATACCCCGAAATGCGCAAAACATCGGTTTCCTCTTCTATAGGAATGAGATTTTTATTGGTTTTGTTGCCCAAAACGCCTACAATACGCTGCCGCAAATTAGCCGCAGGCAAATGGTATAATTTATTGCCATTGTGATGAAAAGAAAAGAAAATATCAGGATGGGCAAGCGCTACGTGCTGAAACTCATCCACAATATGGCGCAACTCTACCGTATCGGATTTCAAAAACTTGCGCCGTGCAGGCACATTGTAAAACAGATTTTTGACCGCAATAGAGGTGCCTGCGGCGGCTTGGCAGGGCGATTGCGAAGTGATTTTGGAACCCGCCAAATGAATTTCTACGCCCAATTCTTCGTCGTGGCGCTTGGTGCGCATTTCTACCTGAGCCACCGCTGCAATAGAAGCCATAGCTTCGCCCCTAAACCCCTTAGTGGTAATAGAAAATAAATCTTCGGTGTGGCGAATTTTAGAAGTAGCGTGGCGCTCAAAACACATGCGCGCATCGGTTTCGGACATCCCGACGCCGTTGTCCACTACTTGGATCAACGTTTTCCCCGCCCCTTTTATGATAAGACGAATAGAGGTCGAACCAGCGTCAATCGCATTTTCCAACAACTCTTTGACCACCGAGGAAGGCCGTTGTACTACCTCCCCCGCAGCAATCTGGTTTGCAATAAGATCGGGCAACAATTGAATTAAATCTGCCATGAATACACGCTGTCTGTTCTGCTAATATACTATTAAAAAATAAGTAAAAAATAAGGCTCTATTCAAACGGATCCAATACTTCGTACTCTTGGTATTCCATAGGGAACCAAAATTCCAACAAATCGGGCAATAATTGGTCAATAACTAAGTAACTCATCGCCGATAAGGCAATAATAAGCAGCAACAAGCGAAAAGAAGACCGCCTAGAAGCTTGGCGTTGCTTAGTCGTCTGTACACGGCGATTCCGCCCAAACTCCTGCCGCATTCTAAACTTCATGGCTTCTGTAGAAGTCACGTCACGGTTTTGCCGCGCTCGAACCCGTGCTTCAAATTCCTCCTGCTCCTCGTCATAAATCAGAGGTTTGTAGCCAAATTCCCGAGTTTCGTGTTTGAGATTAAAAAGCTTAAACATAAGAGCAGTTGCTTTATTGTTATAAAATGAATGCTGAAGTTATTTAGAAGAACTTCTAAACCAAAGATGAAAGCAACAAGGAAAAAGGTGTTCAAAAGGCTTACAATCTTACTCAATAAATCGGCGAACAACAAAAAAAAACCTTAAGCTTTTTGTTATTTCGTTGTCAAGCGCTTAAAAAGAGCCTTTGTAGGTGTACGGTTGTAAAAACAATTTGTTGCATTCCAGTACTATTTTTACTACCAAAATTTAGCCAGTTTTGCATTTTGAAGCTCAAAATAACCCCTTTAGCGCTAGCGTATCAGAATACAGGGTTGATCAGAAAAATCGTATACAGCATAACGGCAATCATCAGAAACAACACTGCCACGAGCAAATACGCCGCCCAAGCATTCTTTTGCGCATTGGCGGAAGGCGTTGCTGTTTTTGGAGTAGCGCGTGCTTTTTTTTGTTTGACTTTCTTTTCTTTTAAGGGCTTTAGAGGCGGCGGCGTGCTTTCGTCCAGTTCCACAGGAATGGCCGCTGCCCAATCTAGGTCTTCTGCGGTTGTAGGAGGGGGAACTTCGCTAGAGGCCGCTGCTTTGTACGCCGAATTTTTGAGGGCGAGGCGTTTGCGGCTGCTCTGTACGCTGTTGTGGTTGCGCGCTTCCAAATCCAAATACAAATAGGGCTCGCTGGGGGAAGGAACCGTTAAGCGAACGGTTTGCGTTCCGTTGGTAGAGACTTCTCCAATGAGGTTAATGCGCACCGTTTCGGCGTTTAAGACTTCCCAAGAAATGGTAATCACATCGCCGCGCTGCACCGTGCTCTTAGAAGCAAAAAAAGCGGCAATGACGGGCAACGGCGCTTCCAAGATTTCGTCTACTTCTGCCGCAATCTGCTTTTCGTAAGCTTTGTCGTAACGATAGCGCTTGTGGTCATCGCTCAAGACCTGGTACGCTTCCTTTATTTTCTCATAATGCAGGGCAAAAAAAGGATCGTTGCCGTTTTCCTCTGGGTGGAATTTGAACGACAATTTTCGATAGGCCTGTTGTATGTCGGATGGGGAAGCGTCCCGGCCAACGCCCAAGGTATAGTAGTAATCTCTCACCTGACAAATATACTACTTTTTTAGAGAAGCACGCCTAGTAGGAAGGGGGAATTACAATTGACCCTGCCTACTAGGCGCATCCTACCCTTACAGCGCTTGCAAAGCAACCAACTTATGGTAGATGCCTCTCTTTTCCAACAGCTCTTGGTGTGTGCCTTGCTCCACAATACGTCCTTCCTGCAAAACCACAATGGTATCGGCATGTTGAATGGTCGATAGGCGGTGGGCAATAATAATAGACGTACGCCCCTCCGACACCCGCACCAACGCTTCTTGAATCAAACGCTCAGAAACAGCATCCAACGCCGAGGTCGCTTCGTCTAAAATCAGTAGGGGCGGATTGCGCAAAATAGCGCGCGCAATGGTCAAGCGCTGTCGCTGCCCACCGCTCAACTTGTTGCCTCGGTCGCCGATGTTGGTGTCGTAGCCTTGCGGCAAATACTCAATAAATTCATGGGCATTGGCTGCCTTAGCCGCTGCTATTACGGCTTCCAGCGAAGTGTTTTCCAAACCAAAGACCAAATTATTATACACCGAATCGTTGAATAAAATAGCTTCTTGCGAAACCAAACTCATCAACTGTCGTAGATCGCGCAGCCTATAATTGCGGATGTCTACGCCATCCAGCAAAATGCGTCCTTTATCCAACTCATAAAAACGCGGCAATAAGTCGATCAACGTGGATTTTCCTGCCCCAGAAGTACCGACTAGAGCCACCGAGCTGCCTTTGGGAATATCTAAACTAATGTTATCCAACACCAAGCGTTCTTTATCGTAAGAAAAAGAGAGGTTTTCTAGGCGAATACCTTGTTTAATTTCAGATAAAGGTTGTGGTTGGGCAGGGTCTTGGATGTCTATGGGAGTGTTTAGAATTTCTTGAATGCGCTCAATGGCCGCACTGCCTTTTTGTATGGCATAATAGGCGCTAGAAAAAGATTTGGCAGGGTCTATAATGTTGTAAAACATGGTAATAAACACCACAAAAGTAGAAGCGGCAAACTGCCCTTTAAAAACCAAAGACCCCCCAAAGAGCAGCAGCAAAACCACTACGCCCACCCCCAAGAATTCGGTAAGCGGCGAGGACAAATCTTTGCGCCGCATGATGCGTGTCATGGTGCGTTCGTAAAAACTGTTTTCTTGCTCAAACAACTGGTTTTGATAGCCTTCCGCATTAAACGCCCGCACAATACGCAAACCGCCTAAGGCTTCGTCCAAGATCGACAACAAACGGCCTTGCGAATCTTGCGCCTCCCCCGATTGCCGTTTCAGCGTGCGCGCTACACCTCCAATAATTACCCCTACAAAAAGTATAAGTACAAAAGAAAACACCGTTAACAAAGGACTGATGTAAAGCATCACCGCTAAGGAGCCTACGATGGTAATGGGCGAGCGAACTAGGGTTTCAATGGATTGCAAAACCGACCATTGAATCTCTTGCACATCAATAGTGATGCGCGACATCAAATCGCCCTTGCGCTCTTCAGAAAAGTAGGAAAGCGGCAATGCTAGCAAGCGCTCAAACACCGATTGGCGAATGCGCTTTTCTATGCCATACCGCACGGGGGTAATGGCGTACAACGCTAAATAACGAAAGAGATTTTTGAGTAGAAAGGTAAGCAGCACCAAACCCGCCACAAGCACCAAACCCGCTTGTTTTCCCGAACGCTCAATGTACTGCTCCAACTGGTAGTTGAAATTGGTCTTGGCATACTCCAACCAAGTCATGTCTGCGCTCGGAGGAGTTGTAGACAACGCTTCTGTCGCAAATAAAATATCCAAAAAAGGTTTGAGTACCAAAAAAGAAGCAATGGTAAACAACGCCGCCAAGATGTTGAACAGGACATTCAAACTGGCATGCCCTCGATAGTGGCGCAAATAGCGCAAAGTTCTGGTAAAGTGGTACATTGCCGCGCGCTAGTAGTCAATCAAATCCAAATCCTCCAGCGTCTCAAACACCGCATCCAAGTCATCAAACGACTTGACGCCCACGCGCTCTTCCTCCCCCCCCCGCAAGTTCAAGCCATGTGGTTGCACCGTAGCAATAAAATCGCCCAATTGGTCAGGAGGACAGACAATTTGCAAAAGCAAAGCATATTCTTGACAGAGAAATTGCAGCAACTCTAAGGCGTTGGAATCGCGCTGTAGCGCAGCCCAAGTGAGGCCGTGCTGTGCCAAGTCCAAGATAAAATAATCCACCAAATGCCCCACCTGTTCAGCGCGCTTTTTAAAATCTGCTAGTTCTGTCCAAGCAGCAATCGAATATTCCTGCAAAATAGTATGCCCCTGCAAGCGCTCCAACAACGCCACTTCCGTGAAAGGACTCAACTGAATGGCGTCCAAATTCAACAGCGTCACCGCTTCCTCTATCTCTTCGACCAGCTGTGCAAAACCAAATTCGCCAACAATCTTAGGCCCCACCAACCAATCTTTAATTTCTTTGACATCCTGCGGGCGTGTGTAGTTGGCATGTCCCAATTCTAAAGAAAAACCCAACCACTCTACATGCCAGGCGGCAAAATAGCGCGCATCGGTCAAGTTCTGTATGCTGCTGGCTTTTATTTTCATAATAATAAAGCTTGTAATAATAAAAATAAGGGAACAAAGATAGCAAAATTACTGCGCAGGTGCTTGCTCCAAGCCAAACTGCTCCGCAATATCCGTTCTAAATTTCTGCGCGTGAAAACTCAACGCATCCAACAACTGCATCACCTCCTGACGACGCATATCATCCAAATAATAGGTGGCACTTAAGATGATCCAACGGTTGGAAATACTAAACGTCTCTGTAATTAAAACGTGGTTGGTGTCTAATAAAAATTCATAAATCTCTGTTAAACGCTCGTAGTTTTCAGGCAGTTGAACAATGGGCGACATGATAGAAATCGTCGCTTCTTGCTCGCCCTGGTGGGTGGTTGAATCTTGGGCGGCAACAATGATCTGTGCCGTACCTCGATGCAATTGCCAGATGTTGGGCTCGCCTTCTTGTTGGCAAATATTGGGGTCGATGCCCAAACTCAAAATGGCATCGTTAATCAATTGTCGGTAAGATTCTAAAACAGGCATGGTACGTTTATTTTTTTGTGAACAACAAGGGCTATTGCACCAAAGCAATAAATTCTTCTTCGGTCAAAATAGGAATGCCCAACTCTTGCGCTTTTTTGAGCTTAGAACCCGCTTTATCACCCGCTACCAGATAGCTCAACTTGGAGCTAACGCTGCCCACTGCTTTGCCACCCGCAGCAGCCACCATTTTTTTGGCTTCGTCGCGCTTGAGCTGGGTCAATGTACCCGTAAAAACGATGGTTTTGCCCGCCAGCGGTGCATCTTCAGCTATGACTTGCTTTTTCTCTTCCTCCAAGCGTCGGGTATTCACTCCGAGAGATTCCAATTCGTCCAGCAACTCTATGGTTTCTGGCAATTTAAATAAATCTACCACTTGTTGTGCTACAATTGGCCCAATATCGCGCAATTCACAGAGTTGTTCTGCCGTCCAATTGGCCAAATCTTGCAACCGCTCGACTTCGGCCACTAAAATTTTGGAGTTGGTGCGGCCAATGTGGCGAATGCCCAGCCCATAGAGCAGACGGTGCGCAGGGTTGCTTTTGCTGGCCTCAATAGCAACGGCTAGTTTCTCCACAGAGCGCTCACCAAAGCCTTCGTAAAAAGCAATGGTTTTGTAATTTAAGCGGTAAATGTCTGCCAAACTGTGCAACAGTCCTTCTTTGTAAAAACGCTCGATATACGCCTCGCCAAAACCGTCGATGTTCATGGCGTTTTTGGAGACAAAATGAATCATGCGGCCCACAATCTGCGCACGGCAAGTAGGATTAATACAGCGCCAAACCGCCTCGCCTTCAGGGCGTTCCAATGCAGCTTCACAGACGGGACACTCGGTGGGGTAAACCACCTCTTTTTCGCTGCCATCGCGCAAATCGGCCAGCGATTTTACGATGTAAGGAATCACATCGCCTGCGCGTTCGACCAACACCGTATCGCCTTCTCGGATGTCTTTTTCTTTTATGAAA
>CAYUZF010000130.1:0-15030 GCA_964449615.1 uncultured Aureispira sp.
TAGTTCCCTTCGTTCATGAGCGCTACGCTTTAGTTGAGGGACTACTTAAAAACGGTATTCGCTACGGATTGATCTCAAATAATTCTACATCAAAAATCAACGCAGAACCCGCTGGAATCTTGGCACCTGCGGCGCGCTTGCCATAAGCCAATTCATAAGGAATAAAAAAGCGGTATTTGCTGCCTACACTCATCAACGGAATGGCTTCTTGCCAGCCTTTGATCACTTGCCCCACGCCAAACGTAGCAGGTTGGCCACGCTCGACAGAGCTGTCGAAAACAGTGCCGTCAATTAAAGTCCCGTGGTAGTGTACTTTTACACGGTCATTAATGGTGGGTTTGGGGCCGTCGCCCTCTACGATTTTGATGTACTGCAACCCACTGGGCAAAATCACAACACCTTTCTTTTGCGCGTTGGCTGTCAGAAAATCCTGGCCCGCTTCGATGGTGCGCTGCAAATCTTTGTCCCCTGGATTAATGTCCAACAATTCAACTTCAAAAATCAAGGTAGAACCACCAGGAATTTTTGGAGAAGGCGCTTTGAGACCATAAGCCAAGTTTTGAGGAATGAAAAAGCGGTATTTGCTGCCTTTTTTCATAAGAGGAATACCCTCTTGCCAACCTTGAATTACTTGGTTGAGTCCGAAAGTAGCAGGCTCGCCGCGCTCTACAGAACTGTCAAACACATCCCCATTGATGAGGGTACCGTGATAATGGGTTTGTACTTTGTCGGTAACTGTTGGTTGCGCGCCCTGGCCCTGTACCAACACTTCGTACTGCAAGCCGCTTGGCAAGGTGATAACGCCTTCCTTTTTGGCATTTTTTTCCAAAAAAACCTTACCTTCTTCGATGGCTTTTTGGGCAGCAGCCAATTCTTTGGCTTCCATTTTTTTCTGGTACGCTTCGCTGTAAGGGCCAAAGAAATCGTTGAGGATTTTGTTCATTTCCTCGTCGGTCTTACCAATATCCGTCCCCGCTTCAAAATCGGTGAAGCCTTTTTTTACTTGCTCGTAGTCAAATACATCTTTTGGAATATCAATTTCGACGGCCAAAGCGCCCAACGTGCTAACGCCCAATTCATACATCGCGTCTATTTTGTCATCGGGAGTGCCGCCCATACCGAAGCGCTTCTGCAAATTGGCTTGTGCTGTTTCTACCGCTACTTTGTCCCCTTGTAGGCCTTTTTTAATACCTTTTATGAATTGGTCGATGTTCTTTTCTTCGGCGGTTAAGGGCGTGCGTTGAAGGTTTTTGGCCATCATAGCACCGTACACATAGCTAACAGTTTTCTTGTCAATGGCAGGGGTAGTTTGGGTAGTGGCCTCTTTTTGATCGGGCATTTTTTGCGCGTAGCTGCTCGTGGCACAGCTCAACCCTATGGCTAGGGCGAGTACCGCTATATTGATCTTTTTTAAGGATGGTAACATAAGTATTTTTTTATAAAAATTGGCTGATTAATAATCGTAGGTCTTGTAGCAGGAGGCTTATTTGTTATAAAAAATAAACAAAAACCCTTTCAAAGCCACAAAATACACATTCAAAGCAGAACAAACGAAAACAGTGCCAGCTATCTGTTGTTAGGAATATCTTAATGGTAGTACAACCTGCTTTATTGGCGCTTATGGCTACTTTATCGCCAACAATTCTACGTTATTTATAGCAATCTTTGACGTTGAAAGGCGCTGCTGTGTTGTCTTTCTGCTCCCTACCTTTATAATTGCACCACAGCAATAGCAGCAGCAAATATATTTTCCTCCTAGCTGTCGTTTTATAAAAAATGGAGTTCTTCCCATCGGCAAGAACTCCTTGTTGTATTAGACATTATTAAGCCAATAAACTAGTTAGATGCGCTTTACTCTGGATTTACCTCCAACAATTCTACGTCAAAAATCAACATAGAACCTGGAGGGATAGCCGCAGAAGGCGATTGCATCCCGTAAGCCAATTCTTGGGGAATGTACAAGCGGTATTTCGCCCCTTCTTTCATCAATGGAATGCCTTCTTGCCAGCCTTGGATCACTTGACTGACGCCAAAAGTTGCGGGTGCGCCGCGATCTACCGAGCTGTCAAAGACCGTTCCGTCTACCAGCGTACCGTGGTAATGCGTTTTCACACGGTCTTGTAGGGTGGGTTTTGGCCCTGTTCCTTCTCTAATAATTTCGTATTGTAAGCCGCTAGCGGTCGTGACGACGCCTGCGCGTTTGCCATTCTTTTCCAAGAATGCGACGCCTGCGGCGATACTTTCGGCGGCAATAGCTTCTGCTTTTTTGGCCATAGCGGTCTGGTAGCGCTCTCCCAAAGGCTCCATGTACGCCTGCAACAAGCTGTCCCTCACGGTAGCTTCCAGTTTTGGGGTTGTTTTATTGATACCGTCTTGCACACCTTCCATAAAAGCCAATTTGTTAAAATCTTCAGCGTTTACAGGTACTGATTCGGCCAACTCTCCCATGACGCTTACCCCGATGTAGTAGGCCACTTGAAGGGCTTTTTCTTGATCGCTGGTGTCTACTTCATTGGCGGGGTTGAACCGATTTTCCAATGTTGTTTTGACCATTGCATTGGCGGCCGAGTCGCCTTCTAGGCCTTTTATAAACCCTGCGGCGAGCTGTTCGGGATTCTTCTCTGCGACGGACAGCGGCACGCTTTCCAATTGTTCGGCTATTACAGATCCATAGGCGTAGCTCAAAGTTTGGGCAGGCGTCCACTTTTCTAATTTCGTAGGTAGTTTGTTGCTGCTACAAGCAGTGATCCAGCATAGCGTAGCCGCGATAAATATTAAGTTTATTGTTCTCATAGTGTTGTTTGTTGATGAAAGTCCTTGTTCTTAAGTAAAAACAAGTAGTATACAGATGTAGTTGTAAAATAAAAGGTTGTAAGCATCAAATAACAATTGTTTTTATGTGTATTTTACTTATCAATCCATTAATAGTAATGAATGGCGCCTTTATCCAATAGCTATTACTTGGGCTATAAAAAAAACAAGGAGTATCCGCTGTTGCGAACACTCCCTTTATTAGTTCATTAGCCTATAGGCCAAAGAGTAGCCTTGTTTAGTTAGCGCCTGCGGGTTGCACTTCCAACAATTCTACATCAAAAATTAACGTAGAGCCAGCGGGAATATTTGGAGAAGGAGAGCGCATGCCGTACGCCAATTCCTGAGGAATGTAAAAACGGTATTTAGCGCCTTCTTTCATCAATGGAATGCCTTCTTGCCAGCCTTGAATCACTTGGCCAACGCCAAAAGTAGCAGGTTGCCCGCGCTCTACAGAACTATCAAACACACTGCCATCCAACAGCGTACCGTGGTAGTGGGTAACAACTTGGTCTTCGATGGTAGGTTGTTTGCCTGTTCCAGCTTCCACGATTTCGTATTGCAAGCCACTTTCTGTAGTGACAACGCCTTCTTTAGTTTTGTTTTCTTCCAAAAACGCTTGTCCTGCCGCAATGTTGGTTTGTGCTTGAGCTTGTTCTTTCGCTTGTACTTTGGCCTGGTACTCGTTTCCGATAGGCTCCATGTACGCTTTTAATAAGCTGTCGCTGGTTGCTTGATCCACTTCTAGCGAATCGCCGTTCAACACATCGCGCATGCCTTCTGCAAAAGCACTGCCGTCAAAATCACTGGCTGGGATTTCGATTTCTTGTGCTACCATTCCCAATGTACTTACCCCGATCAAGTAAGCTACGCGATCGCCTTTAGTTTGGTCGATGGTGTTGGTGTCTACTTTATTGGCAGGGTCAAAACGCACTTGTAATTCTGTTTTCACCTCTTCGTTCAACATAGAATCTCCTTCTAAGCCTTTGATAAAACCTTCTGCAATTTTGTCTGGGTTTCTTTCGTACTTGCTCAAAGGCGCACCCAACAATTGTTTGGCAGTCATCGAACCATAGGCGTAAGATAGATCGTATTGAGGTGATTTTTCCTTTGGAGTCTCGTCACAGGCAAATAGACCAAGAGCCATCAAGGCTACCACCAACATATTAATACTTTTCATAAAGATAAGTCGTTATTTTTTGATTGTTTAGATAAAATAGGCTTTCTGCAAAGCACTATTTTTTAATAGTCTGCGAATTTACTATTTTATACTTAAATAGCTAGATATTTATGGCGTCTATTTTTCTGCAGCAAAAAGAGCAGGGCATAAATAAGGGGAGTAGAGGGTCTATACACGTACCCTTTACTCCCCTGTGCTGCTTCCTGTCGGTTATCAATTAAGGCCGGTCAGGGCTTTCGCCAAAAATTTCCTCGATGGTAAATTCTTCTACCGTTCCTAGTGTTTTCAAAAACTCCAAGTCAATTTTTTCCTTGTCGCCCAATACCAAGTAGGTATATTTGCGATCTTTGATTTTTCCTGTTTGGAAATCTTTAATAGCTTGTGCGGCGGCGGCTTTGTCGCTGGCCAATACGCTTACGCGATCATACAAGTCTTTGCGAATATCGCGGTCGTACCCTCTTTTTTTGTTGTTGCGGTAAGTCCAGTAAATCATGCTTTTGGTAATGCGCTCCGAATCCAATTTTTTGGTTAAGGCCGCTGCTGCCGCTTGCATCAAATCTTCTGAAACAGGCATGGTTTCGATAATTTCGCGCATCGCTGGAATAGCTTGGTTCAATTTATCCGCTTGTGTTCCTACAAAAGCACGGTAGTAGTGGGCTTTTTTCGGATCGTAAGGCGAAGAGTGGAACGCATAAGCCGAGTATGCCAATGCTCTGGACTCTCTGATTTCTTGAAAAACGATAGAAGATAAACCGCTGCCAAAATACTGGTTGTACAACCGTCCTTCGATGTTTTCTTGCAAATCAAACCCGTCCGTTCCTTTAGACAACAACATAATTTCTGCTTGTGTCATATCGGGGAAACTTACAAAGATGACTTTATCTTCGTTCATAGCCAATTCTTGGTAGTCCTTTTTGGGAGGAATTGGTTTCAACGCAGCAGGTACCTTATGGTGTTTATTGATGATCTGCTTGGCGCTGTTCATGTCCATATTGCCATAATAAAATACGTCGTGTTGGTAAGACGTCAAGTTGTGAATTTTATCCACCATCTCCTTGCTGGTTGGCCATAGCGCTGTACAAAATCGAACGTTTTTCCTTTTTCTCATCTTCGCGCTCTTTTTTGATGGCGGCTACCATGTTTTTAAGCGCCGTTTCGTCCGCCTTAGCGTTGGCCAGGATGTGTTCAAACAACTCCACCCCTTCTTCCAAAGAGCTTTCTAAGCCATTCAAGGTTACGTAAGACATAGAAGGACTAGAGAAAACGTTGAAATCTACGCCCAGCTTAAAAAACTCTTCTTGTAGCTGTGCAGAGGTGTATTTGTCGGTTCCTAAGAAGGGCAAGTACTTGATGGCCAATGGCAACAAACGGTCGTGTTCTGACCCCATTTCTACCACGTAGTTCAAAGAGAACGTCTTGTTGTAGGGGTTTTTGATGTAATCAAAGGTTACTCCGTTGTCCAGTTTCTCCGTTTGGATTTGCTCGCTAAAGTTCAAAAACGCAGGCATCAAATCGGTGGTTGCAATCGCATCCCAGTTCTTTTTGAAAGACGAAACCGCTTCGCGGTTGACTTGTACGGGGGTGATTTTTGGTTTTTCTACCGTATAAATATCGTTGGGTTTGCCTTCGCGCTTGTAGACAATAGCGTAGTTGTAATCGTTGATTTTTTCGTTGGCAAATTGTACAATATCCGCCTTGCTGTATTGGCGAAGTTTGTCGTAGTAATTGACAATTTCTTGCCATTCTTGCTCGTACAAAAACGCACTCAGCATTTTATTGGCTCTGGCGTAGTTCGATTCCAATTGCTTGATTTCGCTGTATTCGGCATTGTTAATAATAGCCTCCAGCAACCAATCTTGGAAATTGCCCTGCTTGATATTTGCCAACTGTGCCAACAACAAGCGCTGCACCTCTTCTATAGTCTGCCCAGATTTGGGTTGACCTGCCATTACAAACATCCCGTAATCGTCGTAGGTTCTTAGGTAAGAGTAGGTGCGTTCCCCTGTACGCTGTGCGCGCACCAAGTTTAGGTCAATCAAACCCGCCTTACCATTAGCAAGAATCAAATCCATCAAACGCCCTTTGTAAGCGTCTTCGCTTCCCACACCATTCAAGCGCCAAGCCATTGTAACAGAAGGACTTTCTTTTGTATAGACTTCTTTCTTGATTACTTTAGTAATAGGCTCCACGGCTGGACGATTCCACTCGGGTACAGGCTGGCGTTCGTAGTCGCCAAAGTGTTTTTCAATGGCTGCAACGGCCTCATCTGGATCAAAATCGCCAGATAGAACAATGGCCATGTTGTTGGGTACGTAGTAGGTATCAAAATAGGCGTGAATTTTTTCCATCGAAGGGTTTTTCAAATGTTCGCCTGTGCCGATGGTGGTACGCGTACCATAGGGGTGGGTAGGAAACAAACTTTCTGAAAGTGCTTTGTTCACTTTGCGCCCAGTGTTGTTCTGCGAGATGTTAAACTCCTCGTAAACGGCTTCCAACTCGGTGTGAAACAAACGCAACACCAATTCGCTGAAACGCTCCCCTTCCAACGCCAACCATTTGTTGAGGGCACTGCTGGGAATGTCATTTACATAAACCGTTTGGTCTACCCAAGTGTAGGCATTGGTACCTTGGGCACCCAACGAAGAAACCATTTTGTCGTACTCGTTGGTGGCTACATACTGTGCCGCTTCATTTGATAAACGGTCGATTTCTTCTAAGTTTTTCTTGCGCGCTTCTGGATCTGTTGTGCTGCGGTTTTTTTCGTACAAATCAGAGATTTGTTGCAACAATACTTTTTCTTCTTCCCAATCTAAAGAAGCAATTTCGCTGGTGCCTTTGAACATCATGTGTTCCAAGTAGTGCGCCAAACCCGTAGCATCAGCAGGATCGTTTTTAGAACCAGTACGCACGGCAATAAACGTTTGGATACGCGGTGCATCTTTGTAGACACTCATGTATACTTTTAAGCCGTTTTTTAAGGTATAAATCTTAGCATTTAATGGATCTCCTTCTACGGTTTGGTAGTCATACTTTCCCGTTTGAGCTTGACTCTTAATAGTTAGCAACACCAATAAGAAGGCTAGCAAGCTAGTGGTTACTCGTTTCATAAAATTAGTTTAATGGTGGTGGGCAATCGGAATAAAAGCATCTAGACGAACATTTTCATTAAATCATCGATTTCCTCGCGCTAAATAACTTCATCGCTATAAAATATCTAAAACAAGAACTATCTTCCCATTTCCGCAACCACGCAGTAAGAAAGGAAGTTCTATCTAAGAAGCAGAAGACTTCTTGCGGTTAAAATTAAGATTTTTTATCAGATAAATCATTTCTTAGCCCTCTAATATTTGTGGAATACTGCTGAATGCACGCAAAAATAAGGCGAACAGTGCTGGTTCTTCGACTAGCAAATTTACAACCCTTATAACTGGAGTACTATAATATTATTAAACGGCCATCTAATATATGTTATCTTCCAATTGCTTCCGATTTTATTTTTGTTGTTTTGTTTATCTTTTTTCAACGATCAACAGCAGCAAAGCCCAAGACAGTAGCGCGCTTTCGCCACGTACTGCCAATTACCAAATTGATTTGGTGCTGGACACCGCTCAGAAAGAAATTCGCGCTACGCAGGTGTTGACGTTCAACAATCCATCGGGTGATACCATTTGGACCATGCCTTTTCATTTGTATTACAATGCATTTAAAAACAACCAGACTGTTTTTATGAACAATGGAGGGCGCAATTTTGCAAAGAACAGTCCCGCCCACGAACTACAAGGTATTTGGCCGTATATAAGCGTTGTGCAAGTGACTACGCCCGACGGTTTGTTGCCTTTGGACAGCATGCAATACATACAGCCCGACATTCCCAATCCTGCCGATCACACGGTACTAGAATTGCGGCTCACAACGCCCATTTTGCCCTACAGTAGTTACAGCATTTCTATGCAGTGGCTCTCTCGTATTCCCAAAGCAGCCATACGCACAGGTTACAACCGCGATTATTATTTTATGGTACAATGGTATCCCAAGTTGGGCGTCTATGAACCCGCAGGCACGCGTTTCACGAGAGTTGGCCAGTGGAATTGTCACCAGTACCACCCTCAAACGGAATACTATGGGGATTTTGGTGTTTATGAAGTGACGATGGATTTGCCCAGAGACTATGTAGTAGGCGGTAGCGGTACCCAAATTGCCAAAGAAATCAAAAACAACCGTCAACGCGTTACTTATCTGGCAGAGGATGTCATTGATTTTGCTTGGACGGCTAGCCCAAATTTTTTAGAGCTGCACCGAGATTGGAGAGGCGTGGATGTGAAGTTGCTCATTATGGCCGAGCACGTGTGCAACCAAGAGCGCTTTTTTGAGGCGGCGTTTTATACGTTGGAGTTTTTTGAAGATTATTTAGAAAAATACCCTTACCCCAGCCTCACCATTGTTAGTCCCCCATATTACGGGTTGTTTTCGGGGGCCATGGAATATCCTACGCTGTTCACCGCGCCTACGCTTTGCCTATTTCCAGAGAATTTACGCACTACGCAAACGCTCACCATGCACGAGTTGACCCACCAGTATTTCATGCAAATGCTGGCCACCAACGAGCAAGAAGAAGCCTGGCTGGACGAGGGTTTTACGGCTTTTTTTGAGGCCAAAATGATGGACAAATACTACCCCAAAGGGATTTTTTATTGGGATTACTTGGACTGGTACATCGGTTCTATGGAGTTTCGGCGCGGGCGTTTTTTTAATTCAGACAACATCAGCATCGGGCCGTTGAGTCAAGAGAGCTGGACGTTTAGGCACGGCGGGCAGCGCGAGATTTTTTATGGCAAAGGAGCCATGAGTTTGGCCACGTTGGAGGGCTTGGTGGGAACGCCTTGCTTCAAAAACATCATGCGGGTTTATTTCAAACGCTGGAAGTTTAAACACCCGAGTCGCTTTGATTTTATGGCCATAGTGCGGGAGCGGGTGCGCTATTTCCATACAGAGGAATACGCCCGTTCTATTGATTTGTATATGGAGAAGGTGGTCTACGGCACAGGCATTTGCGATTATGCGGTACACAGCTTAAGCAACAATAAAATTGTACGCCCATTGGGGTATTTTGAAGAAGGCTCGCCCGCTCTAAAACCTTCTGAAGAAGAAGAAGAAACACCGCAATACCGCGCACGGGCAATTATTTACCGCTTGGGTGCGCTGCAAGTCCCTCAAGAAGTCCGCATCACGTTCGATGATGGAACAAGCGTACTGGAAAAATGGGATGGTAAAGCACGCAGCCACGACTTTACGTATGAAAGTAGTCGACAGATCGTTTCGGTACACATCGACCCTTCTTTTAAGGTTCCTATTGATAAAAACGTGTGGAACAATAGTTTTACCTTGCAACCAAATTCGCCAGGAGTGCTGCGCTACAGCGGTTCCTTTTTTACATGGATGCAGGGCGTGCTGGTTAGTTTGAGTACATTGGTTTAATAAAATTCAGAATGCATATGAGCTGGTTGGCAGCAGTTGGACAGGGGTTTGGACAGGTGTGGCGTTACAGGCGCGCCGTTTTGGTGTTCTACGTGCTAGTGGTATTTTGGGCGCTTTCTGTGGCTTATCCTCTACATCATTTGTTTGAGAATGCCATAGGCAATTCCCTTTTGGTAAAAGATATGGTCAAGGGATTTGATTATACCTTACTCAATGATTTCAAAAACAATTACGGGGCGGGACTTGCCCCCATTTGGGACCAGTCGTTATTGGCCATTGGCTTGTCCATGCTGTCTATGGTCTTTGCGATGGGCGGTTTATTGTCTTTGGTGGTAGAGCAACCCCGCAAATACATTCCCGCGTTTTTCTGGGGGCAAAGCGTGACTTTTTTTTGGCGCATGCTGCGCTTGACGGTTTATTTTATGCTCCTACACGGCATTGTTCTAGCCCTGTTTCTATTTTTATTCTATACCGCTTCTAATGGCTTGTCGCCCTTTAATTTAGAAAACGAGGGGGTGATTGCGTTCAATTTAAAATGGGTGACGCCTTTGTATATTTTGGTGGCTGCTTTCTTTTTCCTCTGGCAAGATTACAGCAAAATAATTTTGGTAGAAGGAAATAAAAAATGGATTTTTCAAGCTCTATGGCCTGCTTTGAAATTTATAGGTGCCTATAGAGGTGCTTATGGTCTGTACTTACTCAATGGTTTGATGTGGGCCTTATTGGTCGTTGGCAATTACTATTTGTACGTAGCAGTGGACGTGGTGGACTTGACCACTATTTTATTCTCGTTTTTCATTAGCCAAGTTTATGTTCTATTGCGCTTGACGCTAAAAGTAGTACTGTTGGGCAGCTTAAAAAGCTGGCGAGATGCACAGCTGGCTAAGGAACAAGCCTTCAACGATGCTACAGTTGCATAAAATTAATGATCCGATTGGTAGTGAAAATAAATAGGCCGCATAAAACTTCGCCCCCCAAAACTCAGCGCATAATTTAGGCGTATGCGCTCAACGCCCTGCACACTGATGTTTACTGTCGCTACCCGCTCCGCTCCAAAGTCTCGATTGGGTGCTACTAATTGGCACCTGCAAGCTCCTCGCTCTCTGGCTTTCAACGCAAGCAATGCCTCGGAGGCTGCTGGGCCAACCGCTGGCGCACTTCCTTTGTCTTTGTTCAACCACCAACAAATGGCACGGGCCTGCTGTTGTGCATAGATTTTAGCGCTAAAATGGATGTACAAGACACTTATGGTAATGATTGCAGTGGAAAGCAGCAATAGTTTTTTCATAATTCTCAACAAACCTATCCCTTGTCAAACAATGTTTCCAAACGGTTGCTTCTGGAGCCTTTTGCAAAAATAAACTGCCCGACAGGTAAATCTTCTAACGCTTTTTTTAAGACTTTTTTGTCTAAAAAGTGCTGAAAATTAGGGCGCTGTGGCAAGGTAGTGGCCAAAAATTCGTTCCCAAAAGCGTAGACCCGTTCGTATTGCGTCCAATCGATTTGGCGCCACAAAGCGGCGTGTTCTGCTGCGCTAAAAGCTCCCAATTCAGCCATCTCTCCCAACACCAACACTTTTTTACCGTTTAGATTGCTTTGCTGAATGGCTTGCAAAAACACCTTCATGCTGCTGGGATTGGCATTGTAGCAATCCAGCAATACAGTTTGCTCTTGCCAGGTTATTCGCTGGGAACGCAAGGCCGCAGGCTGGTAGCCTTCTATGGCTTCTTTGATGGCTTGGCCGCTAATTCCAAAATAGTACCCAACTGCCGCTACCCCCAGTAGGATTTCTATCCAAAATGCTCCAAACAAACGGCTTTGAATGACCCAACTTTCGGGGCCTATGTGCAACTTGATTTTCAAAAAAGGCGTTTCCAATATTTCTGCCTGTACAGATTTGCCTTTGCCATATAGTACCCGCTGTTGTACCGCTTCCGACAACTCCACCAGCAAGGGATTTTCTTGATGTACAAAAGCAATTTTATCGGTTTCTGCTAGTATATCGTAGAGTTCTTTGTTGGCTTTGACAATATTTTCCACGGAACCGTATTCGCCCAGATGGTCTTTACCACAATTGGTTACTACCCCGTAATCGGGCTGTATCAATTGCGCCAAAAAGCGCGTTTCCCCCAAATGGTTGGCGCCCAATTCCAAGACGGCTAAATCGTGTTCTTTCCTCAAGCTCAATACACTCAATGGCACCCCCAAATGGTTGTTTAAATTGCCAAGAGTAGAAAAAATAGTGTATCGACTGCTCAATATTTGATGCAACAACTCTTTAAACGTCGTTTTGCCATTGGAGCCCGCTATGGCAATAATCGGACAATTGAGCTGGTTCAAATGCGCTTGCGCTAATTGTTGCAACGCTCGTTCGCCATCTTCCACCAACACATAACGCGGATCATCGGCGTGCTGCGCTTTCAACTCAGGATCATTGATGAAGGCCACCGCTGCTTGTCCGCTGGCCAAGGCACGCCCTGCAAACTGGTTGCCGCGGTGGTAGCCGCGTGCATCGGGCTGTCCTACCGCCACAAAAATACCGTTTGCCACTTTTTTCCGAGTGTCTATAAATACCTGTGGGTGCTGTTGGTAGTAGCTGTACAGTTGGTTCATGACAATTGCTATTCTAGTCGGGTGGGTATGGTACAGGGGCGTATTGCGACGCCCCCTGTGCCATACGTTCTAGGCCTTTTTCTTTTTGGCTGCGGTTTTTTTCTTAGTCGCTGGTTTTTTCTTTTTGGCTGCGGGCTTCTTTTTGGCCGCGGGCTTTTTCTTAGCCGCTTTTTTCTTTTTCAATACGCCGCCTTGTTCCTCTACTTGCCCAATAACGTATTCTAGGCTGACCTCCTTGGCTTCTTCAGGGGTCATTTTAGTACCATCTGCTTTGAGCAATTTGTAGTTTTTGCGGTCTTTGTCGATTTTGATAAAAGGCCCCCAACGCCCATTTTGTACGGACAAGCCTTCGTCGTCCCACTTGTGTATATAGCGGTTAGCCTCTTTCTCGATTTTGGCTTTGACCAATTCGATCGCCTCCTCTTCGGTGATGGTTTCCAATTGAAAGCCCGATTTTTTGGTAATGGAGCAATACAGATTGTTCCATTTTACAAACGGCCCAAAACGGCCTTCTCCCTTAGTAATCGGTTTGTCTTCGTAGTGGCCAATTGGGCGATCCGCCTCTTGTTTTTCTTTTATTAGTTCAACAGCGCGTTCCAAACCTACGCTGTGGATTGGCTCTGTACGTGGAATGGAAATGTAGGCATCGTTGTATTTTATAAACGGGCCATAACGCCCCTCACTGACTACGACCTGCTTGTCCTCAAATTCACCCAGCGTTTTGGGATATTGAAACAATTCCAACGCTTCTTCCAAGGAAATGGTCTCAATAGATTGTTCCTCTTTGAGGTTGGCGTATTGGGGTTTTTCCTCGCCCAGTTCCTCCGTCGTGCCTATTTGTGCAATCGGTCCATAACGGCCAATGCGCACCAGAACAGAAAGCCCCGATTTGGGGTGCTTGCCCAAAATGCGTTCGCCTGTTACCCGCTCGGCGTTCTCTAGCGTATCTTCTACCGACTCGTGAAAAGGTTTGTAAATACTGTCCAACATCTGCACCCAGTCCTCTTTTCATTCGGCTACTACGTCCAGTTGGTCTTCGATTCCTGCCGTGAAGCTGTACTCCATGATGGAGGCAAAATGCTCCGATAAAAAATCGGTTACTTGCATGCCCAAATCACTGGCAAACAGTTTGTTCTTTTCGTGGCCTGTATGCTCGGTTTTGGTAGCGGTTGCAATATTTTTATCTTTTCCCAAAAGGGTCAATACCTTATACTCGCGGTCTTTGCCCAAACGCGTTTGTTTGACCACATACCCGCGATTGGGGTCCATGATACGGCTAATTGTCGGCGCGTAGGTAGAGGGTCGTCCGATGCCTAGTTCTTCTAGCTTTTTAACCAAACTTGCCTCAGTGTAGTGCGGTTTGGGGCGCGTAAAACGCTCTGTAGCCTCCAGGGTTTGCAGTTCTAGCTCCTGCCCTTTATGAATGGGCGGCAAAATTTTATCGTCGGTGTTGTTGTCCTCTTCTTCGTCTTCCTCCTTTGCTTCTAGGTATACTTTCAAAAACCCGTCAAATTCCAAAACTTGCCCAACAGCTACTAGTTTGGCCGCTTCTACGGTAGAAATACCGATGTTAATGGTTGTTTTTTGCAATTTCGCGTTGGCCATCTGCGAAGCGATGGTGCGTTTCCAGATAAGTTCGTACAAACGATTTTCGTCGGAATTCATTTGTACACTGCTGCGCTCTGCATACGTAGGGCGAATGGCTTCGTGTGCCTCTTGCGCACCGGCTTTTTTACTTTTGTATTGTTTGGTATTGACGTATTCTTTGCCGTAATTTTTTTCAATGGTTTCTGCCAGAGCGGTTAAGGCAGTTTCACTTAAGGTTGTAGAATCGGTACGCATGTAGGTGATGTGCCCTGCTTCGTACAAACGTTGTGCTACCGACATGGTTCTAGACACAGAAAAACCCAATTTGCGGCTGGCCTCCTGCTGCAACGTAGACGTCGTAAACGGTGCAGCGGGTTTGCGGTAGGCAGGTTTGACGGCAATGTCGCGCACTTTGTAAGTAGCGGGCTTACACTGCTCTAAAAATGCTTGCGCTTCTTTTTCTGTATCAAAATTGTTGCTCAAATTGGCCTTAAACGTTACTTTTTTTCCACTCTCGTCTTCTACCTCAAAGATGGCTGCCACTTTAAAAAAGGGCTTCGCTGTAAAGCGGTTGATTTCGCGCTCCCGCTCTACCACTAACTTTACGGCTACAGACTGCACGCGCCCTGCGGAAAGTTTGCCCCGCACTTTGCGCCACAACAAACTGGACAGCTCGAATCCGACCAAGCGATCCAAAACACGGCGCGCTTGCTGGGCATTCACTAAGTCTACATCTACCGTGCCTGGGTTTTGAATGGCTTTTTGAAGCGCTGGTTTGGTAATTTCCCGAAAGGAGATGCGTTTAGTAGAATCTAAGGGCAATTTTAGCACTTCCGCTAGGTGCCAAGAAATGGCTTCCCCTTCGCGGTCTTCATCCGTTGCCAACCAAACTTCGTCTACTTTTTTCACCCAATCTTTTAATTCCTTGACTACTTTTTGTTTGCCCGAAGAAATAGCATAGTTGGGTTTGTAGCCATTGTCTATTTCAATAGCTTTTTTATCTTTAGAATCTTTTATTAAATCTCTGATGTGTCCGTAACTGGACTTTACTGTAAAATCTTTGCCTAATATTTTCTCAATGGTCTTGGCCTTAGCGGGGGACTCTACAATCAATAAGTGTTTTGCCATGTGCAAACGCTGTTTTTTTATAGTTGTTAAAAACCGTTCTTACCGCACAAAATCGGAAGAACGGGTGGAAATCGTAGGATTATTTCGCACGACTTCTTTAGCAGAAGCTAGTAATACATACGTATGACTGGCGTTTTTGTTCTAGTATTAAGAGGCTGTAAGCCGTATTTGCGTACTTTCAACACCTATTTCCACTTTTTTGCACCTATATTATAATAGTGTGCGCTGCAAATGTA
>CAYUZF010000131.1:0-2436 GCA_964449615.1 uncultured Aureispira sp.
ATAGTCATCGGTGGATTAGGCGGTATGCTTTACATCTGTTTGACTTGGGCGGCTACGCTGACGGGTGTTTTGGATTGGTACAACAACCTGCGCACCGCGGGCACCCAAGAAGCCGTTTCTATTCTTGCGCCTTTTTCCTTAATGGCGTTGTTTCTCTTTGCTAGTATTTTTGCTTACCACCAGTGGCAACCCCACGAAAAAGGCCAACGCCCCATTTCCAAACTAATGGTCATTGGGACGGGCTTTGCACTGGGCGCCACTGTTACCCAACTGTTGCTGATGGCAGCAGATGGCCTACCTATTCAAAACAGTCTGTTGATCGCAGCGGTCTTTTTTGTAAGCAGTTTGGCCGTTGCTTTTCTAATTGCACTCTTTTACCGCTTCCTGCACAACTAATTATTCTACTACTAACACGCATACACCACCACTTATGAACACTGCCAATTCTTCCGCTGCTGATTTTTTTACAACGCGCATTGAGGACAACATCGCTGTACTGACGATTTACCAAACTAAGGCTCCTACTAATTTATTCAGCTTTGAGTTTATCGAACATTACCTACAAACAGCACAGGAATTGTTGAGCCAAACCGAAATACAGGGTTTGATTGTAACGGCTAAAGGACAGGACTTTATGGCTGGGGCAGATCTGCGTGCCTTTTTGCCCCCTCCTGCTGATAAAGCAGCTTTTTTAGCGCGTATTTTGGCTATGCACCAGCAGTTTAGAGCGTTGGAGCAAGGGGGAAAACCCATTGTAGCGGCGATTACTGGCAATGCTTTAGGAGGTGGTTTTGAATTGGCCTTAACTTGTCACTGTAGAATTGCGTGGTCTGATCGCCGCATCAAAATTGGTTTACCCGAAGTAAAATTGGGCTTATTGCCAGGCGGCGGAGGCACCCAACGCTTGACCCATTTGCTGGGCGTTCCCCAAGCCATCGAACACATCTTACAAGCCAAATTGTGCTCGCCCAAACAGGCGTTTCACGTGGGCATGGTAGATGCGTTGGTAGACGAAGAAAAAGCCCTCGTCCCTGTGGCCAAGAAATGGATTTTAGAAAAAGGACAAGCCATACAACCCTGGGACGACCGCCGTTACCAAATGCCCGAAGGGGGCGTGCTGTCTTCTACAGGTGTACTAACCATGACGGGTGCCATCGGCAATTTGCGCAAAGCTACCCACGGCAACTACCCCAGCGGCCAGTATGCCCTGAGTTGTATCCACGATGGGGCGGTATTGCCCATTGACCGCGGGTTGGAGGTAGAAGCGCGTTATTTTATCAAAGCCTTGTATTCCAAAGAGGCGCAAAACATCATCCGTACTAGTTTTTTTGCCATCAATGCCGCCAAAAAACAAGGTAGTAAAGTAGATGCCGCCCCGATTGAAACCTTGGGTGTTTTGGGGGCGGGTATGATGGGCGCAGGCATCGCTTATGTCTCGGCCAAAGCAGGCATAAAGGTGCAGTTGCAAGACGTCACCCAAGCGCAGGCCGAGCAGGGCAAACAACACAGCCAAGAGTTGTTGCAAAAAGCATTGCTCAAGAAAAGACAAACCCCCGAACAAATGGCGGCGGTGCTGGCGCGTATTGATGCCACCGATACCGTCGATAATATGCAGCACTGCGACTTAATCATAGAAGCCATTCCAGAAGACCCAGCCCTCAAAAACAAGGTGCTCCAGCAAGTAGAAGGCGCTCTTAAACCCGAAGGTCTTTTGGCTTCCAACACTTCGACATTGCCCATTAGCCAACTGGCAAACGCTGCTCAAGACCCTACGCGTTTTATCGGGTTGCATTTTTTCTCTCCTGTCCATAAGATGCCGCTGGTAGAAATTATAATGGGCGAAAAGACCAGCCAAGCAGCCAAAGAAAAAGCCCTAGCTTATGTGCATCAAATTGGCAAAATACCGATTGTCATCAACGACAAACGCGGCTTCTTTACATCGCGGGTATTCTCGACCTTCACGCGGGAAGGGGGCTTGCTGCTGCGCGAAGGGGTCGCGCCTGCACTCATCGAAAATGCGGCAAAACGCGTCGGTATGCCCGTCGGCCCGTTGGCAGTTTTAGACGAAATTAGCCTCAGCTTGGCGCTGCGCATTCTCCACACCACCAAAGCCGACCACCAATGGGCTAGCCGCGCTTTTATGGGGGTGTTGGAAAAAATAGCCGTCGAGCAAGGCCGTGCAGGAAAAAAAGCGGGACAAGGATTTTACAGCTACCCCGCCAATACCCCCAAGCAGCTTTGGAAAGACCTGTCCAAACACTTTCCTGTTCAGGAAGAGTTGTGGTCGGCAGAAATTGTGGGCAAACGCTTGTTGCACATCATGGCCTTAGAATCGTACCGCTGCTTGGAGGAGGGCGTTCTAAATTCGGCGACCGATGGCGATGTGGGTTCGCTGCTGGGCTTTGGCTTCCCCGCTTATACAGGGGGCGTGTTTTC
>CAYUZF010000131.1:2537-3196 GCA_964449615.1 uncultured Aureispira sp.
TTCTCAATAAGTATGCGAGGTACACTACTTTTAATTTAATAAGGATGAAATTATACACACTACTATTCTTGGTATTCGGGCTATTGGCTTGCGAACAACGCGTCCCTTTTCAGGTGGTGAACGAGACGGATTTTTTACTGGATTCGATTAATATTTCACCCTCGGAGGGTCATAACGCCCCTTATTTACAACTCCGTGCAGGAGAGCGGCAAACTTACTGGTTGGACAAAGCGGCTTTTCCTGTCGCAGATGGCCATTACATACTGACGTACTCCGCTCCTTTTGCGGCGGCAATTCCCTTCCACTTTGGTTATTTTAGCAATGGAAACGCTTTGGAAGAAGACACAGAGGTCATCATTAAAAAAGATACGGTGCTGATTCGTTTTGCTGTAGACCGTTTGATCAACAACTAGTGTTGGCTGCAGCGGCTCCCCTTTACAAATTTCTTTACGGGTTCTTCTAATGCTTATCAAATTATTTTCAGTAGTTTCACGCTTGTTTATATCCCTCTCTAGCCTTGTATGTGCCCTTAAATTTCAGTTCTAGATGTTGTTCAACTCTATAGACTTTGCTCTATTTCTTCCCGTCGTTTTTTTACTCTATTGGCTGGTAACCAACGAGCGCCTGAAACTGCAAAACAGCTTGTTGGTGGCGGTGAG
>CAYUZF010000131.1:3258-7335 GCA_964449615.1 uncultured Aureispira sp.
TTATTTATTTTACGGCTGGTGGGATTGGCGTTTTTTAGGCCTGATTATTTTCAGTTCTTTTGTGGATTACCGCATCGGTCTTGCGTTGGCCGATAGCCAAGAGGAACAGAAACGAAAGGGGTTGCTCTGGACGAGCATTGCTATTAATCTGGGCTTTCTGGGCTTTTTCAAATACTATAATTTTTTTGCAGAGAGCTTTGTTGATGCCTTTACGCTGTTGGGACAACCGATGGATGTGGCGCGGCTCAACGTCATTCTGCCCGTTGGTATTAGTTTTTATACCTTTCAAACCCTAAGTTATTCTATAGATGTTTACCGACGCAAGCTAGAGCCAACACGGGATGCCGTTTCCTTTTTTGCTTTTGTAAGTTTCTTTCCGCAGCTGGTAGCAGGGCCGATTGAGCGCGCCACGCATTTGCTTCCACAGTTCTACCACAAACGCACGTTTGATTATACCAAAGCGGTGGACGGTATGCGGCAAATTCTGTGGGGGTTGTTTAAGAAGATCGTTATTGCCGATAATTGTGCGGTCTTGGCCAACCAGATTTTTGAAGCGTATCCCGATTACAACGGCAGTACCTTGTTGTTGGGCGCTTTGTTTTTTACCTTTCAAATCTACGGAGATTTTTCAGGCTATTCGGATATTGCCATTGGTACAGCGCGTTTGTTTGGATTTGACTTAAAGCAAAACTTTGCCTTTCCGTACTTTTCTAGAGATATTGCAGAGTTTTGGCGGCGTTGGCACATTTCTCTAAGCACTTGGTTTAGAGACTACTTGTACATTCCTTTGGGCGGTAGCCGTGGGGGAACTTGGATGAAAGTCCGCAATACCTTTATCATTTTTTTAGTCAGTGGGTTTTGGCACGGTGCCAACTGGACCTTCATTGCATGGGGTTTGCTCAACGCTTGTTATTTCTTACCGCTACTCCTTACCAAAAACAATCGTAGAAATTTGGATACGGTCGCACAGGGGCGCTTGCTGCCCTCTTTTAGGGAGTTGGTACAAATGGGGCTTACTTTTACGCTTACTGTTTTTGCTTGGATTTTTTTTAGAGCGGATAGTATTGGAGACGCTTTTGCTTATATTCAGGGTATTTTTTCCAGTTCCCTGTTTGAAATGCCTGGTGTGTTGGAAGTAGAAACGGGACGAACCGTTTTGCCTAAGAAGATTTTTCTGTTAATCGCTGTTTTTATGGGCATTGAGTGGCTGGGTAGAGAACGCCAATACGCGATTCAGGCGCTGGGGCTGACGTGGAAACCCATTTTTAGATACGGCTTTTACTACGCGCTATTGGCCGCTATTTTATGGTTTGGGGGGCAAGAACAAACGTTTATTTATTTTCAATTCTAGAAACTGTGCTTAAACATTTTATAAAAAAAACCTTGTGGGTGGCAGGTATTCCTCTGGTGTTCGTTTTGAGCGCTTTCGGATTTTTTGTGTACCATGTAAACCAACAGCCTCAAAACCACCAACTGGGAGAACAGATTACGACGCTTTACCTCGGCGATTCTCACGTAAAAGTAGCGGTTCAGGATAGTTTGTTGCCCAATAGTTTAAATATTGCAGACAACTCAGAGCCGTACTACTTTTCCTATTATAAATTAAAAACACTATTGAAATACAATTCCAATATCCAGCGGGTGTATTTGGGCTTGGGTGTACATAATTTCTCTGGAGGGTACGACCGTGTAGTTGCTGGTGATAAGGCAGCCTCCATTATTCCTCGCTATTTTTATTTGCTGCCTGCAGAGCAGCAAGCCCTACTATTTTTGTGGAACAAAGACCACCTATTGCCCCTTGCTAAAGCAGCTATAAAACAGGGAAAAAGAATTATAGAAAAAGGAGATTACAAAGCGTATAGAGGAGGCTTTTCTAATGATTTTGTAGATCGTAGAGCCGAGGAAACATTCATGAATAAGCGGCTAAAAAAGCAATTCTACGAGAACGACAAGTTGTTTGAATTTTCGGATCTAAACATCCAATATTTAGAAAAAATCATTCTACTTTGCCAAAAAAACAACGTACAATTGATTGGACTCAATACGCCTTTGCATCCTTATTACCGCCAGCAAGTGCCTGTAGTTTACCAAGAACAATTCGATGACTTTTTAACCAAGTACAACATTTCTGTCTACGATTTATCCACGCTCGAACTGCCCGACGAGGCTTACACACCCGATGGCGACCATGTTTCGCGCTTAGGCGCTCTGCAATTAACCCCACTTTTGCGCAAGCATGCTGCAGCGTTGCCCGCCACTAAATAACATTCTATGCAATCCACTATCTTAGGTCAACTGCAACCCGACCAGCAATTTTCTTGGCGCGGCAGAAACGAATGGTTTAGTGCGCCTGTGCCAACGCCTTTTTTTGAGCAACAACCTGTTCGATATCGCTTGATGCTCAACAACCAACTAACAACTGCAACAGCAGACAAGGCCTTGCAGCATTTTTTCAACTGCTCCGCCGAGCTTCGCCAAACCACCGCCCAACACGCGTTTCAGAATTGGCAACACTACAACGAAATGGTAGGCTATTTAGACGCCATAGACACTTTTAGTCGCACCAAAAACCGCCCCGCTTGGATGGAAAAAGCCCTAGATAACTGCCTTTGGCTACAAGAACTCACCCAGCCCGAGAAAGTCTGGCCTTACCTCACACCTACCGAAATTGTGGTGACTAAAGACCGCTACCAGCGCACCAAAGATGTCTACCTCCAACTCTTATGCGACTGTGCCTGGCAAGAAGAACACGGGTTGCAAATTGTCCTCCGCAACGGACGAGATTTTTGGCGACTTGGCGAGCAAGACGGCAATTTGTTTTAAGGCGGAATCTATGCTCTAGTCCGACTGCTCCAAAAAAAACAATCTTCGTGGTAGTAAAACAAGCACCATTGCAAGCTTTCATCAAACAAAACCACATCGTCCCCCACAAACAGGGCGTCTTGCAGCTTCAAGACCATTTTCCAAGTCAAACAACAAGCCGTAGCACTAAAATTGGACAATGCCCACACCCAATGCCCAAAGGCAATCCCCCGTTCGTACAACCATTTTTTATGCTGTCCATTTTCCAAGATAGAACAAGCACTTTGGTAGGGAAAAGGACTGTTCAAAAAGGGTTGGTACAGCGGCCCTGTGACCAAGTTGCTGTGTTCCCAATAATCGTATAAAAAATCGCTTCCCGCTTGATTGTAAAACACAATTTGTTCTTGCCAATGCGCAGGCAACGCCTCGTAATCAGCTTTGTCGCCAATCAGCGTTGTCGTATCAGGTACCTTTGTGCGGTACGCTTCTATGTTTTCTATACTTGGCTTAGAATGCCCCATCCGCAATAAATTTTAGCTGTTGCCTTCGTAATAACGGCAAGCGATGTTCCCTTGTTCATCAGACAAAAATACCACCTTATACCCCTCGTCGTCCGTTAAGTAATACGCAAAGGTTCCCTGCGTATCGGCTTCGTCAGGTTCGCCCAGCAACTCTACCAAATCCTCGTAGCGCATACGCTGAACAGCCTCGTCAAAATTAGCTTTGGTAGTGTTGTCTGCCCCCATTTCGGTAGGGCAATTGGGCAGTAGGGGTTCTAGTTTGTTAAAAATTTCCGTTCGGTTGCCGTTGCGCAGACTCTTGAACTGCATGCAAAGCCCCAACGCATTGTCGTTGAGTTGACTTTGGTCAAATACAGGCTGGGGTTCTAGGGTGACAGGTGCAGACATTTTGATGTTGTCTACTAAAGCTTGGTCTTCTTCGGAGAGCGCAGCGCGGTTGTTGTTGTCGTTAGGTGTGTCGTTGTTGCAAGCACCCAGCCCTAAAAGTAAAAATGCAAAAGCGCATAAAAAAAAGCGGTTCATGCTGTTCTTTTTTGTGTGTATTAAAATTGAACGTGTTGTTCTACCACAAAGAAACACCAACCGCTTTAAAAAAGTGCTATAAAAGCCATTTTATTCTTACGCTTGCGCTAATCAAACAAATTTAATTGTCCGCTTGGTGGTGGAACAAACCCCTTCTGGGTACGTCCGCCGTAGCGGTAGGCTTCGCGGCGCTCTTTGTTTACAAACTGCTCAAAATTGTCGTGTGCCGTAA
>CAYUZF010000131.1:7345-14973 GCA_964449615.1 uncultured Aureispira sp.
CTTTCTGCTTTCTCCGCAATTTTATGAAGTTTTTTAAGGGCAGTCGCTTTGTCTGTTTGCCCCATTTTTGCTCGTTCTACAGCATGGCTCAACGTTTGGATTGTTTCATCGTAGACTTTCGTCAAAACAGGAAACGGCGTACCGCGCTTGCCACCATGGGCAAAAGAATAACGCGCAGGATCGCTAAACCGGGCGGGCGTTCCGTGTATGACCTCACTCACTAAGGCCAGTGCTTGCAAGGTGCGCGGCCCCATTCCTTTGAGCAGCAACAACTCTTCAAAACTGTTGGTTTGCTGCTCCTCTGCCAACCACAAAATACTTCCCAGACGCTTCAAATCAACATCTTTAGAAGTCATTGTCGGACGTTTGGACAGCAGCAATTTAGGCAATTCTTTGATGGTTTTGGCAGGACTTTCGTCGGTCAAGCTTAAAATAGCTTTTTGTGTAGGCAGCGCCTGTTTGTCTGCTAAATTGAGAATCAACCCTTGGTCATCGCCACAAATAGCCGCCTGCGGATCTTCTACAAAAGAGGTCAAGCCCTCTGAATGCCAGTGGTAACGCCTTGCACTCTGGTCGCTGGTTTTCATCCCCTGTTGAATCACCGTCCAATCCCCTTGTGTACTCAATATAAAATTGTGAATATACAACTGAAACCCATCCTGCACCGCCGTATTGTCCACCTTTGCGCTCAACTTACTGCAATAAGTCAAATAATCGGCGTCCAACCCTACGCGATCTCCAATGCGCAACAACTCTTGCGGTGTTCGAGTCGATTCTTTGCCTTTACCGCCACAAACAAACACCCCCAATTGCCGCGCATGTGGGTTGATGGCTTTTTTGAGCGCCCGCATAATGGCCGTAGTCACCCCAGAAGAATTCCAATCCATGCCAATCACCGCCCCAAAACTCTGGAACCAAAAAGGATCTGCCAAACGGCTCAAAAATCCTTGCTGCCCATGTTCCTCAATAATCGCCTCCACCATAGGCAAACTCAATTTGGTCATTCGATCAAACAACCAATTGGGAATCGCACCTCCCAATAACATTAAATCCGCTTTGCCTGATTGCTTCATCTTCTTAGTTCTTATCTTAATAATTCTCTTGATTATCAAACAAAAACCACTCCTTTTGTTTCTCTCTTCCCTGTTTAAATTCGTCTTTTTATTGTTAAAAAAATTGAGTAGTTCTACCAGCAAGTTATTACTACTACTGCTTTTAAAAATTGAATAAAAAAAGCGATACACACGGCCTATGTTCCCTACCGTTGAGTATCGCTTTCGCATGTTAGCTATGATCTAGTAACCTATTTCCATCTAGGCTTTAGAGCAGCGCTTGTTTTTTATCCCTGAAAAACAAGCGTCTATAGGTTTATGATTTTTTGGCGCTTTTTGTTACCGCTGCGGCAAGAAAAGTTGTTAAAAAACTGTTTTTTTTAGGTTATTTTTGTTTTTTCAGCCCAATTGAAGCGTTTTTAGCCCAGTTCTATACAGTGTTCTCTCATGCTTACAACAGGTACCGATACCTTACCTACTTCTTATTTGAAAGCGAAATAAAACACTGACGGAGTAAAAATAAACTATAACAAAGTATTTCACAGCAGCTTTTTACCACGTTGCTCTTTCCAAGCAAGCAAGTACCGTACTGCATAGGAGCGATAAGGCGCCCAGTGGGCAGCGACTTCTTTCATTTGTGTTTTGAGCCGACTTGCTTTATTGAGACCGTACAGTGCTGCCATACTATTTTTTAGATGATAATCATCAGCGGGAAAAATATCTGGCTTTCCCCAACTGTAGAGCAACAGCATTTCTACCGTCCAAGTACCAATTCCTTTAATGCTCTTAAAGATCGCCCTTATTTCTTGCTCTTCTAATTGCGGCCAGTTTATGGCTGGGTGTGCTTCAAAATATTGGACTACACGCAGTATTGTTTCCAGTTTTCGAATGGATAAATTCATGGTAGACAGGGCTTTTTCTTCAAATTGTGGGAAATTTGTGAGAGTAAGCAAAGAGATTCCAGCTTTATTTAAGGCGCGTTCAAAGGTCTTTTTTGTACTGCGATAATGAATTTGCTGCTCTACCACACAACTCATCAAATCGTGAAAAAGAGCGCCTGTAGGCATTAATTCGGGTAATTCTACCCGTTCAAGGATCGGTTGTATTAGAGCATCTTTATCAGACAAATAGGCTTTGACAACAGTTAAAATGGCAGCGTTTTCTAACGGCGGTTGAAACGAGGGCATCGACTCAAATTTATGGTGATCAATTGGTGTTGGGCTATTCTTTATTGGCTTTTAAATGGTCGACTAAATTTTTTGTTTTAGACAGTTTTTTCTTTTGTTGTAAAAACAAACTACTTCCAAAGAAAACTTTAACGGGGTAAAATTCCACCTTACCTAAACAGTATAAGTCAATAATTTTAAGGTTGTTTCATTGCAAATTTTGTTTTATTTCTGGAACAAAAAGCGCCCTCCCAATTTTTGAGACGACGCCGTTTATTTGTTCAACTAAAATAACTGAAACTGCTATTTTTTCCATTTGATGTTGCATCCTGCACTTGGATACTGTTTTTCGGCAACTGCACGGCCTTCCAACAGTGCATCTAAAGCAGCTCTCAAATCTTCGCCTGTCACAGGAACGCCCGTATTGGGGCGAGAAGGGCCAAGCCGTCCGCGATAGCGCAAAGCCAGTTCCCCATCAAACACATAAAAATCTGGTGTACAAGCAGCATCATACGATTTGGCTACCACTTGGGTAGCGTCGTACAAATAAGGAAACGGATAGCCTTCGGCCTCGGCTAATTCTTTCATTTTGTCGGGGCTGTCCTGTGGGTAATTCTCTACATCGTTGGAGCTGATGGCTATAAAAGCAACGCCTTTTGCTTGGTATTCCGTAGCCAGTTTTACCAATTGCTCGTTGATGTGGATGACATAAGGGCAGTGGTTGCAAATGAACATCACCACAGTTGCTTTATCCGATTTAAGATCGTCCAAACTCATTTCCTTGCCGCTAACTGTATCGCGTAAGGCGAAATCTGGGGCAGTAGTCCCCAGCGCCAACATGTTTGATTCTTTCAGTGCCATAGTATTGTTATCTTATTTTTCTCTTTAATGAAGTTGTTCTTTTTATCAACTTACTAAGTGTGCTTTTGTTCGTAGTTTGCCGCTTTTGTTTCTAACTCAATGGTTGCCACAACTTGGGCGTGGTCCGATTCACAGGGGTTGGGCGAGCCAGATACAAAATTCTGATCAATAACATGATCGTTGAAGGATTGTACATAAACCACGCGGCCAATGCGCTTCGGGTTTTCGCGCACCAACTCTTGGCTGACCATGATGTGGTCTAAACTTTCGTAGTGCCCGTTGTAGATGTGGGTATAATACACATCTTGGGAAGATTGCCGTGCCTGAATGTCTTTGGCATGATAAAGTAAGGTATCCCAAACTTTGGTTTTGTGTTCTTTGGGCCAATAGCGCGGCGGCTGCTCTCCTGAAATGATGCGCGTTGTTACAGCGGTGTGGGTATCGTTCAAATCCCCGAGTACCACCACGGCGGTATCGCGGTGTTCTAAGGTATCCATTAGAATGGTGCGTAAGGCATTGGATTCGGAAGCGCGCAGCAACAAAGCCCGGGCTTTGCCTTTTGAAATTTCGAGCGCGTCGTGGCGGTCGGCTCCATCGGGAATCAAAGGGCGTTTGGATTTGAGGTGGGCAACAAAAACTTCTAAGCTTTGTCCCTCCTGTAATTTTACGCGCACTTTCAACAACGGTCTAGAAAATTTTTCAAAAGGCACCACTACCCCATCTATGTCCAATTGCTCCAAAAAATCGGTGTAGTGGCTCTGCGCTTGTACAGGAAAGCGCGACAACAAGGCCACACCTGGACTTCCTCCTTTGCGTTGTCCAACGACCAGCGTAGCGCCCTGGTAAAGAGGATGCGCTTCCACAATTTCGCGCAAAGCGGCTTCGTCAAATAACTCCTGAAAACCAATCAAGTCGGCGTTCAATTTGGTCAACTGCATGGCAATCCAAGCCTTCTTTTGGGCATATTGTTCAGCGGTATACTGATGGTCGCCGTAAAAAACGGTGGTTGGCAGCGCTAAATTCAACAAATTAAAGGAAGCGACTCTTAAAAATCTTTTTTCTTCTTGCATGCGGTCTGTTTTGGTGTTTGCTGGCGCGTGAAAGGGTCTATGATCGGCCTTTATTTTATTTGCTTACAATAATTTTATGCGATTCTACATCCCGCTCACTTACAATGTTAATAAAATTAACTCCTGAACACAATTCTGAGACGTCTAATTGATAGGTTTTGTCGCTAACATTAGGGTGAACTTGGCAACGTTTTCCTCGTGCATCGTATACTTCTATCGTTACGGCTTCTTGTGGCCATTCTTTGAATTGAATGGTCACGTAGTTTTGTGCGGGATTGGGGGCGACGGTTGCCGTTTTCTTTGCGGCGGCTGGTGTTTGAGCAATGCCAAGTATGGTTGGGTTATAATTGGGAATGATAATACACTCCGAACCGTTTGGCGGACGCCACAAGGGTACGCCCGCAGGCAACAACGTACCTTGATCGTCGTCCAATAGTTGAGGAACGTTTATCATACTGTCAGGATAAGGCACTACAGATTTAATCTGAATGCGCTGTTTGTCTATATTTACAAAAAAGAAACCACTCAGCTGCTCCACGTCTTGTGTCACGTCGGGAATGGCCGAATAAGCGGTACGCGGTGGAGCCCCCCAAGAGCCATCGCCTATAAATACAGCGCCTGCGCTGTCGTCCCGTACCAAGTTGTTGTAACTCACAACCGCACTGGTATCGTACACCAACGGATAGGTTGTTTTTAAAACGTGGGCATGGGATTCGCACGCCAAGCGCACACCGTACTGCCGAAACTCCTTTGCCCAGCAATCAATCAAATCGGTACGGGCGGTATAATTGGCGTGTGGCACCATGGGTTGGTGGTATTGTACAATTTTCCAGTAAGGCGTGTTAGAGGGGGTGCTGTTTTGTTGCAAATCGTTGATGAACCAATTCTTCTGAATGACATCGGTACAAGCATCGGTTTCAGAATTGAGTGTATACAGACGAAATAAGTTTCCTCCAAAATTTGTCGCATAATAAATATCAGTATTGGATACATCAAACAACCTGTCCAAATCTACTGCATCTTCGTGGTTGCCCAAAGAGTGAATAATAGGCGTAATGCGTCCGTCGGGACCAATGGAAAGCATCCAATCGTCCATCCAATCGCGCCAATCGTCTTCGCTGTCGGAAGTAAATGGAATGTCAAAATTACGAATATAATCTCCTGTAAAAGCCACAAAATCAGGCCGCACGCGTCCTACAATGGTATTTAAATCCTGCCGCGTTTCTCGACACCCATCTTCCCAACAATTGGGATCTCCAATACCGAGGAAAGACAAGCGTTTGCGCGAATCCCCTCCAGAAATAAAGGAAATAGGCTGGTTGGGATCATCGGACAAGGTTCTGAACGAATAGCGGTCGGAACTATCTGTGGCATTGTAACGAATGACCATGTAATAAACCGTTCCAGGTTGTAAGTTGTTGAGCCGCGCAAAATAATGGCTTTCGCCTTTGTGGTTCACCCCGCGGTCTACAGGGTGGTTGTTGGCATAAGCCGTGTAAGTTCTACCGTGGTCAATGGTGTCGTAGTACACGGTTCCCAAAGCCCCCGACCAACCCAGACAAATCGTTGTTGCTGGATCGTCGCGGTAGGTGGCCCGCAGCCATTTGGGTTGTGCGAACAAAGGCGCTGCAAAATAGAAGCAGCTAAGGAGTAAAACAATGCGCTGGCTTATTGTTCTGTTCATAAAGCGTAAGAAAGACTAAGAAGTAAATGGTGATGAGAAAGCTTTTTTGAGCAAAGCGAATATACAAAGATATTTTGGTAAGCGTAGGCAAGTAGCAAATGCAATTGTCTCTTACCTCTCTCTACTAGTAAACCAATTATGGCATTTGTATCTTACAATTACCTCCTCCTCCATTTTTTTTATAGCTTTGTCTCTTGGTATGAAAAAACTTCTTTTTGTGGGACTGCACCGTCCCGATCGCTCTCCTTCTCAACGCTACCGTTTTGAGCAATTCCAACCTTATTTGGAAGCGCAGGGTTATGCTGTGGCGTATTTTTACCTCATTCGCGAACAGGACGACCGTAAGTTTTATGGCGCGGGGCATTATTGGGCCAAAGCGTTCATTTTATTGCGCAGTTTGTGTTTGTTAATAGGTTTGTTGTTTAAAGCAGGGGACTATGATTTGATTTTTGTACAACGAGAAGCCTTTATGTTGGGAACGGTGTTTTTTGAACGGCAACTGGCCAAGCGCGCTCCGCTGGTCTATGATTTTGACGATGCCATTTGGTTGCAACAGGTATCGGCAGGCAATCGAGCGTTGAGCTTTTTAAAAGATGCGCGCAAAACAGAAAAATTGATCGCCTTGTCGGATTTAATTTTGGCGGGCAACGCCTATTTGGCCAACTACGCAGAGCAGTTTAATGAACAAGTAGCCTTAGTTCCCACAGTAGTCGACACCGATAATTACAAACGCATCCCGCAAGCAGATCAAGAAGCCATTTGCATCGGTTGGAGTGGCAGTTTTTCTACCATTCCTTACTTTGAATATGCGTTGCCTGCCCTGCGTATTCTAAAAGCGCGCTACGGCGAGCGCATTTATTTTAAGGTGATTGGGGATGCCTCTTATCACAACGAAGAGTTGAATATAAAGGGGGTCGCTTGGTCAAGTGCCAGCGAAGTCCAAGAATTATCAGAAATTGACATTGGTATTATGCCCTTGCCCGATGACGAATGGACCAAAGGCAAATGCGCCCTGAAGGGCTTGTTGTACATGTCTTTAGAACAAGCAGCTGTACTCTCTGATGTGGGTGTCAATGCAACGGTAGTCCAAGACGGAGTCAATGGTTTTTTGGCGACGGATACCCAAGATTGGGTAGACAAACTTGCGCGCTTGATTGAAAACCCTGAGCTGCGGCAACAAATGGGGCAACGCGCTCGCCAAACGGTTCTGGAACGCTATTCTGTTCGCTCGGAGCAACGCCATTTGTTGGACTTGCTAAATTCGTTGGTTGCACCACCTTAAAACAACTTTTGAAGGCGCTCTAGTGTTTCTATTCTTTTACCTACTTTTTATTCTTATGGATTTTTTACCCCTTGTTGACTGGGATTTAAACATACAACGCCATCCTGAGCGTCCTTTTTTGATTTCTGGTCCTTGTAGCGCGGAAACGCGGGAGCAGGTACTGGCAACTTGCCGT
Organism: uncultured Aureispira sp.; assembly: GCA_964449615.1. Taxonomy (GTDB): domain Bacteria; phylum Bacteroidota; class Bacteroidia; order Chitinophagales; family Saprospiraceae; genus Aureispira. The sequence goes on from CAYUZF010000131.1 coordinate 14,636, forward strand.
CAAATCGCTCCACTGGGGGTAGATATGTTGCGGGCAGGTATTTGGAAGCCGCGCACACGCCCTGGCTCCTTCGAAGGTTTGGGGGCTATGGCTCTGCCGTGGTTACAAGAGGCGGGTGCAGAGACAGGCCTACCGACCTGTTGTGAAGTGGCAATCCCTGCGCATGTCGAAGCAGCACTGGAACACGAAGTGAGTGCTTTGTGGATTGGGGCGCGGACTACCGTCAACCCCTTTGCAGTGCAAGCACTTGCCGACGCGTTGCAGGGGGTGGATGTGCCTGTTTTTATAAAAAACCCTGTTAATCCTGATTTGGAATTGTGGGTAGGGGCCATCGAACG